>NZ_JACVBS010000024.1:0-55000 GCF_014852545.1 Variovorax sp. VRV01
GGCCGGCAGCGCGCACGGCCGCGACCAGCCGCGCGCCCGGGTCGCTCACGCCCGGCGTGCCGGCGTCGCTCACGTAGGCGATGCGCTCGCCCTGCGCGAGCCGCGCGGCCACGGCCTGCGCGGCCTCGGCCTCGTTGTGCTGGTGCACGGCCAGCAGCTGGGCATTCGGCCGGTCGATGCCGTAGGCGCGCAGCAGGCTCTGCGTGTGGCGCGTGTCCTCGCAGGCGACGGCGTCGACCAGCTGCAGCACGTGCAGCGCGCGCAGCGTGATGTCGGCCAGGTTGCCGATGGGTGTGGCCACCACATACAGCGTACCCTGCGGATAATGCTGCCCACCCGCGGCGTCGCGCGCGGCTGCGAGGGCGGCGCCGAAGGCAGCGGGTACTAGTGAAGCCAAGGGGTTTCTCCGTAGGAACAAAAAGAAGCCGGCAGGGAGCCAGCATGAAGACCATCACGACCAAGCATCGCGGCGATGCGGCGGAAGACGCCGCGCTCGACCATCTCCAATGCGCCGGCCTGGCGCTGGTAGCGCGCAATTATCGAACGCCCGGGCGCGGCGGCGGCGAGATCGACCTGATCATGCGCGATCCGCGCGACGCCACGCTGGTGTTCGTGGAAGTGCGCCAGCGCAGCACGGGCACGCACGGCGGCGCCGGCGGCAGCATCACGGGGCTCAAGCAGCGGCGCATCGTGTTCGCGGCGCGCCACTACCTGAACGGCCTGCGCACGCTGCCGCCGTGCCGTTTCGACGTGGTGCTGGTCGAGGAGCGCATCACCTGGCTGCAGGGCGCGTTCGACGCGGGCGGGAACTGAAGCCGCGCCGCGCGCTCCACTCCCACATCGAACGCAAACGTCTTGTTTCAACGCCCCCCGGTATCATCGCGCCCCATGCTCGAGCAACGGATTCAGCAACACTTCATCGACAGCGCCGACCTCAAGTACCAGGCCGGCCCCATCCTCAGCAAACCCATTTCGCAGGCCATGCAGGCGATCCTTGCGTGCGTGACCAGCGGCGGCAAGGTGCTGGCCTGCGGTGCGGGCGTCTCGGGCCTGCTGGCGGCGCAGTTCGCGGCGCACTTCGTCGGCCGCTTCGAGCGCGAGCGCCCCGAGCTGGGCGCCATCGCGCTGCCCGGCGACCCCAACGACCCGGCGGCCGACAGCGCCGCCGCCGTCGATGCCGACCGCTTCGCCCGCCAGGTGCGCGCGCTCGGCCAGGCCGGCGACGTGCTGCTGGCGCTCAGCGCCAGCGGGCAGTCGGCGGCCGTGCTGGCCGCGGTGCTGGCCGCGCACGAGCGCGACATGACGGTGGTCGCGCTGCTGGGCAACGCCAGTGCCGGCCAGCCGGCATCGCCCGGCGCGGGCAGCAGCGGCACCGGCGGCGCCATCGGCCGCGCGCTGCGCGAAACGGATGTCCAGATCGGCGTGTCGCACGAACGTGCGGCGCGTATCCACGAAGTCCACCTGCTCGCACTGCACTGCCTGTGCGACGGCGTGGATGCCCAGCTACTCGGAGAACAGGAAGCTTCCACATGACGACAACGACACCGTTCCAGCGCTTCGCCATTGCACTTGCCTCGGGAACCGTTCTGGTTGCCGGGCTTTCGGCCTGCGTGCCGCTCGTGGTCGGAGGGGCCGCGGCGGTGGGCGTGGGCATGGTGGCGACCGACCGCCGCAGCTCCGGCGCCCAGCTCGACGACCAGGGCATCGAGCTGCGCGCGGCCGCCCGCGTGCGCGAGATCGCCAACGACAACATGTACGTGAGCGTCACCAGCTACAACCGCCAGGTGCTGCTGACCGGCGCCGTGGGCAGCGATGCCGACCGCCGCCGCGTCGAGGACGTGGTGCAGCGCGTGGACAACGTGCGCTCGGTGGTCAACGAGCTCACCGTCGGCCAGTCCAGCACTTTCCAGGAACGCTCCAACGACCTGTTCATCAGCGGCAAGGTCAAGGCCTCGCTGCTCGACGCCAAGGACATCTTCGCCAATTCGTTCAAGGTGGTGACCGAGCGCGGCGTGGTCTACCTGATGGGCATCGCGACGCGCCGCGAGACCGACCGCGCGACCGAAATCGCACGCGGCATCTCGGGCGTGCAGAAGGTGGTGCGCGTGGTCGAGGTGGTGAGCGAGGCCGAGCTGGCCAGCCAGGCGCAGCGCGGCGGCACCGGATCGCCGCCGCCGGCACCGTCTTCGGCGCCCGGATCTTCTTCATCGTCGCGCGTGCCGCTGCCGCCGATGGAGCCGCTGCCGCCGGCCCAGCCCGGCGGCGCGACGACCACGCCGGTGCGCTGATCCGCTACGGCAAAAAAACAAAGCCCGCTTGCGCGGGCTTTTTCTTTTTTTACTTGAGCCGGATGATCAGGCTCGACGTGTCCCAGCGCCGGCCGCCGGCCTGCTGCACGTCGGCATAGAACTGGTCGACCAGCGCCGTCACGGGCAGGCGTGCGCCGTTGCGCTTGGCCTCGTCGAGCACCAGGCCCAGGTCCTTGCGCATCCAGTCGACGGCAAAGCCGTAGTCGAACTTGCCGTCGATCATGGTCTTGCCGCGGTTGTCCATCTGCCAGCTCTGGGCGGCGCCCTTGCCGATCACCTCGAGCACCAGCTTCATGTCGAGGCCGGCGCGCTGGCCGAAGGCAATGGCTTCGGAGAGGCCCTGCACCAGGCCCGCGATGGCGATCTGGTTCACCATTTTTGCCAGCTGGCCGGCGCCGCTCGCGCCCAGCAGCGTGACGGCGCGCGCGAAGGCGTCCATCACCGGCTTGACGCGCTCGAAGCTCGCCTTGTCGCCGCCGCACATCACGGTGAGCGCGCCATTCTGCGCGCCGGCCTGGCCGCCGGACACCGGTGCGTCGATGAACTGCAGCCCGGCCGAGGCCGCCGCATTCGACAGCTCGCGCGCCACGTCGGCCGAAGCGGTGGTGTGGTCGACGAGCACGCTGCCCTTCTTCATGCCGGCGAAGGCGCCGTTCGGGCCCAGCACCACGGCGCGCAGGTCGTCGTCGTTGCCCACGCAGCTGAAGACGATGTCGGCGCCCGCGGCCGCTTCGCGCGGGGTGGCGGCATGGCGGCCGGGCGCGCCGAATTCGGCGACCCAGGCCTCGGCCTTGGCCGGTGTGCGGTTGTAGACCGTGACCTTGTGGCCGGCCTTGGCCAGGTGCCCGGCCATCGGGCCGCCCATGACGCCAAGGCCCAGGAAGGCCACCGTCTGGGCGGGTGTGGATTCGTAGGTTCGGGGGTTGATGCTGCTCATGGGCGAGAGCTTAAAGCCATTGCGGCGCCCGCGTCACGTGCACATGGCGACGCATGAACCGCAAGCATCTCGTTCCAGTGCACCCGCGGAACCGGCTTTGCCGGGCCGCCGGGTGCGCCCCCCAGTGGGGGGAGGCGCCGAAGGCGCTTCGGGGGGCGTCTATACGATCGCGAAATGCTCGGTGCCGGCCGACAGGTCGGTGCTGCGCGCGCGCTGGCTGTTGAGCTTGATCTGCAGCCGCAGGTCGTTGGCCGAGTCGGCGTTGCGGATGGCGTCCTCGAAGGTGATCGAGTGGCTCTCGAACAGGTCGAACAGCGCCTGGTCGAAGGTCTGCATGCCGAGGTTGCGGCTCTTGCGCATGATCTCCTTGATCTCGCCCACCTCGCCCTTGAAGATCAGGTCGGAGATGAGCGGCGTGTTCAGCAGCACTTCCACCGCCGCCACGCGGCCCTGGCCGTCCTCGGTGGGCACCAGGCGCTGCGAGATCAGCGAGCGCAGGTTCAGCGACAGGTCCATCAGGAGCTGGGCGCGGCGCTCCTCGGGGAAGAAGTTGATGATCCGGTCCAGCGCCTGGTTGGCGCTGTTGGCGTGCAGCGTGGCCATGCACAGGTGGCCGGTCTCGGCAAAGGCCACGGCGTGCTCCATGGTCTCGCGGTCGCGGATTTCGCCCATCAGGATCACGTCGGGCGCCTGGCGCAGCGTGTTCTTGAGCGCGGCTTCCCAGCTGTCGGTGTCGATGCCCACTTCGCGCTGCGTGACCACGCAGTTCTTGTGCGGGTGCACGAATTCGACCGGGTCTTCCACCGTCACGATGTGGCCGTAGGAGTTCTCGTTGCGCCAGTCGATCATGGCTGCCAGCGTGGTCGACTTGCCCGAGCCCGTGGCGCCCACCAGGATGGTGAGGCCGCGCTTGGTCATCGACACGTCCTTGAGCACCTGCGGCATGCCCAGGCCGTCGATGGTCGGCAGCTTGGCGGGGATGGTCCGCAGCACCATGCCGACCTTGCCCTGCTGCACGAAGGCGTTCACGCGGAAGCGGCCGATGCCGGTGGGCGAGATCGCGAAGTTGCATTCCTTGGTGCGCTCGAACTCGGCCGTCTGGCGGTCGTTCATGACCGAGCGCGTGAGCGCCAGCGTGTGCTGCGCGCCCAGCGCCTGCTGCGACACCTTGGTGACCTTGCCGTCGACCTTGATCGCGGGCGGAAAGTCGGCGGTGATGAACAAGTCGCTGCCGTTGCGGCTCACCATGAGCTTGAGCAGGTCGTTGATGAACTGGCTGGCTTGATCGCGTTCCATGTGTCGGTACTCCGAAGGGCTGGGATCAGCCTGGGAAATTCTCGGGGATCTTGGCCTTGCCGCGCGCCTCGGCGGCCGAAATGGCATTGCGGCGAACGAGGTCGGTCAGGTTCTGGTCCAGCGTCTGCATGCCCGAGCCCTGGCCGGTCTGGATGGCCGAGTACATCTGCGCCACCTTGGCCTCGCGGATCAGGTTGCGGATGGCCGGCGTGCCCAGCATGATCTCGTGCGCCGCCACGCGGCCCTGGCCGTCCTTGGTCTTGCACAGCGTCTGCGAGATCACGGCCTGCAGCGACTCCGACAGCATGGCGCGGATCATTTCCTTTTCCTCGCCCGGGAACACGTCGATGATCCGGTCGATGGTCTTGGCGGCCGACGAGGTGTGCAGCGTGCCGAACACCAGGTGGCCCGTTTCGGCCGCGGTCATGGCCAGGCGGATGGTTTCCAGGTCGCGCAGCTCGCCCACCAGGATGGCGTCCGGGTCTTCGCGCAGCGCCGAGCGCAGCGCGTTGGAGAACGACAGCGTCATCGGCCCGACCTCGCGCTGGTTGATCAGGCACTTCTTGGATTCATGCACGAATTCGATGGGGTCCTCCACCGTGAGGATGTGGCCGTACTCGTTTTCGTTGAGGTAGTTGACCATCGCGGCCAGCGTGGTCGACTTGCCCGAACCGGTGGGCCCGGTCACCAGCACCAGCCCGCGCGGCTTGAGCGCCAGTTCCGCGAAAATCTTGGGCGCATTGAGCTGCTCCAGCGTCAGGATCTTCGAGGGAATGGTCCGGAACACCGCGGCCGCGCCGCGCGCCTGGTTGAACGCATTCACTCGGAAGCGCGCGAGGCCGTCGATCTCGAACGAGAAGTCGACCTCCAGGAACTCTTCATAGTGCTTGCGGTGCGTGTCGCTCATGATGTCGTACACCATGGCGTGCACCGACTTGTGGTCGAGCGCATCGACGTTGATGCGCCGCACGTCGCCGTGGACGCGGATCATCGGCGGCAGGCCGGCCGACAGATGCAGGTCGGAGGCTTTGTTCTTGACGCTGAATGCCAGCAGTTGGGTAATGTCCACGGGGCTCCTCGGCTCGAGTTCGGTGACGTTTTGATACGATTTTGGAAGATTATGACGATGATTGGCGACGACCTCCAGCAAGTAAAGGACCGGATCGCAAAGGCCTGCGCCGAGCATGGGCGCAACCCGGCCGAAGTCCGGCTGCTGGCGGTGTCCAAGACCTTCGGTCCGGAGGCCGTGCGCGAGGCGTATGCGGCGGGTCAGCGGGCCTTCGGCGAGAACTATGTGCAGGAGGGGCTGGACAAGATCGCCGCGCTGTCGGAGCTGCGCGCGGAACTCGAATGGCACTGCATCGGCCCTCTGCAGAGCAACAAGACGCGGCCCGTGGCCGAGCATTTCGACTGGGTGCACGGCATCGACCGGCTCAAGATCGCCGAGCGTCTTTCGGCGCAGCGGCCGGCGCATCTGCCGCCGCTCCAGGTGTGCCTGCAGGTCAACGTGGACGGCGGCGCCAACAAGTCCGGCGTGCCTCCGGAAGAGGCGCTGCCGCTCGCGCGCGCTGTGGCGGCGTTGCCACATCTGCGGCTGCGCGGGCTCATGGCCATTCCCGAACCGGTGCCGGATTTCGCGGCGCAGCGCGAACTGTGCCTGCGCGCCCGCGCCGTGTACGACGCGATCCGCGCCGCCGGCATCGAACTCGATACGCTCTCGCTGGGCATGAGCGCGGACCTCGAGGCGGCCGTCAGCGCCGGCAGCACGATGGTGCGCATCGGCACCGCGATCTTCGGCCGCCGCTAGATGCCCAGCGGCAGCCGCGCGCTGCTCTTGATTTCTTCCATCACCGCGTAGGTCCGCGTCTCCCGCACGCCCGGCAGTTGCCACAGCACCGTGCCGGCGAACTCGCGGTAGGCCGCCATGTCGGCCATGCGGGTCTTGAGCAGGTAGTCGAAGCCGCCCGCGACCATGTGGCATTCCATGATCTCGTCGCGCACCTGCACGGCCGCCTTGAACTGTTCGAACACGTTGGGCGTGGTGCGGTCGAGCAGGATCTCGACGAACACCGTGAGCCCGCGCCCGAGCTTGTGCGGATCGAGCCGCGCCTCGTAGCCCTGGATGAAACCGTCGCGCGTGAGCCGCTGCACCCGCGCCAGCACGGCGGTGGGTGATAGCGCCACCATCTCGGCCAGCTTGAGGTTGGTGATGCGGCCGTCTTCCTGAAGAATCTTCAGCAGCCGGAGATCGATGCGATCCAGGTCCAAGTCGAGCATTGGTGAATTATCCGGTCGAGTCCATATTTTTTGGCAAAAGATTCGGTCTATATCCAAAGACCATAGGGGATAGAACCAAGGAACTGCCATGCACCTGCCCATCCCTTACCGTCCCGAGGCCGATGTCGTCTCGCACCGGCTCGCCTCGCTCGAAGGCGCGCTCGACTGGAGCGCCGCCGCCGCCGCCGCCACGCCCTGGGTGGAGGCGGTGCGCCGCCATCCGCCGCCGTTCTGGGCCATGGAAAGCCTGCTGCGCGAGTACCCGATCTCCAGCGCCGAGGGCCTTGCGCTGATGCGCCTGGCCGAGGCGCTGCTGCGCGTGCCCGACGCCGCCACGGCCATCGCGCTCACGGCCGACCAGCTGGGCCGGGCCGATTTCGAGGGCACGGCCGATTCCACGCTGTCGCGGCTGTCGTCCGCCGCGATCGCGATGTCGAAGAAATTCCTGCCCGAAGGCGACCACCCGCCCGGCCTCATGGCCAAGCTCGGCGCGCGCACGGTGGTGGCCGCCACGCTGCGCGCGGTGCAGCTGCTGGGGCGCCAGTTCGTGCTGGGCCAGACCATCGCCGAAGCCATGGACGAAGCCCGCTCGGCGCATCGGAAGCAGGGCGCCCTGCGCTTCAGCTACGACATGCTCGGCGAGGGCGCGCGCACCGACGCCGATGCGCTGCGCTACCTCGACAGCTACACGCAGGCCATCGGCGCCATTGCGGCCGGTGCCGATGCGGCGCGCGGGCCCGAGCACAACGACGGCATCTCCATCAAGCTCAGCGCGCTGCATCCGCGCTATGAAGACGCACAGCGCGAGCGCGTGCTGCGCGAGCTGGTGCCGCGCGTGTGGCGGCTGTGCGAGCTCGCAGCCGATGCCAATCTCAACCTCACCATCGATGCGGAAGAGGTCGACCGGCTCGAGCTCTCGCTCGACGTGTTCGAGGCCCTGGCCGCGCGCGTGGCCGCCGAGCGGCCGCAATGGCGCGGCTTCGGCCTGGCGCTGCAGGCCTACCAGACGCGCGCGCTCGAGCTCATCGCGCATGTCACGGCGGTGGCGCGCCGCCACAAGCTGCGGCTGATGTGCCGGCTCGTGAAGGGCGCCTACTGGGACGCCGAGATCAAGCGGGCCCAGGAGCTCGGCCTGCCGCACTACCCGGTCTTCACGCACAAGCACCACAGCGACGTCAGCTACCTGGCCTGCGCGCGTGCGCTGCTGTCGGCGCCCGATGCGGTCTATCCGCAGTTCGCCACCCACAACGCGGGCACCATCGCGGCCATCCTGCAGATGGCCGAGGCCGCCCAGGCGCCTTTCGAGCTGCAGCGCCTGCATGGCATGGGCGAGGGCGTCTACCGCGAGGTGATGAAGAGCACCACAGCGCCGGTACGCGTATATGCGCCGGTGGGCCAGCACAAGGACCTGCTCGCCTACCTCGTGCGGCGCCTGCTCGAAAACGGCGCCAATTCGTCCTTCGTGAACCAGCTCGGCGACGAGCATGTGGACATCGCCGAGCTGCTGATGTCGCCGCTCTGGCTGGAGCCATCGAACCCCGCCTTGCCGCTGCCGCCCGCGCTCTTCGGCCCGGCGCCCGCGCGGCGCAACAGCGAAGGCGTGGACCTTGCCGTCGAGCCGATGCGCGCGCCGCTGCTGGCGGCGCTGGAGACCACCGCGGTGCCTGCTGTCGAACTGTTCGATGTTGCGAGCGCGCCCAAGGCCGTTGCCGCCAGTGCCGTCGCTTTCCGCTGCTGGCGCAAGACGCCGGTCGAGACGCGCGCCGCCATGCTGCGCCAGGCCGCCGACGCGCTGCAGCGCGAGCTGCCGCGCTTCTGCGCGCTGCTGGTCAAGGAGGCCTTCAAGACCTGGGGCGACGCGGTGGCCGAAGTGCGCGAAGCCGTCGACTTCCTGCGCTACTACGCCGACGAGGCCGAACGCATCATGCAGCCGGTGGCGCTGCCCGGCCCCACGGGCGAGAGCAACGAACTGCGGCTCACGGCGCGCGGCCCCTGGGTGTGCATCAGCCCGTGGAATTTTCCGCTTGCGATCTTCACGGGGCAGGTGGCGGCCGCGCTGGCCACCGGCAACACGGTGCTGGCCAAGCCGGCCGAACAGACGCCGGCCATCGCGCTCGAAGCCGTGAAGCTGCTGCACGCAGCCGGCGTGCCGGCCGATGCGCTGCAGCTGCTGCACGGCCCGGGTGAAACGGTGGGCGCCGCGCTGGTGGCGGCGCCGGGCGTGGCGGGCGTGGTGTTCACCGGCTCGACCCAGGTGGCGCGCATCATCCACCGCGCGCTCGCCGCCAAGGAGGGCCCGATCGTGCCGCTGATCGCAGAGACCGGCGGCATCAACGCGATGCTGGTCGATTCGAGCGCGCTGCCCGAGCAGGTGGTCGATGCCGTGGTGCAGAGCGCGTTCCGCTCGGCCGGCCAGCGCTGCTCGGCGCTGCGGCTCCTGGTGCTGCACGACGGCATCGCCGACGCGGTGATCGAGATGATCCGCGGCGCGGCCGGGGAACTGGCCGCCGGCGACCCGGCGCTACTTTCGACCGACGTGGGGCCGGTGATCGACGCCGAGGCGGCCGACAACATCCGGCGCCATCTGAAGCGCCTGGATTCGGAAGCGAAGCGCCTGCTCGCGCCGGCTTCTTCTTCTTCTTCTTCTTCAGCCGAAGGCAACATGATCGCGCCGCAGGCCTACGAGGTGCCCTCCATCGACAGCGTGACCAGCGAGATCTTCGGGCCGGTGCTGCAGATCGCGCGCTGGGGCACGGGCGAGCTGAGCGATCCCGCCGAGGTGATCGATCGCATCAACGCGCTCGGCTACGGCCTCACGCTCGGCATCCAGACGCGCATCGACTCTCGCGCGCAGGCGCTCGCGGCGCGTGCGCACGTGGGCAACATCTACGTGAACCGCAACATCATCGGCGCGGTGGTCGGCGTGCAGCCCTTCGGCGGCGAGGGTCTGAGCGGCACCGGGCCCAAGGCCGGCGGGCCGCACTACCTGTACCGCTTCTGTGCCGAGCAGACGGTCACGGTCAATACCACGGCGGCCGGCGGCAACGCGGCGCTGCTGAGCGCGGTGGCCTGAGGCCGCCGTTCGTCCTCAGCGCAGGGGATTGCCGTCCTCTTCGGCGCGTGCGGACGATGACCGGCTGTTGAACTCGTCGATCAGCGCGCCGTAGGCCGGGCTGGTGCGCAGCCGCGCATATTCGGCGGCGGCCTGCCGGTAGGCGGGGCTCGACGGATCGGCGCCCGCTTCGCCGTACTGCCGCGCGGCCAGGCCGGAGCGGATCCAGAGCTGCGTGTCCGCGGCCACGGCCGCGCGGCTGTTTGCCGACACGCGCGGCTCGGGCTGCGGCGAGCCTTCGGCATAGCCTTGCGCGGGCGCGCCCGCGAGCCACTGCCGGGCGTCGGCCGAGACGGCGGCGCGCGTGGTGGACGAGCTGAACGGCACGGGCCGCGGATCGCCCTCCGCATAGTTGCCGGCCAGGCTCGGCGCGGAGGCCAGGCCCAGCAGCGACGAGACGGCGGCGGCGGCCAGGAGGCGGGTGCAGGAGCGGGTCATGGAATGGGTCCTTTCGATCGGTGGTTGGTGGCCCCCCACTCTAGAAACCGCAGTTCGAGTGCCGATGACCCGGCGATGACCGTTTTGTCATGTTCGGCCAAACCTCTCTTGCATAACCGTCATCGCGGCGCGCATAAGACATGGCGCGGCGGGCGCGAGAGGTCTATCGTTGCGGCCATCCATTCCAACCAAGGGATCTCCCATGAGTGAAAAGCTCTCCTTCGTCAATCCGACCGCCAACAGCCCCTGGGGCACCTACCTCTCGCAGGTCGACCGCGTGGTGCCGTACCTCGGCCCGCTGGCCCGCTGGGTCGAGACGCTCAAGCGCCCCAAGCGCGCGCTGATCGTGGACGTGCCGATCGAAATGGACGACGGCACCATCGCCCACTTCGAGGGCTACCGCGTGCAGCACAACATGAGCCGCGGCCCGGGCAAGGGCGGCGTGCGCTTCCACCCCGACGTCACGCTCGAAGAAGTGATGGCGCTGTCGGCCTGGATGACCATCAAGACGGCCGCCGTCAACCTGCCGTACGGCGGCGCCAAGGGCGGCATCCGCGTCGATCCGAAGAAGCTCTCGCTGCAGGAGCTCGAGAAGGTCACGCGCCGCTACACCAGCGAGATCGGCATCATCATCGGCCCGCACACCGACATTCCCGCGCCCGACGTCAACACCAACGCGCAGATCATGGCGTGGATGATGGACACCTACTCGATGAACGTCGGCGGCACCGCCACCGGCGTGGTCACGGGCAAGCCGCTGCACCTGGGCGGCTCGCTGGGCCGCGTCAAGGCCACCGGCCGCGGCGTGTTCGTCACCGGCCGCGAAGCGGCGCGCCGCCTCGGCATGGACCTGCGCGGCGCGCGCATCGCGGTGCAGGGCTTCGGCAACGTGGGCTCGGTCGCGGCCGAGCTCTTTGCCGAAGCGGGCGCCAGGATCGTCGCGGTGCAGGACCACACCGGCACCATCGTCAACACCAACGGCCTCGACCTCGCGACGCTGATCCCGGTGGCCAACAAGGAAGGCGTCGTCGCCTTCAAGGGCGGCGACGTGGTGCCCAACGAAGCCTTCTGGGAGGTGGCCTGCGACATCCTGATTCCCGCCGCGCTCGAAGGCCAGATCACCGCCGAGCGCGCGCAGAAGACCAGTGCCAAGCTGGTGCTCGAAGGCGCCAATGGCCCCACGGTGCCCACGGCCGACGACATCCTGGCCGAGCGCGGCGTGCTGGTGGTGCCCGACGTGATCTGCAACGCCGGCGGCGTGACGGTCTCGTACTTCGAATGGGTGCAGGACTTCTCGTCCTTCTTCTGGGACGAGGACGAAATCAACGTGCGCCTCGACCGCATCATGATGAAGGCGCTCAACCAGATCTGGGACACGGCCGACAGGCACAAGATCACGCTGCGCACCGCGACGTATGCGGTGGCCTGCGAGCGCATCCTGATGGCCCGCCAGGAACGCGGTTTGTATCCCTGACCCTCCCCCGAAGCGGCTCACTTCGTGTAGCCGCCTTCCCCTCAAGGGGGCAACACCTGCGGTCCGGCAAAGCCGGTTCCGCGGTGTTCCTGGAACGGGCCTTTGATACCCTTGGCGGCATGACAGCTGCTCTTTCGCCAAGTGACCTTCCTGCTCTTCCCGCCGACGCCCTTGCCCGCCTGCAGGCGCTGATGGCCGACGGGCGGCGCAAGCTGCTGGGGCTGGTCGGTGCGCCCGGCGCGGGCAAGTCCACGCTCGCGCTGGCGCTGCTGCGGGCCGTGGGTGCCGGGCGCGCGCAGGTCGTGCCGATGGACGGCTTCCACCTGGCCAACGTCGAGCTGCAACGGCTCGGACGCGCGGGCCGCAAGGGCGCCCCGGACACCTTCGACAGCGCCGGCTATGTGGCGCTGCTGCGGCGGCTGCGCACGCAGGGGCCGGACGACCCGATCGTCTATGCGCCCGAATTCCGCCGCGAGATCGAGGAGCCCATCGCCGGCGCGATCGCGGTGCTGCCGCAGACCCAATTGGTCATCACCGAAGGCAACTACCTGCTGCACGACGCCGGCCCGTGGGCCGGCGCGGCGGCCATGCTCGACGAGGCCTGGTACGTCGACATCGACGACGCCGTGCGCGAAGAGCGCCTGCTGAAGCGCCACCAGCAATTCGGCCGCAGCGCCGAGGCCGCGCGCGACTGGGTGGACGCCACCGATGCGCCCAACGCACGCCTGATTGCCGCCACCCGCGGGCGCGCGCACCACCTGCTGCGCTGGTCCTGAAAATTCGCGGCGGCGGGGAACACCGGCGCCCGGGCATGCTCGAAGCTTCGCCGGCGCACACGCCGGTTAGGATTCGCCGCTCCATGACCATGCCCCGTCCTTCCTCCTTCGCCTTTTCTCCCGCCTTTTCCGTCCTCCGTACGCCTCTCCTGGTCCTCGGCCTCGCGTCCCTGCTGGTGCTTGCCGGCTGCGGCAGCAATGGCACGCGCCGCGTGTCGTACGAGACCGAGGAGTTCGACTCCACCACCACCCACACGCGCACCTACGCCGCCACCGAAGCCCAGACCTGCGAGGCCGCTCGCCGCGCGCTGCTGAGCCAGGGCTACATGATCAGCGCGGCCAACGCCGACCTGGTGACGGGGCGCAAGAGCTTCCAGCCGGCGTCCGAGGTGCATGTGGAGGTCGAGTTCCGCGTGGTGTGCGCGCGCGAGGGCGGCAAGGCCGGCAAGCGCAGCACCGTGGCCTTCGCGACCGCGCTGCAGGACCGCTACGGCATCAAGAAGGTCAACAGCTCGGCCAGCGTGGGCGTGGGCGCCTTCGGTTCGCTCTCGCTGCCCTTTGCCGGCAGCGACGACGCGATGGTCAAGGTGGCCAGCGAAACGCTCACCGACGAGCTGTTCTACGACCGCTTCTTCGCGCTGCTCGACCGCTTCCTCGAAGGCCAAGGCGGCGAAGAGCCCGATGTGCCGAGCGTGGCGCCTGAAATGCCACGACCCTCTGCGCCACCGGCGCCCGCGGCGCCAGCCCTCACCTTTCCCGTGAAGCCGGTGCCGAACCCGGGTTGAGCCGCCGCGCTGGCGGATCGCCAAATCGTAAGACGTGTCTTATGATCTGGCATGGCTTCCAAAATCGATTCCCCCGACGCGGCGCAGTGTGCCTCGCGCGAGGCCGCCTTGGCCCGCGCCATCGGCGAGCCTTCGCCGGGCGAGGCACGGCCGCGATGATGCCGATGGCGCCGGCCCTGCAGCGCATCGGCGGCTTCTGGCGCGAGGGCCGCTGGCGCGCGGGCGCGCAGCTCGCGGCCGCGGTGGCGCTGGCCTGGGGGGTGGCCGTGGCGATGCGGCTGCCCGAAAGCTTCTGGGCCGTGATGAGCGTGCTGATCGTCATGCGGCCGAGCGCCGGCGCCACGCTCGATGCCGGATGGGAGCGCGTGCGCGGCACGGCCGCTGGCGCGCTCTGCGGACTCGCGGGGGTCTACCTGCAGCACCTGGGCGCGCCGGTGCTCGCGACCACGCTGGCCACCGTCACGCTGCTGGCTTTTGCCGGCGCCGCATTGCCGGGCTTGCGCAGTGCGCCCGTGGCCGCGCTGATCATCCTCTCGGCCAGCGCCATTCCCGGCCACTCGCCGCTCCAGGTGGCGCTGCTGCGCATGGTGCAGATCGGCGTCGGCGTGGGCGTGGCGCTCGCGGTTTCCGTCATCGCGTCGGAATACCGCGCGGGTCCGCGCTTCGATGCGGGTTGTGCCGCATTGCTGCGCGGCATGGCCAGGCGCCTGGCCGCGCTGGGCAGCGGCGGCGCTGCCGGGCTGCCTGCCGAGTCCGAGGCCGAGCGCGCCAACGCTGCGGCGCGCGCGGCGCTCGCGCGGCTGGCGGTGCTCGCGGGCAGTGCCGACCTGGAAGCCCGCTGGTGGCGCCGCGGTGCTGCCGTGCCGGCGGCGCAGTCCTGCCGCAGCAAGGCGCGGCTCGCGGCGCGGATCTTCCAGGATGCCGCCATGCTCGAACGCATGCTGCGCCGCGCGCCGTCCGGCGATCCCGCATGGCAGGACACCGCCCGGGCCGCCGCCGCCGCACTCGCCGCCATGGCCGATACGCTCGAAGGCCAGGGCACGCCCGATCTTGCCAAGCTTGCGCAGGTCGCACGGCGGCATGAGGCGCCGGGCACCTCGCCTGCCTTGCTGCTGGCGGCGCCGGCGTGCCTGCTGCTCGAAGACCTGCAGCGCATGCAGCGCTGCGTGGCGGCCGCGGCCTGAAGCCGCTCAGCGCACCAGCGTCGACTTTCCGAACAGGCTCTCGATCAGTTCCACCGCCACTTCGGCAGTCTGGTTGCGCACGTCGAGCGCGGGGTTGAGCTCCACCACGTCGACCGAGCCGAGGCGGCGTGTGTCGGCGACCATTTCCATGCACAGCTGCATCTCCCGGTAGGTCGGGCCGCCGCGCACGCCGGTGCCCACGCCGGGCGCGATGCCGGGGTCGAGGCAGTCGAGGTCGAAGCTCACGTGCAGGTGGGTGTCCTCGTCCACGTCCTGCAGCGCCTCGGTCATGGTGGTGCGCATGCCGTGCTCGTCGATGTGGCGCATGTCGAACACGTGCAGGCCAAGCGTGCGGATGGCGTCCTTCTCGTCCTCGTCGACGCTGCGGATGCCGATGAAGCGGATGGCGTCGTGCTCCAGCGCCGCGCGTTCGCCGCTCCAGCCGGTGAGCGCCGCCGGCCCGTGGCCCAGCAGGCAGGACACGGGCATGCCGTGCAGGTTGCCGCTCGGGCTGGTGCTTTCGGTGTTGACGTCGGAGTGCGCGTCGAGCCACAGCACGCGCAGTTTCTTGGCCCGCTTGCGCGCATGCCAGGCCACGGCGCTGATCGAGCCGATCGCCAGGCAATGGTCGCCGCCCATCATGAGCGGCACGTGGCCGGTGCCCAGGGCGGTGTCGACGGCGGCATAGACGGAGCGGTTCCAGGCAATCACCTCGTCGAGGTGGCGCAGGCCGTTGGCCGGCGCGGTCCATGGGGTGGCGGGGCCCGCGAGGTTGCCGCGGTCGATCACGGCGAAGCCCTGCCGCGCGAGCGCCTCCGGCAGCCCGGCCACGCGCAGCGCATCGGGGCCCATGCCGGCGCCGCGCACGCTGGCGCCGACGTCGGTGGGCGCGCCGATCAGTTCGAGGGTGGTGCCATGGTCGTTGCTCATGTCGATGTCCGTCCGATGTGCTCCCACAGGTAGGCGTAGCCCAGGGCGTCCATGAAGGCCGCCTCCTTGTTGTCGGTGGCTGCGCTGTGGCCGCCTTCCATGTTCTCGTAGAAGCTGCTGTCGTAGCCCATGGCGGCCAGCTTCGCATGCATCTTGCGCGCATGCACCGGGCCCACGCGGTCGTCGCGCGTCGACGTGGTGAAGAGCGCCGGCGGATAGGGCTGGCCGGGCTTCGCGTTCTCGTAGGGCGAGAAGGCCTGGATCCAGGCCCATTCTTCCGGCTGGTCGGGGTCGCCGTATTCGGCGATCCACGAGGCGCCGGCCGACAGGTGGGTGTAGCGCTTCATGTCGAGCAGCGCCACCTCGCTCACGATGGCGCCATAGAGCCGGGGGTAGAGCGTGAGCATGTTGCCCATCAGCAGCCCGCCGTTGCTGCCGCCCATGGCGCCCAGGTGCCGCGGCGAGGTGATGTTGCGCGCGATGAGGTGCTCCGACACCGCGGCGAAGTCCTCGCAGGTGCGCAGGCGGTCGTGCTGCAGCGCGGCCTGGTGCCAGCGCGGCCCGTACTCGCCGCCGCCGCGGATGTTGGCGACCACGTAGACGCCGCCCCGTTCGAGCCATGCGCGGCCGATGGTGCCGCTGTAGCTCGGCTGCAGCGAGATCTCGAAGCCGCCGTAGGCGTACTGCAGCGTGGGGTTCCTGCCGTCGGCCTGCAGGTCCTTGGGCGCGATCTCGAAGTAGGGCACGCGCGTGCCGTCCTTCGAGGTGGCGAAATGCTGGCTCACGCGATAGCGCGAGGCGTCGAAGAAGGCGGGGCTGTCCTTCAGAGGCTCGGGCTCGCCCCGGCCGATGGTGCCGACGTAGAGCGTGGTCGGCTGCAGGAAGCCGCTCACGGTCAGGAAGTAGTCGTCGCTCTCGTCTTCGTCGACACCGCCGGCCGCGATGGTCGAGAGCTCGGGCGCGCCGCCCAGGCTCTCGCGCTTCCATTCCTTCGAGCCGGCCTGCGGCGTGAGCACCTCGAGCCGGTTCACCACGTCGTGCATCACGTTGAGGATCAGGTGGTGGCGGGTCCACGAATGGTCGTCGAGCGCGGTGGTGTCGTCGGGCTCGAACAGCACGGTGATCTCGCGCTGGCCAGCCATGTAGTCGTCGAAGCGCGCCGCCAGCAGCGAGCCCGGCCTGTAGGTGGCGCCGCCCACGGTCCAGGGGCTGCGCGGCTCGACCAGCATCCACTCGCGCGTGACCTCGGTGCTGGCATCGTCGGGCACGTCGATCTTCACCAGCCGGCCGTCGCTCGTGCGCAGCCAGGTCTCGCTGTCGTAGAAGTCCATCTGGCGCGAGACGAAGTCGCGTTCGAAGCCCGGCGTGTTGTCGCGCCAGGCGCTGACCGTCATGTCGTCCGCGCCGCCCTCGTAGACCGTCGCCGCGCTTTCCAGCGCCGTGCCGCGCTTCCATTCCTTCACGATGCGCGGGTAGCTCGAACTGGTCATCGAGCCGGGGCCGAAATCGGTGGCCACGTAGAGATGGTCGATGTCTTTCCACGCCACGTTGCTCTTGGCCTCGGGCAGCGTGAAGCCGCTGGCGACGAACTGCTTGAGTTCGAGGTCGAACTCGCGCACCACGTTCGCGTCGGCGCCGCCGCGCGAGAGCGAGACCAGGCAGCGCTTGTAGCCGGGCTGCAGGCACTGGGCGCCGTGCCAGACCCAGTTTTCCTTGTCGGCCTCGGCCAGCGCGTCGAGGTCGAGCACGGTTTCCCAGTCGGGCTGGGGCTTGCGGTATTCGGCCAGCGTGGTGCGCCGCCACAGGCCCTTGGGGTTCTTCTTGTCGCGCCAGAAGTTGTAGAAGAGCGGGCCGATCTTGCGCACCATCGGAATGCGGGCCTCGGAGTCGAGCACTTCGAGGATGCCCTGCTCCATGCGCTCGAAGGCGGGCGATTGCGCGTAGCGCTGCACGGTCTTCGCGTTGTGTTGGCGGGCCCATGCGAGCTGTTCGGCGCCGTCGATGTCTTCGAGCCACTGGTGCTCGTCGGTCTGCGTGGAAGCGGTGGATGTCATGGGCGCAGTGTACGAATCCGCCGTGAAGAAAGGCATGCCTGCCGGCAGGGTCGGCCAAAGCTATTGAATTCATAGCGCGCCGCGCACCGCTCTAGTGACAAACCCGCGTTCGGCTGTTTGGCCTCGATGCGCGGGGCTCCCACGGGTATCCTGCCGGACGGACGGCGCCTGGCGAACACAAGGAGACACGACACATGAAGCACCTGAGCGGTCTTGATGCCACCTTCCTGCACCTGGAAACCCCCGAGATGCCGATGCACGTCGGCTCGCTCAACGTGCTCGACCTGCCCAAGGGCTACAAGGGCGACTTCTACGAAGACGCCAAGCAGTTCATGGCCAGCCGCATCCACCTGGCCGACGTGTTCACGCGCAAGCTCGCGCTGATGCCCTTCGACATGACCAACCCGGTGTGGGTGGCCGACGACGACATCGACCTCGACTACCACGTGCGCCACATCACGCTGCCCAGGCCCGGCACCAACCGGCAGCTGCAGCAGTACGTGGCGCGCCTGCATTCCACCTTGCTCGACCGCAGCCGGCCGATGTGGGAGTTCTTCATCATCGACGGCCTGAAGAGCGGCCAGGTGGCGCTCTACACCAAGGTGCACCACGCGGGCATCGACGGGCAGGCCGGCGTGGCGCTCGGCAAGGCCATCTTCGACCTCGAGCCCACGGGCCGCGTGGTCAAGCCGCCGCGCGCGCGTCCGCGCAGCAGCGGCTACCAGCTGGGCATGGCCGAGCTCGCGACCGCGGCGCTGCGCAACACGGCGCAGCAGTACGTGAAGCTCTTCAAGATGGCGCCGGCCATTGCGCGGGCGCTCGGCGGCCTGGCCAGGCCGGACGAAAAGGCGGCCGAGAAGGACGCCGCCACCGCGCCGAAGAAGTTCAACCTGTTTGCGCCGCGCACCTCGCTGAACGTGTCGATCACCAACCAGCGCACCTTCGCGGGCCGCACCATCTCGCTGGCCGAGACCAAGCACATCGCCAAGCACTTCGGCGTGTCGCTCAACGACGTGGTGATGGCCACGGTGGCCGGCGCGCTGCGCCACTACCTGGCCGACAACAACGAGCTGCCGGCCAAGCCGCTGGTGGCCGGCGTGCCCGTGAGCCTGCGCGAAGCCGGCGACGACACGGCCAACAACCAGGCCAGCATGATCCTCGTGAGCCTGGCCACCGACATCACCGACCCGGTGCAGCGGCTGAAGGCCATCAACGCATCGTCGAACAGCTCGAAGTCGACCATGAACCGCTTCAAGGCGGTGATCCTCGACGACTTCCCGACCTTTGCCGCGCCCTGGCTGGTGTCGGGCATCGCCTCGATGGTGGGCCGCTCGGGCCTGGTGAACCTGCTGCCGCCGGCCGCCAACGTGGCCATTTCCAACGTGGCGGGCGCGCCGTTCCCGATGTACTTTGCGGGCGCGCTGGTCACCAGCTACTACCCGGTGTCGATCGCCAGCCACGGCACCGCCCTCAACGTCACGGTGCAGAGCTACAACGGGCGCATGGACTACGGCCTCATCGCCTGCCGCCGGGCCGTGCCCGACATCACCGAGATCGGCGACTACATGCTGGCCGAGCACCAGCTGCTGCTGGGCCTGACGCAGACGCACCCGGCGACGGGCGCGGCGCCCGCGAAGGCAGCGGCGGCTCCCGAGCCCGCCCCCGCCGTGAAGGCGGCGCCCAGGCCGGTTGCAAAAAAGGCCGCCGCGAAGAAGCCGCCGGCAGCAAAAGCCCCCGCCGCCAAGGCACCGGCCGCCAAGACCACCGCCAGGAAAGCGCCGGCCAAGGCCGCCGCTCCCAAGGCGGCACCGCGCAAGCCCGCGGCGCCCGCCAAGCGCGCCAGGGCGGCCGCTGCGGCATGATCGGCAGGCGCGAGGGCCGGAGAATTGGGGCAGTTGGACTAGTTTTCCGACCGTTCTAGCTTTCCAGGCCTAGGCACTCTGGAAGAAGATCACTTCATCGCGATTCCCGTGAATCCCGTTATTCGATCAACTTCCAGGACATCCACATGACCACGCAAGCTTCCTTCTCTTCCGCCGCCATCCACGTCATCGGCCAGTACAACGACGCCGGCAAGACCCTGGTGGGTGCCTACCGCGCCGGCGTTCATCGCCTGCTCGGCGGCGCTGCTTCGCGCTACAGCGAGTTCCTGGGCAGCCGCCAGATTCCGCTGGTGAGCGAACAGGTCAAGGCCAACCTGATCGGCGCGCAGGAAAAGATCAACGGTTTCCTGGCCAGGCGCCTGGACATCGACACCGGCCGCATCGTCTCGGTGATGGACCGCGTCGCGGCGGGCACCGCGAGCGGCATCGAAACCGTGGCCGGCCGCGTGGCGCGCGTCGAATCGCCGGTCGTCAGCTCGGTGGTCAAGACGCTGAATGCGCTGAACCAGCCGATCGCCAACGTGTCGGTGCAGATCGCCGACAAGGTGGCTGCCGGTGCCAAGCAGATCGAAGTGCGCGTGAGCGGCACCGAAGAAGCCAGACCCGTGCGCAGCGTGAAGGCCAAGGCCGCCGCCGCCAAGAAGCCGGTTCGCCGCACCGCCGCCCGCAAGGCGGCCTGACCCTGGAGTAACAACGCATGGCGACCCGCCCCGATCCGACGGACGATTCCAGGAAGAAGAGGGCGGCGGCGCCTGCGAAGCCTGCCAGGAAGGTGCCCGCAGCCGGGAAGAAGGCCGCGGCACCGAAGAAGAAAACGGCGGCCGCCGCACCGGACGCAGTGCCGGGCAAGCAGGCCGGTGGCGCCGAAGGCCTGCTGCGCGCCGGCCTCAAGGTGCTCGGCAACGTGCGCGACGATGTCGCCAAGCGCCAGGCCAACGTGATCGAAGGACTGCTGGGCATCGGCCAGGCCAGGTTCGATCCGGCGGGTGCCAAGGCCGCGGTTCCCCGCGGCTTCCCGAGCCTCGACAGCTTCGGCCTGCGCAAGTTCGAGGACGTGTTCGACCAGCGTGTGGCCACCGCGCTGCAGCGCCTGGGCATGCCCAGCGCGGAAGAAGTGCAGGCGCTGCGCGAAGAAGTGATCCGGCTGCGCGAGCGCCTCGCGCAACTCGAGCCCAAGAACGCCGGCCCGCGCGGCAGCGGCAAGCGCTGAGCGCCAGCAGCCCAGCGAAGCACGCAGCAGCACCAGCCGGTTGTGGCCAGTTCCAACACCACGCGCGACCGCATCCTGCAGGCCAGCCTCGCGCTGTTCAATGCGCAAGGCCTGGCGGCCGTGTCCACGCACAAGATCGCGGCCGAGCTCGGCATCAGCCCGGGCAACCTGCACTACCACTTCAAGGCCAAGCAGCTGATCGTCGAGTGGCTGTTCCGGCGCTTCGAGCAGCGGCTCGAAGTGCTCGATGGCTCCGCGGGTTCGATCAGCGCCATCGACGACCTCTGGCTCGCGCTGCACCTTCGCTTCGAGGCCATCGACCAGTACCGCTTCATCTATCGCGACATGGCCTTTCTGGCCGGCGAATACCCCGCGCTCGGCCAGCGCGCGCAGGCGCTCACCGCGCAGAACCTGCTCGCGGCCCAGGCGCTCTGCGAAGGGCTGGTGGCCTCGGGCGTGATCGAGACCAGCGCCGAGCAGGCGCGCATCCTCGCCTTGCAGATGGTCTTCACCACCACCTGCTGGCTCTCGTTCGAACGCCTGGTGCCGGGGCGCGACGCGCTCGCGCAGGCCGACCCGGGCTTGGCGGCCTTCTACACGCTGACCTTGATTTCGCCGTATGTTTCGAGCGAATCGAGGGCTTACCTCGATTACCTGCGGGGCAAATACCTCGGATAAAGATCGCTGTTGTCCGACGGGGCGGTGAAACTTCGGTTCGCCATGCTCGTCCTATGGAACAAAGAACAGAAAGGAAGCCGCCCTCATGACCACTGCCACCCGGGACCCCATCGCGCCGCCGTCGGGCCTGCTGCTGCTGGCCGAAGCGCGCGCACTCTGGGAAACGGGCGCCGGCATCGCGATGTGGCCGCTGCTGCAGCTCACGCCGCGCGGCGACGGGCATCCGGTGCTCGTGCTGCCCGGCCTCGCGGCGGGCGACGGCTCGACGCTGGTGCTGCGCCGCTACCTGTGCAGCCGCGGCTACGACGCGCACGGCTGGGGCCTGGGCCGCAACTTCGGGCCGCGCGAAGGCGTGGAGGACGGCATGCTCGCGCTGCTGAAGTCGCTCGCCGAAAAGAGCGGGCAGAAGGTCAGCCTGATCGGCTGGAGCCTGGGCGGCGTCTATGCGCGGCTGCTGGCGTCGGCGCAGCCGGAACTGGTGCGCAACGTCATCACCCTGGGCAGTCCGTTCTCCGGCAGCCCGCGCGCCACCAACGCATGGCGCGTGTACGAGGGCGTGAGCGGCCAGAGCTCGCACGACCCGCGCCGCATGAAGTTCGTGCAGCCCACGCCGCCGGTGCCCACGACCTCGATCTTCAGCCGCACCGATGGCGTGGTCGCCTGGCGCTGCAGCCTCGAGAAGCCGGGTCCGCAGGCAGAAAACATCGAGGTGGTCGCGAGCCACCTGGGGCTGGGCGCGCATCCGGCGGTGCTCTATGCGGTGGCCGACCGGCTTGCGCAGCCGCAGGGCGGGTGGAAGCCGTTCAACCGCGGGCTGCTCGGGCCGCTGGTCTATCCCGATCCGAGCCGCAAGGCCTGAGTTCTGGCGGGGTCAGGCCCCCGCCCAGACGTCGAGCACGTAGCGCTGGTCGGCAATCATCCGGTCCATCCACGCCGCGCCGTCATGGCCATGCTCGCGCGCCAGGTCAGCCAGCGTGCGCCGCACGTCGGGCTCCATGCGCGACCCGTCGCCGCACACATAGATCACCGCGCCGGCTTCGAGCAGCTTCCACACGGCCGCGCCTTGCTCGCGGATCAGGTCCTGCACATAGACCTTGCGTTCGCCCGCGCGCGAGAACGCCGTGTGCAGCTTCATCAGGCCGCGGTGCGACCAGGCCTCGAGCTCTTCGGCATAGATGAAATCCTGCTCGGGATGGCGACAGCCGAAGAACAGCATCGCATCGCCCAGCGCCTGGCCGCGCTCGGCCTGCGCCGCGCGCTCCTGCAAAAAGCCGCGGAACGGCGCGAGGCCGGTGCCGGGTCCAATCATGACGAGCGGGCGCTGCGCATCCTCGGGCAGGCGGAAGCCCTCGGCCGTGGTCTCGCGGATCACGCCATGCACCGTATCGCCCGCTTCGGCGCGCGCCAGGTAGTTGGAGCAAACGCCCTCGAAGGTGCCGTTGCCCGAGAGCGCCGGCGCGCTCACCACGCCCACGGTGACGCTGCAGCGCCCCGGCGTCATCGCCGGCGACGACGAGATCGAGTAGTAGCGCGGCGAGAGCGGCGACAGCATCTCGAGGAACACCGCGAACGGCAGCTGGCAGGCGCGGTGTGCCTCGAGCAGGTCGAGCAGCGACTTTCGCTTGTGCAGCACCTCGGCCTTGTAGGCCGCCTGCGAGACTTCGTCGCTGCCCGAGAGCGCGGCGAGCTTTGGTTGGGTGACCGGGCACTCGGTGTAGGCCGCGAGCGTGGCGATCTGCTTGCGCGTGGCCACGTCCTGCAGTTCGACATAGTCGCCGAGCAGGCGGTCGACCGCGATCACCTGGTCGACCGGCAGGGCCGTCTTGCGGCCCGGCTCGGCATGCAGCCGCACGTGCGCGGCGCGGTCGAAGCCGAAGTGCGCCATGGCGCGTTCCACCTGCGCCGGGCTGTTGCGCGGCACCACGCTCAGGTGGTCGCCGGCGCGGTAGTCCACGCCTTCGGGCAGCATCAGCTCGACGTGGCGGGTGGAGCGGCCCGCTTCGCCGGCGCTGCCGGGGTTCTTCTGCAGCTCGCGGTTCTCGATCACACGCAGCGCCACCGCGCCCAGTGCATCGACGAGCGCGTTCTTCTGCGGCGGCGGCAGTTCCTCGAGCGTGTAGAGCGGCTCGGCCTCGGCGGGCGTGTCGGCGCCGGACTGGATGCCGAAGGCCTTCACCAGTTCGGGCCAGAGCGCGTCGCTCCAGTCCTGGAAGGCGCCGTCCATGTCCTCGCGCGCATCGCCCTCGCCGCGCGGATGCACGCGCGTGGCGCCGAGCGCGCCGAGCCGCTCGTCGATGCGCCGCGGCACCGCCTGGTAGGTGGCGGCCCAGTCGGTGTTGCCGCAGCCGAAGACGCTGAAGCGCACGCCGTTGAGCGAATCGTCGGCCTTGTCGAGCCAACGGTGGAACTCGGCGGCGTTGTCGGGCGCCATGCCGTTGTACGAGGCGCAGACGATGGCGACGGCGCCGTTGGCGGGCAGCCGCTCGGCGTAGTCGTCGAGCGAAGCCATCTGCGTGGAGAAGCCGCGCAGCTCGCCGGCCTCGGCCAGCTGGCGCGCCAGGTCTTCGGCCGTGCCGAGGTTGGAGCCCTGCAGCACCAGCAGCGAGGTGCCGTGGCGCGCCGCCTGCGGCTTGCGCGTGGCGGGTCTCGCCGAGGCGGCCGGCGTGGCTGCTACTGCCGATGCTTCCCCGTTGCCGCGCGGCCGTGAGGCCGGGTCGCGCAGCAGCGCCTTGATCCTGAAGTTCTCGGGCTTGATCGTGAGCGCTTCCTTGATCCTGAGCTTGTAGCCCGTGTGGTCGACCAGGTTGAAGCGCTGCAGGATCATGCCCAGCGTGAGCACCGCTTCCTGCAATGCGAACTGGCGGCCGATGCAGGCGCGCTGCCCGTTGCCGAAGGGCTTGAAGGCATTCACCGGCCGCTCGCGCTCGGCCTCGCGGCTGAAGTGGTCGGGGTTGAACTGGTCGGCGTCCTCGCCCCAGATGCCCTTGTCGCGATGCAGCGCCAGCGCATGCATGATGACCATGTTGTTCTTCTTGATCGTGTACTGGCCGCCGATCTTGGTGTCTTCCTTGGCGCGCATCGAGATCGCGGGCGCGGTCGGGTACAGGCGCAGCGACTCCTTGAGCACCTGCATCACGTACTGCAGGCGGTTGACCTGGGCGTAGGTGGGCTTTTGCGTGGTGTCGCCGCCGAACACGCTGTCGACCTCGGCCTGCGCCTTGGCCAGCGCCTCGGGGTTCTTCAGCAGGAAGTAGATCGCGAACGAGAGCAGGCCGCTGGTGGTCTCGTGCCCCGCGATGAGAAATTCGATGCACTCGTCGCGGATCATCTTGTCGGTGAGCTTCTCGCCGCTCTTCTTGTCGACGCCCGCGATCATGTAACTCAGCAGGTCGGGCTTGGTGGCGATGTCGGCCCCGCTCGCGCGGCGCTCCTCGATGATGTCTTCCACCATCTTGTGCATGAAGCGGATGTCCTTGCGCTGCTGCGCGAGCTCCTTCTTCAGCATGAACTCTTCCAGCGGCAGGCCGCGGCGGTTCTGCACCGTTTCGAGCGTGCGCACCATCGCATCGACGAAGGGATGGAAGCCCTCGCGGTAGAAGGAATTGAAGCGGTAGCCGAAGCCGCACAGGCCGATGGTGTCGAGCGTGAGCGCCGTCATGTCGCGCACCACGTCCACCTCCTCGTCGAAGTTCAGGCGCTCCCACTTGGTGACCAGCTGGCCCGCGATGTCCAGCATCATCGGGTGGTAGGCCTGCATGGCGCGCTGGCTGAAGTTGGCCAGCAGGATGTTGTGCGGCTTCGACCAGGTTTCCTCGTGCGTATCGGAGGTGAAGAGCCCGTGCGATGCGGCGCGCAGCCGGCGCAGCGCGCCGCGCGTGCTCTTGTCGAAGCGCGCCTCTTCGCAGAGCTCGTCGACCAGCGCGGGCGATGACACCACGATCACCGGCATGCCCGGCATGTCGAGCCAGTAGATGCCGCCGAGGTCCTGCGCGATCTTCCACATGTCGAGCACGGGGGAGTCGGACCCGATCGACAGCAGGTTGCCGACGAACGGCTTCTTCGCGGGATGCGGGATCGGATGGAGCGAGTTTTTGCCTGCCATGGGGTGCTGTGCCTTTGGAGTGGACCCGCTTCGGAGATTCCGGCGTGTGACCCGGAGTATCCCGAGGGCACCGGTGGGGGGCAGGACGGGGTTTCCCTTAGGCTGGTTCAGCGCCTCGTCCGGGGAGCCGCCGTTCAGGGCGCGCTCCCGCCGACGGGGTACGCGGCGAAGCGAATGTCCCCCGCGCTTCGCGCTCCTCCTTTATTTCGCTGCGCAAGGCACCCCATCGGCGGGAGCGGGATCAGAGCACTGGTTGATCAGCGGTGCACCCAGAGCGTGCCCTGGTGCACAGAGCATCGGGTGCTCCCCGCAGCGAAATCAAGGAGGAGGCCGAAGGCCGGGGGACATTCGCGGAGGGGAGTACCCGGTGATCTGTGCACGCGCCCCGAAGGACTTCAGCCGCAACAGCAAGCAAAAGCCCTCAGGGCCGAACCATCTTGCATTCGGAGCCCTGTGCCAGCTCGTTGCCCGTGTAGACAGCGTCCGTCCGGAAGCCGTAGTTGGTGCCTTCCCAGCCGGTCTTCACCGCCTTGCCGTCCACCGGCATGATGGTGTTGACCACCTGTGGCAGCAGCAGCTGATGGTCCTCGGCGCGCATGCGGACAGGGCCCACCACGGAGTCGTAGCTCATGTCTTCCAGCGCATGGGCCACCTTCACGGTATCGGTGGATCCGGCCTTGTTGATCGCGGCAGCCAGCAGGCGCGGCGTGAGGTCGATGCGGGGCGCCAGGAAATCCTTGCCCGTCTTGGCTTTGTAGGCCTTGGCCAGCGCGTCGGCGCGCGGCGTGTCGGCCTGCCCCGGATGCCACTCGGCGACCCAGGTCAGCTGGCCGAGCTTGGCCTGCGACACCGCCAGCACCGTGCCCGGCACCGAGCCCGCGCTGTGGTTGAAGTAGCGCAGGTTGTAGCCGGCATCGCCCGCGGCCTTGAGCAGCAGCGTCATGTCCTGGCCCCAGTTGCCGGTGATGACCGAGTCGGCACCGCTTTGCTTGATGTTCGCGATGTAGGGCGAGAAGTCCTTCACCCGGCCGATCGGATGCAGCGTTTCGCCGACGAACTGCACGTCGGGCCGCGCCAGCCCCACCAGCTGCCTGCCGTAGCTCGCCCACTGCTTGCCGTGGGCATAGTCCTGGTTCAGCAGGTAGACCTTCTTCACGTCGGGCGTCTTCTTGATGTAGTTGGCCAGCGCCTTCATCTTCATCGCCGTGTTGGCCTCGGTCTGGAAGTGCCAGAAGCTGCAGCCCTTGCCCGTCATCTCGGGGTCGATCGAGGAATGGTTCAGCACGAGCAGCTCCTTGCCCGGGTTGCGCTGGTTCCAGCGCGCCACCGATTGAACGAGCGCGGTCACTACCGAGGAGCCCGATCCACCCGTGACGATGGCCTTGGCGCCTTGGTCGATGGCCGCCTGCAGCGCGCTCTGGCTTTCCTGCGCCGAGAGCTTGCTGTCGAACTGCAGCAGCTGCAGCTTCATGCCGCCGAGCACGCCGCCCTTGGCGTTGATCTCCTCGATGGCGTACTGCGTGTGCGTCAGCATCAGCTCGCCCACGTTCGCGAACGGCCCCGAGAGCGGGTCGATGTAGGCGATCTTGTAGGCGGGTTGCTGGGCCTGGGTGACGCCGGCAACAGCCAGCAGGCAGGCGAGGGCGATCGGCGCCAGTGGCGCGTGCTTGGACTTCATGGTTTGTCTCTCGAGGTTGTGTGGTCAGTGCTGGGTGCGCAGGCCGATCACCCGGCTCGCGAGCTTCGTGAGCTCGGCCGCCACCTCGTCGGGCGAGAGGCGCCCGTTCGGCCGGTACCAGCTGTAGAGGAAACCGGGCAGGCTGCAGGCCGCCAATGCGGTGATCTTGGTCTCGGCGAAGTCCAGGTCGCCGTCGCGGCGCGCTTCTTCGAGCAGCGGGCACAGCAGGTCGTAGAAGTGGTGCGCGAGCTTCTTCTGCGCCGCGATGTATTCGGGCCGGTACACCTGCGGCTCGCGGTACGGAAAGAAGGCGCAGGGATGGTGTGCAATGGTGGCGCGGATCAGCCGCTCGATGCCTTCGAGCACCTTCTCGCTCGCGCGGCGCGGATCGCCGGCCGCAAAGTCGAGTGCGGTGAAGCAGTCGACCGCGGGACGCCACGACAGCGTTTCGAAGATCTCCTGCTTGTCGCGGAAGTAGTAGTACACGAAGGGCTTGGTCACGCCCAGTGCACGCACGATCTGCGCCATGGTGGTGTTGGCATAGCCCTGCGCCGCAAAGAGCTGTGCCGCCGCCTGCAGGATGCGCTCGCGCTGCAGGTCGGTGCCCTGCGTGGCCGCGCGCTGGCGCCCGGTGCCCTGCGGAAGGTGCGGCTGTGCCGTGGTGGTGGCCGAGGTTGCGGCCTTGCCAGAGGGTTTGTGCCGTGTCGCGGAAGTTATACCCATGGGTAGGATTGTTGGTGCACCATGCACCCATTGGCAAGCGCCTGGCTCCTGCAGCCGGCTATCGATAACCCTGAGAAAGTGACGCCATGGAGACATTGCCCGACCGTCCGCAACAGCCCCTGCACGAGTACCTGCGTGCCCATGCGCGCGAGCGCGGAGAGCGCCCGGCCTGCATCTGGTACGGCCATGCCATGAGTTGGGCGCAGCTCGACCGCGCGAGCGATGCCTTCGCGGCGCGGCTGCAGGCCATCGGCGTGAAGAAGGGCGAACCGGTGGTGCTGTTCCTCAACAACTGCCCGCAGTACCTGGTCGCGCATTTCGGCATCCAGAAGATCGGTGCCATCGTCTGCCCCAGCGGCCCGCTCAACAAGGAGCACGAGCTGGCCTACCAGGTCAACGATCTCCACGCGCGCGTGATCGTCGCCGCCGCGCCGCTGCTGCCGGTGGTGCGCAAGGTGCAGTCGCAGAGCGCACTCGCGCACGTGTTCGTGGTGCACTACGCCGACCTGCTGCCCGAACAGCCCACGCTCGACCTGCCCGCCGAACTGCTCGCCGAGCGCAACGTCCCGCGCAGCGTGCCCGAGGGATGCGAGGACTTCCTGGCCGTGATGCAGGCCGACGCCGCGCCGCAGCCCGTGGCCATCGACCTCGACGACGTGGCGCTCATGACCTACACCTCCGGCACCACCGGGCTGCCCAAGGGCGCGATGCTGAGCTACGGCAATGCGCTCTTCAAGACACGCGCGGCCGCCGATTGCAACGGCGTGGCCGGCGACGACGTGCTGCTCTCCATCGCGCCGCTCTATCACATCGCCGGCATGCTGATGGGCGTGAACGTGCCGGTGCTCAGCGGCGCGGCGTCGGTGCTGCTGCATCGCTTCGATCCGCGCGCGGTGCTGCAGGCCATCGCGCACTACAGGGTGAGCTGGTGGTACAGCATCGCGCCGATGAACGTGGCCTGCATGCAGGTGCCCGACATCGCGAGCTTCGACCTTTCGAGCCTGCGGCGCAATCCGGTCACGAGCTTCGGCATCACTTTCACCGAGCCGCTGGCCGCGCAGTGGCGCACACATGCGCCCAACTGCACGTCGTTCGAAGCCGCGTACGGGCTCAGCGAAACCCACACCTGCGACACCTACACGCCGCACCATGCGCCGCGCTGGGGCACGCAGGGCGTCGCAGTGCCGGGCGTGACCATCCGCATCGTCGACACCGACACGCAGGCCGACGTGCCCACGGGCGAAGTCGGCGAGATCGTGCTGGCCAGCCCCGGCTCCTTCAAGGGCTATTGGAACAAGCCCGAGGCCACGGCGGCCACGCTGCGCAGCGGCTGGGTGCACACCGGCGACATGGGCAGGCTCGACGCGGACGGCTATCTCACCTTCATCGGCCGCTTCAAGGAGATGATCAAGGTCTCGGGCTACAGCGTGTTCCCCGAAGAGGTCGAGACCATCCTCATCAAGCATCCCGCGGTGGCCCAGGCCGCGGTCATCGCGCAGCCCGATGCCGAGAAGGGCGAGGTGGTCAAGGCCTTCATCGTGCGCAAGCCCGGCGCGGCGCTCGAGGCCGACGCGCTCATGGCCTGGGCGCGCGACAACATGGCCAGCTACAAGGCGCCGCGCGCCGTGAGCTTCATCGATGCCTTGCCGACCACCGGCGCCGGCAAGGTGCTGCGGCGCCTGCTGAAAGACAAAGCCTGAAAGGTTCTCCCTTGTTCTCCAAAGTCCTGATTGCCAACCGCGGCGAGATCGCGGTGCGCCTGGTGCGCGCGCTGCGCGACCTGGGCATTGCCAGCGTGGCGGTGCATGCGCGCGACGATGCGTCCGCATTGCATGTGCAGCTGGCCGACGCGGCCGTCGCGCTCGATGCGGCCGGGCCATCGGCCTACCTCGACGTTGCCGCACTGATCGGCGTGGCGAAGGCGCAAGGCTGCGACGCGGTGCATCCCGGCTACGGCTTCCTGAGCGAACGCGCGGACTTCGCGCAGGCCTGCGCGGATGCGGGGCTGGTCTTCATCGGGCCCGCGCCCGAGCAGCTGGCGCTGTTCGGCGACAAGGCGCGCGCGCGCGCACTCGCCACGCAGTGCGACGTTCCCGTGATGCCCGGCAGCGCCGGCGCCGTGACGCTCGCGCAGGCGCAGGCCTTCTTTGCCGAGCAGCAGGCGCAGGGTGCCGCGGGCGTGATGATCAAGGCCATTGGCGGCGGTGGCGGGCGCGGCATGCGCGCTGTCATGAATGCAGACGAGTTGCCCGAAGCGCATGCGCGCTGCATGTCCGAGGCCAAGGCCGCCTTCGGCGTCGAGGGCGTGTACGTCGAGCGGCTGATGCACCACGCGCGGCACATCGAAGTGCAGGTGCTCGGCGACGGCCAGGCCGTGGCCAGCCTCGGCGAGCGCGAATGCACCCTGCAGCGGCGCTTCCAGAAGCTGGTGGAGATCGCGCCCAGCCCCTCGCTGCCCGATGCGCTGCGGGCCGCCATCACGCAGGCCGCGCTGCGCATGGCCAGGGCCGCGGGCTATCGCAGCCTGGGCACCTTCGAATTCCTCGTCGATGCCGGATCGGCCACGCTTCCCTTCGTCTTCATCGAGGCGAACCCGCGGCTGCAGGTCGAGCACACCGTGACCGAGGCCGTGACCGGCCTGGATCTCGTGCAGCTGCAGATGGCGGTGGCAGCCGGGCAATCCCTGAAGGCACTTGGCGTGGAAGCCGACGGCACGGCGGCGCAGCGCGGATTCGCGCTGCAATGGCGCATCAATGCCGAGACGCTCGACGCCCATGGCAACGCGCGGCCCTCGGGCGGCACGCTCGCGCGCTTCGATCTGCCGAGCGGGCCCGGCGTGCGCGTCGACACGCACGGCTATGCAGGCCTCGCACCGTCGCCGCACTACGACACGCTGCTTGCCAAGCTGATCGTGCATTCGCCATCGCCGCGTTTTGCCGATGCGTTGCGCCGCTCGCTGCGCGCGCTGGACGAATGCCACATCGACGGCATCGCGACCAACCTTGCGTTGCTGCGCGCCATTGCGGCGCGGCCCGAGTTCGCAAGCCAGGCGGTGCACACGCGTTTTGTCGAAGCGCACCTGGGCGACCTGCTGGCCGCCGCGGCATCGCTGGAAAAACATGCAAAGAAGATCGCCCCGGCCGATGCGCAGGCGGCGGCAATCGAGAACGCCGATGCGGACGAGCTGGCGATCAAGGCGCCGATGCCCGCAAAGCTGGTGCAGTTCGAAGTGGCGGTGGGCGATGTGCTGCCTGCCGGCGCGCAGCTCGGTGTGCTCGAAGCCATGAAGATGGAGCACCTGCTGCACGCGCCGGTCGCGGGCCGCGTGGTTGCGCTGCTGGCCGAGCCGGGCGACTACCTCGTCGAAGGCCAGTCGCTGCTGCGGCTGGAAGCGGTCGATGCGCAGGCGGTGGAAGCCGAGGCGCGCACCGCGCAAGACCTCGATGCGATCCGCCCCGACCTGCAGAAGGTGGTCGACCGCCATGCCTTCACGCTCGATGCCAACCGCGGCGCGGCCGTGGCCAGGCGGCATGCGCAGGGCGGGCGCACCGTGCGCGAGAACATCGCCGACCTGTGCGACACCGCCTCCGACCCCGGCAGCTTCATCGAATACGGCGCACTCGCCATCGCCGCGCAAACGCGCCGCCGCACGCTCGAAGACCTGATCGCCAACACGCCGGCCGACGGCATGGTGACGGGCCTGGGCAGCATCAACGCGAAGCAGTTCGGCCCCGAGGCCTCGCGCTGCGCCGTGCTGGCCTACGACTACACGGTGCTGGCCGGCACGCAGGGCATGCGCAACCACCACAAGACCGACCGCATGCTGGCGATCGCGCACCAGCTGAAGCTGCCGGTGGTGCTGTTCGCCGAAGGCGGCGGCGGGCGGCCGGGCGATACCGACATGCCGATCGTCGCGGGCCTCAACAACCACACCTTCAGCCAGTTCGCGGCGCTCTCGGGCAAGGTGCCGGTGGTGGGCATCGTGCATGGCCGCTGCTTCGCGGGCAATGCCGCGCTGCTGGGCTGCGCCGACGTGATCATCGCCACCAGGGGCAGCAACATCGGCATGAGCGGCCCGGCCATGATCGAGGGCGGCGGACTCGGCAGCTTCGCGCCCGAGCAGATCGGGCCGAGCAGCGTGCAGTCGCGCAACGGCGTGATCGACATCCTCGTGGAAGACGAAGCGGCGGCAGTGGCTGCAGCGAAGCAATACCTCTCGTATTTCCAGGGGCCGGTGAGCGACTGGCAGTGCGCCGACTCGCGCGCGCTGCGCCATGTGGTGCCCGAGAACCGGCTGCGCGTGTACGACGTGCGCGCCGCAATGCGCGGCGTGGCCGACACCGGATCGCTGCTCGAACTGCGCGCCGGCTTCGGCGCGGGCATCGTCACCGCGCTGGCACGCATCGAGGGCAAGCCGGTGGGGCTGATGGCCAACAACCCGCATCACCTGGGCGGCGCCATCGACGTGGAGGCGGCCGACAAGTCCGCCCGCTTCATGCAGCTTTGCAATGCGCACGGGCTGCCGATCGTCTCGCTGTGCGACACGCCCGGCTTCATGGTCGGCCCCGAGATCGAGGCGCAGGCGCAGGTGCGCCATGTGTGCCGCATGTTCATGGTGGCCTCGCACCTGCGCGTGCCCTTTTTTGCCGTGGTGCTGCGCAAGGGCTATGGCCTGGGCGCGCAGGCCATGACGGCCGGCGGCTTCGATGCGCCGGTGTTCACGGTGGCCTGGCCGACCGGCGAGTTCGGCGCGATGGGGCTCGAGGGCGCGGTGCGCCTGGGCTACCGCAAGGAACTGGCTGCGGTGCTCGAAGGCACGGAGCGCGACGCATTGTTCAGGAAGCTCGTGGCGCAGCAGTACGCCAATGGCGAAGCGATCCACATGGCACAGACGCTCGAGATCGATGCGGTGATCGATCCCTCCGAAACCCGCACCTGGCTGGTGCGCGGACTCGCTTCCGCGGGGCGTTCCATGCAGGCGGCCTCGCCCTACGTGGACACTTGGTAACCATGCACTAAACCTCGTCACATGCAATGGCAAGGGGGCTCCGTAAACTGAGTCGCTTTGCGCATGAAACTGGGTTCGCATCGGCTTTCTGTTCTTCGCGAAGGTGCGCTGCGGCATTGGATGGCCGCGGTCGGTTGCCTGCTGTTCGCCGTTGCAGTGGCGGTGCAGGCCGTCCAGCCAGGTGCGGGTGGGCAGCCGCAGCCGAAGCAGCCGGTCGAGGCACACTGGGTGGCCGGCTGGGCGGCCGCGCCGGTGGACTTCCGCGAACTCAGTGCGAATCCGCTCCTCACGGCTGCGGCACCCCGGCCCGGCGGCGATGCGTTCCACGGACAGACGCTGCGGCAGCAGTTCGAGTCTGCGCTGCGCGGCGAGCGCGTTCGCATCCGCTTTTCGAACCGTTTCGGCAAGACGCCCCTGCGCATCGCCGAGGCCAGCGTGGGGCAGGGCACCGGTGGCGGCGCGGTCTCGCCGGCCACACTGCGCAAGCTGCGCTTCGGCGGGCGCGCAAGCACGGTCGTCGCGCCGGGTGCCGAAGTCTGGAGCGATGGTGCCGACCTGAAGGTCGAGGCCGGGCAGGCGGTGGCGGTGAGTGCCTTCTTCGATCGCGCCGTGCCCTTCGCGACCGTCCACCTGCGCTCGCCCGACGCGAGCTGGGTGGCTCGCGGCAATGCCGTTGCAACACCCAGGCTGCACGACGCCGCGCCCTTGCCGCTGAACCACATCGTGACGGGCTTCGACGTGATGACCACGCAGCCCGTGCGAACGGTGGTGGCCTTTGGCGACTCGATCACTGCGGGCGGCGGCGAGGCGGGCGACGGCTCATACCCCGAACTGCTCGCCACGCGCCTGCGCAACAGCCCTTCGGCGGCGCAGGCGGTCTCGGTGCTCAACATGGGCATCGGTGGCAACCGCTTGCTGGTCGATGGCATCGGCCCCAACGGCTTGTCGCGTTTTGCGCGCGATGCGCTCGGACAGAGCGGCGCGACGCACGTGATGATCCTGCTGGGCACCAACGACATCGGCCGCAGCGTGTTCGTCCTGCCGGGGCGGCCGACGCCGGAGCACGAGGTCGCGACGGCAGAGCGCATCACCGACGGCCTGCAGCAATTGGTCAAGCAAGCCCGCGCCAAGGGCGTGAAGGTGCTGATCGGCACCGTGCCGCCGTTCGGGAACACGCCCTACTGGACGGAGGCGACCGAGGCCATGCGCGGCGAGGTCAACCGCTGGGTCCGCAGCCGCCAGGACGTGGACGGCGTGATCGATTTCGACGCCGTGCTGCGCGACCCCGCCAATCCGACGATGTTGAACCCGCTCTATGACAACGGCGACCACCTGCATCCCAACAAGGCGGGCCATGCCGCCATGGCCGCGGCCGTCGACCTTCGCGAACTGCAGGAGTAGCTGCGGGAGTAAGTGCCAACAAAGGCACTGCTTTAGGCGACACACCTTTACACAATGTCCCGTCGAGTGCTTACAGGCGCTTCACACGGCCTCGTCAGCATGAAGGCTCCAACCACTCATGAGGGACACCCATGAAAAAACTCGCAATCACCCTTTCCATCGCGGCCGCTTCGCTGCTCTCGGTGGGAGGCGCACTGATGGTGCCGACAGCCGCCCAGGCGCAGCCCGGTGTGTTCGTCGAGGTGCCGCCACCGCCGCCTCGCTTCGAGCGTGCGCCGCCGCCGCGCCGTGGCTACGTGTGGGCTCCGGGGCACTATGAATGGCGTGGTGGACGCCACGTGTGGGTCCGGGGCATGTATGTGCGCGCCCGTCCGGGCTATGCCTACCGTCCGCCCGAATGGCGCGAACGCGATGGCCGCTGGGAATACCGCCGCGGCGAGTGGGACCGCGATCGCGACGGCGTGCCGAACCGCTACGACCGCCGTCCGGACAATCCGAACCGCAACTGACCCGCGGTATTCCTGAATGGGCTCCGCCTACCGGAACACGACCGTGCGGTGCCCGTTCAGCAGCACGCGGTGCTCGCTGTGCCATTTCACGGCGCGCGCGAGCACCTGGCTTTCGGTGTCGCGGCCGCGGGCCGTGAGGTCCTCGACCGTGTCGGTGTGGTCGGCGCGCGCCACGTCCTGCTCGATGATCGGGCCTTCGTCCAGATCGGCTGTCACGTAGTGGGCGGTCGCGCCGATGAGCTTCACGCCCCGGTCGTGCGCCTGGTAGTAGGGCTTGGCACCCTTGAAGCTCGGCAGGAACGAGTGATGGATGTTGATGGCCCGGCCGGCCAGGCTCTGGCACAGGCCGTTGCTGAGGATCTGCATGTAGCGCGCGAGCACCACGAGCTCGGCGCCTTCGGACTCGATGATCTCCAGCTGCCGGGCTTCGCCCTGCGCCTTGGTGGCGGCCGTCACGGGAATGTGATGGAAGGGCACGTTGTAGCTGGCGGCCAGCTGGTAGAAGTCGCGGTGGTTCGAGATGATGGCGCGTACGTCGATGGCCAGCAGCCCGCTCTTCCAGCGGAACAGCAGGTCGTTGAGGCAGTGGCCTTCCTTGCTGACCAGGATCACGGTCTTCATCGGCTCGGCTGCGGCATGGAGCTGCAGGCTCATGCCGAAGCCGGCGCCGAAGGTGGCGAGCTGTTCGCGCAGCGCTGCCTCGGGGTGGTCGCTGCAGGCGAAGCGCACGCGCATGAAGAACAGGCCCGTGTCGTGGTCGTTGTACTGGGCGGCTTCCTCGATGTTGCCGCCGCGTTCGAGCAGGAAGCCCGAGACGGCATGCACGATGCCCGTCCGGTCGGGGCAGGAGAGGGTCAGGATGTAAGCGGGCGTAGTGGTCGTCATGAGGGGCACGATTGTCGCAGGGGTGCCAGAATGCCGTTTTTTGGTGCGCGTTAAGCAGGAGCAACCGATGGCTTATCAGGACCTCAACATGGGCAACCAGTGGCTGCCCTTCACCCCCAACCGCCACTTCCAGAAAGACCCTCGCGTCTTCGTGGCCGCCGACGGCATGGAATTCACCACGCACGACGGCAAGAAGGTGATCGACGGCATCTCGTCGCTGTGGTGCGTGGGCGCGGGCCACAACCGAAAGCCGATCAACGAGGCAATCAAGAAGCAGCTCGACACGCTCGACTACGCCACCGCCTTCCAGGTCAGCAACGACAAGGCCTTCAAGGCGGCCGAGATGATCGCCTCGCTGGCGCCCGGTGACCTCAACAAGGTGCTGTTCTGCAATTCGGGTTCCGAGGCGGCCGACACCTCGATGAAGGTGGCGCTGGCCTACCACCGCGCGCGCGGCGAGGGCCACCGCAACGTGTTCATCGGCCGCGAGAAGGGCTACCACGGCGTGGGCTTTGGCGGCATGTCGGTGGGCGGCATCCCGGGCAACCGCAAGGTGTTCGGCTCGGCCTTCCTGCCGCGCGTGGACCACATGCGCTTCATCCACGATCCGGTGAACCATGCCTACATCCACAACGAGGAGCCGGTGTGGGCCGAAGACCCGCTGGTCGAGCTCGAAACGCGCATCCTGCCGCTGCACGACCCGAGCAACATCGCCGCGATCATCGTCGAGCCGGTGGCCGGTTCGGCCGGCTGGTACCTGCCGCCCAAGGGCTACCTGAAGCGTCTGCGCGAGATCTGCGACAAGCACGGCATCCTCCTGATCTTCGACGAGGTCATCACCGGCTTCGGCCGCATGGGCACCAACTTCGCGTCCGACTACTTCGGCGTGGTGCCCGACATGCTGAACTTCGCCAAGTGCGTGACCAACGGCGTGATCCCGCTGGGCGGCGTGATCTGCCGCGACAAGCTCTACGACGCGATGATGAAGACCGACGCGCCCGAGCACGTGGTCGAGTTCTTCCACGGCTACACCTACTCGGGCCATCCGGTGGCCTGCGCCGCCGCGATCGCCACGCTCGACCTGTTCAAGCAGGAGAACCTGTTCGCGCGCGCCGGCGAAATGGGCAAGGTGCTCGGCGATGCCTTCCACAGTACCTTCAAGGGCCTGCCGAACGTGGTCAGCATCCGCAGCCTCGGCCTGGCCGCCGCGGTGGAGCTCGCGCCCATCGTAGGCGCGCCGGGCAAGCGCGCCTACGACATCTTCCTGGACTGCTTCCACAAGGGCGCGCTGGTGCGGCCCGCGGGCGACGTGCTGGTGATCGCGCCGCCCTATATCGTGGAGAAGCAGCACATCGACACGCTGGTCAACACGCTGGCGGATTCGATCAGGAAGTTCGCTTGACGATTCCTGCGCAGTAGTCCTTCGGCGGCAATGGGGCCGTGCGCCAGACGGCGTCGTAGGCTTCCTTGTCCTGATCCTCGTCCGGCGATTCGCCGGCCTGCAGCCGCACGGACTTGACCGACACATCGGTCGGCAGGTGCTGCGGCACGCCCAGCACCTTGGTGGCGTGGCCCGCGCCGCTGACCAGCAGCACCGTCTTGCCCGGCTGGCGAGCCTTGACGATGGCCTGCGCCATGGCGCGGTCGCGCCCCACCTGGATGCGCGCCATCGGCACGATCTGGGGCTCGGGCAGCAGCTTGCAGTGGCCTTCCCGCACGGCGTCCTGCTGCGCGGCGTAGGCCTCGCCGTTGAGCTGCACGTCGAGCGAGACGTCGGCCATGGCGTTCTTCATGCGCGAACGCGGCAGGTTGGCGCCGATGACGGGCACGCCGGCGCGCACGGCGGCCATCACCACCGGGCCGTAGCTTTGCCAGGGCCAGGCTTTGTCGTTCCAGGCCAGTGCGTCGCGCACCTGCGCATCGGTGGCCGCGGCGTCGAGGCGGAGGGTGCTGTGGCCTTCCTCGGCCATTTCGAGCAGCAGCGCGGCCAGCTGGCCCCGGCCGGCCAGTGCCTCGACGGTTTCGCGCTCGATCGCGTGGTGCTCGGGAGCGTCGTGCTGCTCGCCCAGGATCAGCGCGTCCACCGGCAGCAGCGCTGCCGCGCGGCGCGCCACCGGTGCATCGGGGCCGTCGAGCAACGCGGTGCAACCCGCCAGGGCCATGGCAGCGAACAGGGGCAGCAGGAAGCGGGAAGCCCGTGCGGGAAAGGGTTGGCATCGCATCGCGCCATACTATGCGCTGGCGCTCGCCCGCAGCGCCATCCAATTCCGCTTCTTCCTGCCCGTGTCTCTCCGCTTTCTGGTTCGCGTGCTGGCCACGCTGTTGCTTGCGCTCGCCGCGGCCGAAATCTGCCTCGCCCTGCACACACCCCTGCCGTGGATGATCGGCCCGCTGCTGGCGGTCTCGCTGGCATCGATTGCCGGCGCGCCCACGGCCAGCCTCACGCCGCTGCGCAATGCCGGGCAATGGACCATCGGCACGGTGCTGGGCCTTTATTTCACGCCGCAGGTGGTGGCGCTGGTGGCCGGCGTCTGGTGGGCGATTGCGCTGGCCATTGCCTGGGCCCTGCTGCTCGGCTGGGGATTCGGGCGCTGGCTGCACGGCGTGCATGCCTGGCGGATGCCGCATGTGCCGGCCAGATCCATGAGAGCCACGACTTACTTCTCTGGCGCCATCGGCGGCGCCTCCGAAATGACGCTGCTGGCCGAATCGGCCGGCGCGCGCACCGACCTGGTGGCCGCGGCGCACAGCCTGCGGCTGGTGGTGGTGACCATCGCCATTCCGTTTGCGATGCAGTGGAGCGGGCTGCACGGGCTGGAAGTCAATCCGTCCACGGTGCGCGAAGTGAATGCGGGCGGGCTCCTGCTGCTCGCGCTGGCCACCGGTGTCGGCGGGCTTGCGATGCGGGCGCTGGGCCGCACCAACCCGTGGTTCATGGGGCCGCTGCTGGTGGCCATGGGTTTCACCATCGCGGGCCAGCCGCTGTCGGCCGTGCCCGGCTGGATGTCGAACACCGCGCAGCTCGTGATTGCGGTGAGCCTGGGCGTGCGCTTCAGCCGCGAATTCCTGCACACGGCGCCGCGCTGGCTCGGATCGGTGGCGCTGGGCACCGTCGGCATGCTGGTGCTGTGCGCGGGTGCCGCCTGGCTGCTGGCCCGGGCGACGGGGCTGCATCCCGCTACCATGATCCTGGGCACCTCGCCGGGCGGCATTGCCGAGATGTCGATCACCGCCAAGGTGCTGCAGCTGGGCGTGCCGGTGGTGACGGCGTTCCAGGTGTGCCGGCTGGTGGCGGTGCTGCTGCTCGTGGGGCCGATGTACCGATGGATTTACCAACGGAAATGAGTGGCGGGCGCTGAAAAGACGCAAAAAAAAGCGCCACTCGGGCGCTTTTTGATCGGCCGACGGTGGTTCAGTGCACCAGCACCGGCGTATGGGCCAGCTCGGCATAGCCCTCGAGCGTGTCCTCGACCTCTTCCTGCGTGGGCGTGTTGAGCTGCCAGGCGGCAATCTGCTGCTGGAACAGCTCGGCCCAGGAACCGTCGAGGTAGACCTCCTTGCCCGAGCGCTTGTCGACGATCTCGAAGCCGTGGCGTTCCAGCACCGGGACATTGGGCTGGTCCGGGGTGTCGCCTTCGTTCGGCTGCACGTGCACGACGACGAAGGACTCCGAGTCATAGAGCATGTTCATTGCGGGGCCTGTGAGGATGTCGATGGCATTCATGGGGGTTAGATAGCAATCAACGCGCCAGTTTCAAGAAGGGTTGTCGCATTGCGGTCACAACGGTGTTTCTTTACTTGTTTTGTACTATCAGCTGGACGGCCCCGCGGGAAGGGATTCACGCAACTGCATGTCGGCGAAGTCGCCGTTGGGCTGTGTCTGTTTCATCCGTACCGGTAGGTACCCCAGCGCGGGCGCGAGCCAGATTTCGATCTTGTCGTCGAATTCGCGCCGCGGGCTGCGCGTGAGCTTGCGCACCGCGTAGTCGCCAGCCGGCACGCTCATCTGCTCCTCGCCTTCGATGTTGAACACCCAGACGCCCGCGTCGCGCGGCCCTGCCGTCTGGATGGAAATGCGGCTGCCGGCCGGGTAGCGGCCCGGGTCGCCCGCCAGCATGCCGCCGAGCTGCATCACCACGCTGAGCCGGTCCTGCGCGCCGGGCAGCAGGGGAACGCTGGGCGCGTTGTTGCTGAACATGATCTGCCCCTGGTCGCGCAGGAAGTGCGAGGCGAGCTCGCCCTTGCGGCTTTCGGAAAAGCGCGCCGGCTCGATGCCGGTGGGGCCGATCCGGCCGGTGCTGTGCTGGCTGCGGATGGTGCGGAACAGGAATTTGAGCGAGAGCCGGGCGTCGTAGCTGCTGCCATCCTGCAGCCAGACCAGGTCGCCGAAAACCCCCTGCATCGGCGAGGCGCCCTGCTGGCCCGTGACCGCGAAGGCAAGCTTGACCGAACCCGGGATGCGCAGCGCCTCGGGCCCGACGACATTGCCCGCCGCGGCGCTGGCGGCGCCCGCAGCCTCGCCCGGCGCGCCGTTTCCGACGCCGGTGTTGGCCGTGCTGCCCGCCCCGCCCAGGGCGGCGCCTGCGGGGGCGCTCACCGCCGGCTCGGGAGCGGCTGCTCCTGAGTCGATAGCGGTCTGCGCTGTCAGGTCAGGCGTGGGCGCCGGGGCGGGTTCCGAAACCTGGGGTTGCGGCGCCGGCTCCGGGGCCGCAGCGGGCCTGGGCCTGGATGGCTCGCGCGGCCGCCGCGGCTTTGCAGGCGGCGGCGGCTTGGCCGCGGCAGCGGGCGGCGCGGCGGCGGGCGCAGCCGGCTGTTCCGCGGCCGGCGGTGCGATCACGATGGTCCGGGTGATGAACTTGTTCGCGAGCGGCGAGGGATCGGGCCCGATCGCAGTGGGCGCGAGGTCCAGCAGCAGCACGTGGGCCAGCGCCACCGCCAGCGTCAGCCCGGCCAGCGCGCGCCACGACGGGCGCGCGGGCGGGGCGGCGGAGGAAGGCAACGGGGAGGCGACGAGCGTCGGCATGAGGTGGTGGAGTGAGCGCCGGCGCCGAGGTTCACCGGGAGCACCTCGGTACACTGCCGCCCGTTCAACCAGTTTAGTGGGCGCGGCGCCGGCTCTCGTGTTCGCGCCGTGTCCTTCATCACGCATTTGCCATCATGAAACTCGCCACCCTGAAGGACGGCTCGCGCGACGGCCAGCTCGTCGTCGTCTCGCGCGACCTCACGCTCGCCCACTACGCCACCGGCATCGCCAGCCGGCTGCAGCAGGTGCTGGACGACTGGGGCTTCATGAGCCCGCAGCTGCAGGACCTGTACGACGCGGTCAACACCGGCCGCGCGCGCCATTCCTTCCCGTTCGACCCCGCCCAGTGCATGGCGCCGCTGCCGCGCGCCTACCAGTGGGCCGACGGCTCGGCCTACCTGAACCACGTCGAGCTGGTGCGCAAGGCGCGCAATGCCGAAGTGCCCGAGAGCTTCTATACCGACCCCCTCATGTACCAGGGCGGCAGCGACGACTTCCTCGGCCCCACCGATGACGTGGTCGTGCCCAGCGAAGCCATGGGCATCGACTTCGAGGCCGAGATCGCGGTGGTCACCGGCGACGTGAGGATGGGCGCCACGCCCGACCAGGCGCTCGACGGCATCCGCCTGGTGATGCTGGCCAATGACGTGAGCCTGCGCAACCTGATCCCGGCCGAGCTGGCCAAGGGCTTCGGCTTCTTCCAGAGCAAGCCGGCCACCGCCTTCAGCCCCGTGGCCGTGACGCTCGACGAGCTTGGCGAAGCCTGGCAGCACGGCCGCGTGCACCTCACGCTGCAAAGCAGCTGGAACGGCCGCAAGGTCGGCATGTGCGACGCCGGGCCCGAGATGACCTTCCACTTCGGCCAGCTCATCGCCCACATCGCCAAGACGCGCAACGTGCGCGCCGGCAGCATCGTCGGCAGCGGCACCGTGAGCAACAAGGGTGTGGAAAGGAACGGCCAGATGGACTGGCCCAAGGGCTATTCGTGCATTGCCGAAAAGCGCTGCATCGAAACCATCCAGGGCGGCGAGCCCGTCACTGACTTCATGAAGTTCGGCGACACCATCCGCATCGAGATGAAGGGCCTGGACGGCCGCTCGCTGTTCGGCGCGATCGACCAGGAGATCGTGTCGGCGGCGGGGCGGCCGAAGGTGGCGCCGGTGCCGCTGATCGATACGCAGGACGACGACAACGGCGCTGGAGACTGACTAGCGGGGCGCGGCGCGCAGCAGCTCCTTCTGGCTGCGTATCCCCAGCCGCCGGAACGCCCGGTACTGGTGGGTGCGCACCGTCGTCAGTTCGATGCCGACTTCACGTGCCGTTTCCTTGGCCGTGCGGCCGGCCATCAGGTGGCCGATGACTTCGCGCTCGCGCAGGCTCAAGGTCAGAAGGCGCGAGGCGAGGGTGGGCGCCACCGCCTCCCGGGCGGCCATGGCGCTGCGGCCGTGGGCCAGGGTGGCGTCGGCCAGCAGCGTGGCATGGCGCTCGATGGCTGCGAAGTCGGCGGCGCCGAATTCGGGCTGCGCAAGGCTCCGGTAGAAGCTCACGGCCACGCGCTGGCCGGCGGGCGTCAGGCGCAGCACCGACGCGCGCTCGCGGATGCCCACGTCGCCGTAGCAGGCCGCGCGATAGGCCGGGTCGGCCACTTCGTCGGCGCGCTGGTGGCCCAGCCAGAGCTGTGCGCGCCGGGGCAGCTTGCGCGCCGCCAGCCAGGTCATGTTGGGATCGAGCAGGTCGAAGCGCTGCGCCACGTAGCGCTCGGCCGTGCGTTCGGCCGTGGTGCCGTAGCTGCTGGCGGCCGACACCGCCTCGATGCGGCCGGTGGCGTCGACCGCGAACACGGTGCAGAAGGTCACGGGGATCACACGGTGCATGGCCGCGAGGCAGCTGGCCGCCAGGTGCGGCGTGCCGATGCCCGCGAGCACGTCGCCGGCGAGGGCGGCGGACAGCGTGGCGTCCGCGGCGGGCTGGATGCGCCAGCGTCTCATGGGGTAGATAGGGCAGGGTAATTACCTCGTACGAAGTTATGACAATGGCCGGCGCCGCGCATCGGGACAATCCCGCTGCATGATGACGAACCCCACCGTTGCGGCCGCCGCGCCGCCGCCTGGAACACGGGCCGCCGATGCCGCCAGCGGCCCCGTGCCGCCGCCGGCCAGCGCCACCGGACTGCCGCCCGCCGTTGGCGCCTTTCACTACACGCGCTACCCGGCGCGCACGCCCGCGCTCGCGCATGACGGTATGGAGCCCGGCCGCCATCCGGTGGTGATCGCGGGCGGCGGGCCGGTCGGCATGGCGCTTGCGCTGGGGCTCGCAAACCAGGGCGTGCGCTGCGTGATCCTCGAGGCCGACGACACGGTGTGCGTGGGCAGCCGGGCGGCCTGCATCTCGCGCCGCAGCCTGGAAATCATGGAGCGCCTGGGGGTGCGGCCGGCCTTCATGGCCAAGGGCCTGCCGTGGACCGGCGGGCGCAGCTTCTACAAGACGGCCGAGGTGTTCCGCTTCGAGATGCCGCACGACGAACGGCAGAAGCTGCCGCCGATGATCAACCTCGAGCAGTACTACATCGAGCAGTACCTGCTGGACGAAATCCATCGCCGCAACGAGGCGGCACCGGGGCTCGTCGACATCCGATGGGGCACCGAGCTCACCGGCCTCGCACAGGACGAAGAGGGCGTGACGTTGGACGTGCGCAACCCCGAAGGCGCCTACCGGCTGCACAGCCAATGGCTTGCCGCGTGCGACGGTGGCCAGAGCTTCGTGCGCAAGGCGCTGGGGCTCGCGCTCGAGGGCACGGGCTACGAAGGCCGCTACGTGATCATCGACATCGAGCTGCACAGCACGCACCCGACCGAGCGCCGCGCCTGGTTCGACCCGCCGTGGAACCCGGGCTCGACCGTGCTGATGCACCGCCAGCCCGACGACATCTGGCGCATCGACTACCAGTTGCGCGCAGGCCAGAGCACCGAGGAAGCGCTGCAGCCGGCGGCCGTGGCCGAATTCGTGCAGCGCCACCTGGACGCCATCGGCGAAGGCCACCTGCCGTGGAAGACGGTCTGGACTTCGGTCTACCGCGCAGGGGCGATGACGCTCGACAGCTACCGGCATGGCCGGGTGCTGTTCGCGGGCAACGCGGCGCATGCGATGCCGATCTTCGGCGTGCGCGGCCTCAATTCAGGCTTCGACGATGCGGACAACCTGGCCTGGAAGCTGGCGTTCGTGGCGCGCGGGCTTTCGGATGCGTCGCTGCTCGACTCGTATTCGCAGGAGCGCATCGGGGCCTTTCACGTCAACGCCGAGAACGCCATGCGCAGCACCGAGTTCATGTCGCCGCCGTCGCGCGGCTTCGACCTGCTGCGCGAGGCCGCGCTCTCGCTGTCGCAGGTGCATCGCGGCATTGCGCAGCTGATCAACCCGCGCCAGACGCAGGCCGTGCGCTATGCCGATTCGGCGCTGTCGAGCGAAGGCGATGCGCTGCCTGCGGGCCCGCTGCCCGGAGAGGTCATGCCCGAGCAGCAGCTCGAGCAAGGCCACCTGACCGACTGGATCGGGCCGGTCTTCACGCTGCTGGTGCTTCAGCCGGGCGCCGATGCCGTGCCGCTGCCGGACGATGAAGTGGCACAGGTGCTTGGCGGCCTCCTGCCGTTCGCGGTGCGCACCATTGCAGGCCCGGGCATCGAAGGTGCCGACGCGCAGGCCGGCCCCGCCGTGTTCGAGGCGCTGGGCGCGCGCGGCGGCGCCGTCTACCTGCTGCGCCCCGACGGCCATGTGGCCGCGCGCTGGCGGCGCATGCCCCGCGGCGCACTGCGGGCTGCATTGGCCCGCGCCGCGGCCGCCGCTTCCACGGAGATCTCCGCATGACCACAGCGCTTTCATCCGATGCGCGCGACCGGCTCTACGCAGAGTGCGCGCGCGCCATCACCGAAGCGGGCGCCGAGCGCGAATCGCTGTTCCTGGCCCGCCTCGCGCTGCTGCTGTTCGAGCAGGTCGGCGACGAGGCGCGCTGCCGCGCCGCGCTGGCCGACGCACTGCACGCGCTGCCCGTACCATCGCTGTCCGCAACCGAACCCCAACAAAAAGGAGACTGATCCATGGATCGCCGCACCCTTCTCGCCACGCTCGCCTCCGGCGCCGCCGTGGCCGCCGCGCCCTTTGCCCGCGCGCAGGACTACCCCGCGCAACTCATCAAGTGGGTGGTGCCCTATCCGGCCGGCGGCGGCACCGACGTGATCGCACGCGTGCTGGCCGAAGCCATGCGCCAGACGCTGGGCCAGCAGATCGTGGTCGACAACCGCCCCGGCGCCTCGACCAACATCGGCGCCGACCTCGTCGCCAAGAGCAAGCCCGACGGCTACACCATCCTCTCGGCGGACAACGCGGTGCTGGCCTTCAACGAGCACCTGTTCGGCAAGCTGCCGTTCAATCCGGAAAAGGACTTCACCTACATCGGCGCGATCGGCAAGTTCCCGCTCGCGCTGGTGGTGCATCCCGACTTTCCGGCCAAGAATTTCAAGGAGTTCCTGGCCTATGTGAAAGCCAATCCGGGCAAGGTCAACTACGCCTCGCCGGGCAATGGCTCGCCGCACCACCTGGCCATGGAAATGTTCAAGGCCCGCACCGGCACCTTCATCACCCACATTCCCTATCGGGGTGCGGCGCCCGCCATGGCCGACGTGATGGGCGGCCAGGTGCCGTGCATGTTCCTCGACCTGGCCTCGGGCCTGCCGATCATGCAGGGCAACAAGGTGCGCGTGCTGGCCATCGGCTCGGGCGCGCGCAGCAAGGCGCTGCCCAACGTGCCGACGCTGGCCGAAGTGGGCGTGCCCAACACCGAGGTGTTCGCGTTCCAGGGCATCCTCGGCCCGGCGGGGCTGCCGCCCGCGGTGGTCGCCAGGCTCAACAGCGAGCTGAACCGCGCGTTCGGCACGCCGGCCGTGCAGAAGCGATTCGACGATTTCGGCATGGAAGCCATGCCGGGCACGCCGGCGCAGTTCGCGGCGCTGTCGCGCGCCGAGTCCAGGCGCTGGGGCCCGATCATCAAGCAGGCCGGCATCAAGCTGGACTGAAGCGCTACTGCGTGTAGGCCTTGCGCGAGCCGTCTTCCAGGACGTGCTCGTCGTGCTGCAGTTCGCCGTTCTCGTCCCAACTGCGCTCGCGCGTCACGCGGCCCTTGGCATCGAAGCTCGATTCCGCCAGCAGGATGCCCTTTTCGCTGAAGCGCCGGTGCGTGCCCACCGGCACTTGGTGCCCGCGGCCCGCCACCAGGTAGTGGCCATGGGCGGCGCGCTGGCCGCTCTCGTAGAACTCGGTGATCTCGACCGTGCGCGCATTGCCGCTTCCGCGGTAGACCGACTTGCTGCGCGGCCGGCCATTGAGGTGGTAGCTGTCGTCGCCGATCGGTTCGCCCGCCGGGTTCCATCGCTGGTCACGGATCAGCGTTCCCTTTTCGGAAAACTCCTGCTCGCGTTGCCGCACCGCGCTGCGCTCGACCAGCAGCCACACGGTTTCGCGGCGCTTCACGCCTTCGGATGAAAACTGGCGCTCGGTGCGCTGGCTGCCGACGATCTCGTCCTGCACCGAAGGCTTGCCGTTGTCGTAGAAGTTCTGCGAGCGCACCCGCTTGCCCGACAGGTACGACAGCCGCGAGCGCAGGATGCCGCCCGCATCGAACAGATCGACCTGCGACGGCCCGCCGATGAATCCGCACAGCCGGGCGTCGTCGACGGCCGGCGCCAGCATGGGCGTTTCGCCGCAGCGCAGGGCCGACATCTGGCCGCGTTCGGTGAACTCGACGAAGGCGCGGTCGGTTCCAACGGCCGGGTAGAAAGTGACCCGGCGCAGCTGGCCGCCCGGGTAGAAGCTGCGCACGAGGCCCTGCTCCTGCCCGTCGTCGTAGACCGCCTCGCGCACGACCTGCCCGTTGGGCGCGAACTCGCGCGCGAGGCCGTGGATGTGGCCCTTGGCGTTGAGGGTGTGCTCCCTGGCCAGCTTGCCCTTTTCATAGAAGCGCGCCAGGCCCATGAAGACGCCGTTCTGGATCTGCTGCTCGCGCTGGAGCTCGCCGGTTTCGCGCTCCTTGCAGCGCATCAGCCCCGTCTTGCCCGAGGTGCTGCTGCCGTCGGAGGGATTGACCTTGCGGTCGTTGAGCTCGCAATCGAGGGCCGCGTGGGCGAGGCCCGCCGCAAAGAGCCAGAGTGCGGCGGCCGCGATCCGGAATGCGCTTGTACCGCTGCCCGCAGTGGCTGCGAGCCGGCTGGGAGCGGCTCGGGGCGGAGGGTTCATTTGTCGTAGAGCGCTGCCAGGGAGCGAAAGCCCTTGATCTCGATCGGATTGCCGAACGGGTCGCAGAAGAACATGGTCCACTGCTCGCCCGGCTGGCCCTCGAAACGCACCTGCGGTTCGAGCACGAAGTCGGTGCCTGCGTCTTTCAGCCGCTGCGCAAGTGCCTGCCAGTCGGGCAGGGCAAGCACGATGCCGAAATGCGGCATCGGCACCATCGCGTCGCCGACGCGGCCGGTGCGCGTGGTGGCGAAGGGTTCGCCCAGGTGCAGCGAGATCTGGTGGCCGAAGAAGTCGAAATCGACCCATGTGTCGGTGCTGCGGCCTTCGGCACAGCCGAGAACCTGACCATAGAAGCGGCGAGCCGCATCGAGATCGCGGACGTGGAAGGCAAGATGGAAGATGCTCTGCATGTTCCGGATTATGGGCAGCGGTGCTGTGAGAATGCCGGACTTTCTTTCATCGTGGAGCAAGCCTTGCGGATACTCCGGATCCTGGTTGCGCCGAGGCGCGACACCCTTTTGAAGATGCGCATGCAGGCGTCTGTACTCTTGCGCCTGCCGCGCCTCGCGCTGGCCGGCGCCTGCTGCGTTTTCGCACTGGCGGCGCAGGGCGCCTGCCCCCCGTCCGCCATTGCCAGCCTCGGAAAGCCCGGTGCCGCCGTCGGCCAGTGGAATGCGGCCGACCGCGGCCTGCTGTGGCGCGCCGAGCGCGACGGGCGCACATCCTGGCTCTATGGAACCATTCATCTCGGGCGCGCCGAGTGGGTGCGGCCCGGGCCCACGGTGCAGAAGGCGCTGGAGCAGAGCGATGCGCTCGCGCTGGAACTCGACGTGCGCGACCCGGTCGCGATGCAGCCCCTGACGCAGCAGGCCGACCCGGCCGTGGTCGCGCGGCTGCTCAGCGGCGAGCGCGCACAGCGGCTGGCGCGCCAGAACGAGGCGGCCTGCGTGCCGCCCGGCCAGACCGCGGGGCTGCAGCCCATCCTGCAGGTCATGTCGCTGGCGGGCCTGGTGGCGCGCGCGGATGGTCTGTACCCCGAATTCGGCGCCGACGAGGCCCTGGCGGTTTCCGCGCGCAACAACAGCAAGCCGGTGTTCGCCCTCGAAAACGCCGCCGCGCAATTGAAGGCGCTGACCGGCGGCTCCGAGGCCGAAGAGGCCGAGCAGATCGACGCGGCCCTGACCGAACTGGAATCGGGCCAGCTGCGCGCGCAGATGAAGGAGCTGGCTGACATCTGGGCGCGCGGCGACGCGGACAAGCTCGGCCGCTACCCCGAGTGGTGCAACTGCCTCAACACGCCGGCCGAGCAGCGGCTCATGAAGCGCCTGCTGGACGAGCGCAATCCCGGCCTGGCCGACGGCATCGAGCGCATGCACGCGGGCGGCCAGCGCGTGTTCGCTGCGGTGGGCGCGCTGCACATGGTCGGCCCGCAGGGGCTGCCGGCGCTGCTGGCGGCGCGCGGATTCCAGGTGGCGGCGGTTCCGCTGGTGGCGCAGCCGCCCGTCGCGGTGCCGACGGCGCCCGCGCCAAAGGCGAGCGCCCGCGGCGCGCAAGGGGCCAGGAGCAATCGCGGCGCCAAGGCTTCCGGCGCCAAGGCCTCGGGAACCCGGAGCACGGGCAATGCCAGGTCCGCCCAGCGCGCACCGGCACCAAAGAGCAAACAACGCCGATAATCGCCAGCGCCATGCACCTGCTGCGAAACCATCCCCGCTTCCTCGGCCTCGTCGGCCGCTGGGTGCTGCTGTGGTTCGCGCTCTCGATCGGCGCGGCGGTGGCCTCGCCGATCGTGCATCCGCAGGCCGTCGAACTGGTGTGCTCGAGCGCCGGCTCGATCAAGGCGGTGGTCCACACCGAAGACGGCGTGCAGGAGATGGGCGCATCGCACATGGACTGCCCGCTGTGCGTGCTGACCGGCGCACCGCCGCCGTCGCCGGCCGCCGCCGCTTTCGACCTTCCCCTGCCGCTGGGCCGCGTGGTCCAGTCCATTCCCGCCGCGCGCCTGGCCGCGGCCACCGCCGCGCCGCTGCCGGCGCGCGGACCTCCCGCCCTCTCCTGAAGCTGTCAAAACCGTCGCCGACTGCGCCCGATTCGAGGGGTGCATGCGGCCTGTCCGGCTTGAAGTTCGTGGAGCAGGTTTCCTGTGAAAAAGCATTCCCGCGCCGTGGCGATCGCCATGGCATTTCCCCTTGGCGCGCCCGCGTGGGCGCAGGACGCGCCTGATCCATCCGGCGGCAGCGCTGCGCGCACCCTGAGCACCGTCACGGTCAGCGACGGCCGCCCGACCTCGCTGCCGACCCAGATTCCGACCACCATCGAGGGCGTGACGCACGAGCAGATCGCCGAAACCGTCAACGCCACCGACGGCGAAGACGCGCTCAAGTACCTGCCCAGCCTGGTGGTGCGCAAGCGCTACATCGGCGATTTCAACCATGCGGTGCTTGCCACGCGCGCTTCGGGCACAGGCAACAGCGCGCGCTCGATGGTGTACGCCGACGGCATCATGCTGTCGAACCCGCTGGGCAATGGCGCCACCTACGCGCCGCGCTGGGGCATGGTGTCGCCCGAAGAGATCGAGCGGGTCGACGTGCTGTACGGGCCGTTCTCGGCAGCCTATCCGGGCAACTCGGCCGGCGCCGTGGTCGACTACGTGACGCGCATGCCCACGAAACTCGAAGCGCACGCCAAGCTCAGCGGCTTCGCCTCGAACTTCGACCTGTACGGCAGCCATTCCTCACCCGCCGGCCAGCAACTCGAGCTCTCGCTGGGCAGCCGCAGCGGCGACTGGTCGTGGTGGCTCAGCGCCTCGCGCACCCACAGCAAAGGGCAGGCGCTGGTGTTCGGCAACCGCCTCGCCAGCGCCGGCGCCCTGGGCAACGCCGGCACGCCGGTCACGGGCGCGGTGCCGGGGCTGAACCCGTCGAATCAGCCCTGGTGGCTGGTGGGCGGCTCGACGATCTACGACACCACGCAGGAGCAGGCCAAGCTCAAGCTGGCCTACGACTTCTCTCCCACGGCGCGCGCCACCTACACGCTCGGCGCCTGGAACAACACCACGCACGGCGGCGTCGCCACCTACCTGCGCGATGCCTTCGGCCGGCCGGTGTATTCGGGGCGCGTGAACATCGCCGGGCGAAGCTACAACCTCGATGCGCCGAGCGCCGCGCTGGCGCCGACCGAGACCGCGCTCACCCATTACATGCATGGCCTTTCGGTGAAGAGCCACACCGGGGGCGTGTTCGACTGGGAAGTGGCCGCGAGCCTGTTCGACTATGCGCGCGACACCTCGCGCACGCCCACCACGTCCCTGCCCGGTGCCTTCAATGGCGGACCGGGGCGCATCACGGACATGGGCGGCTCCGGCTGGCACACCTTCAAGGCTGCCGGCACATGGCGGCCCACCGGCTCGGCCGAGGGCGTGGGCGCGCACGTGGTCGACTTCGGCTTCCAGCAGGACACGGCCCGCCTGCGCACCGGCGTCGGCAACACTTTCGACTGGATCGCCGGGCCGGCCGTGTCGCCGTTCTCCGCCTTCAACGGCAACACGCGATTGCAGTCGCTCTACGTGCAGGATACCTGGCGCTTCGCCAAGGACTGGAAGACCACGCTCGGCCTGCGCCACGAACGCTGGGAAGCCTATGGAGGCCAGCTCGGCAACGCCACGAAGCTGCTCGACTTTGCACCGCGCAGGAACAGCTACGACTCGCCCAAGGCCGCGCTTGCCTGGCAGGCCACGCCGGACTGGCTGCTCAAGGCATCGACCGGCCGGGCAGTGCGCATGCCGACCGTGAGCGAGCTCTACCAGGGCTCGATCGACGGCAGCCGCATCGTCAACACCGATCCCAACCTGCGCCCGGAGCGCTCGTGGACCACGGAGCTCAGCGCCGAGCGCGATCTGAAAGGCTGGGGGCTCGACGGCGTGCTGCGCACCACGCTCTTTTTCGAGAACACCAAGGATGCGCTCTACAGCCAGGCCCTCACCAATCTCGTGAGCACGGTGCAGAACGTCGATGCCATCCGCACCCGCGGGCTGGAGGTGGCGCTCAACGCGGTCGACGTGGGCGTGAAGGGGCTGGACCTGAGCGGCAGCCTCACGCTGACGCGCTCGAAGATCGCGGCCAACAGCGGTTTTCCCGCCAGCGTCGGCCGCGAACAGCCGCGCGTGCCGAAGCTGCGGGCCACGCTGCTCGCCACCTACCGGCCCGATGCGAGATGGAGCTACACCGTCGGCGCACGCTACAGCGGCAAGCAGTACGGCACGCTCGACAACACCGACGGCAACGGCGCGGCCTACATGGGCTTCTCGAAATTCTTCGTGGTCGATGCGCGCATCCGCTACCGGATCGACCGGCAATGGAGCGCCGCCTTCGGCATCGACAACCTCAACAACAACAAGTACTGGGCCTTCCACCCCTATCCGCAACGCACCTATGTGGCCGAACTCAAGTTCGACCTCTGATTCTCTTCACCGATTTTTTCAAGGAGTTCCCGCAATGAACCACCCACGCCTCATCCTGAAGACCGCTGCCGCATGCGCACTGCTGGCAGGCACGGCCGCCGCGTTCGCCCATGTCACCCTGCCTCGCGGCGGCGTTACCGTCGGCAGCGACTACAGCGCGGCCTTCCGTGTCGGCCACGCCTGCGAAGGCGCCAAGGCCACCACCGGCCTGGCCGTGCGCCTGCCCAAGGGTTTCCTGCTGAGCGACGCGCAGGCGCGCAAGGGCTGGAAGCTCGACGTGCAGAAGAACGCCGGCGACGGCGAAGTGCGCTGGACCGCCGAAAGCCCCCAGGCCGCGCTGCCCGCCAGCGAGCGCGCCGAGTTCGTGCTGCGCGGCAAGGTGCCCGGCACCCCCGGCCCGCTGTGGTTCAAGGTGCTGCAGACCTGCGACGTGGGCAGCATCGACTGGGCGGAAGTGCCGGCCTCGGGCAGCTCGACCGCTGGGCTCAAGAGCCCTGCCGCCAGGCTCGATGTGGTGGCGCAGGGCGTGGCCACGGTCGACGTGCGCGATGGCTGGGTGCGCCAGTCGGTGCCGGGCCAGAGCGGCACCGGGGCCTTCATGAAGCTCACTGCGCCCACCGGCGCCAGGCTGGTCGGCATCACGACGCCGGCCGCCGGCGTGGCCGAGGTGCACGAGATGAAGATGGAAGGCGACACCATGAAGATGCGCGAGCTGCCGGGCGGCCTCGACCTGCCCGCCGGCCAGACCGTCGAGCTCAAGCCGGGCGGCTACCACGTGATGATGATGGACCTGAAGCAGGCGCTGGCCAAGGGTTCGACCGTCCCGATGACGCTGCGTTTCGAGGATGCCAAGGGCCAGAAGAGCTCGCTCGAGCTGAACCTGCCGGTGGGCGCGCCCGAAGGGGCCGACGCCGCCGCGCCGGCCCATCAGCACAAGCACTGACGGCTGCGCCCTACAGCAGCTGGTCCGGCGCCAGCGGCCCGAACAGCCGCAGCAGCAGGCGCAGGGTCAGGCTGGCGTCGGGCTCGGTGGAGGTGTCCTTCAGCCCGCTGCCTTCGGGCGCCCGCCAGACCAGCGAGCCATCGTTCAGCTCGACCCGCCATGAGCCCTCGCGCATGCCGCGCTCGATCTGGGCGGACGCCGCGCGCGAGAGCTCGGCGCTGCGCACGAGCAGCGCGATCTCGGTGTTCTGCAGCTGCGAGCGCAGGTCCAGGTTCATCGAGCCGACCACCAGCAGCCGGCCGTCCATCACCAGCACTTTCGAATGCAGCATCGAGCGCGATTCGCCGAGACTGCCGCCGCTGCCCGACGAGCCGAAGGCGTTGCCGACGCTGGCCTGCTCGCTGCGCAGCTCGTAGAGTTCCACGCCCATCCTGAGCAGGTCCTCGCGATGGCGCGAGTAGCCGACGTGCGCCACCGGCGCGTCGTTCGACGACAGCGAGTTGGTCAGCACGCGGATGCGCACGCCCCGGCTGCGAGCCGCCGCGAAGGCCTGCTTCATGTCCGGGCCGGGCACAAAGTAGGGCGAGATGATGAGCAGGTCGGTGCGCGCCTGGCCGATCAGCTGCAGCAGGCCTTCGACCACCGTGTCGCTGCCCGCGGCAAGGTCGGAGCTGGTTTCGAGCGCCGCCGCGCGCCGCGACGAACTGGCGGCGTCCCCGGGCTGGCTCACGACCAGGCCCGGCGCCCTCGTCGTCCCGGCGCCCTTGTCGGCCGGGATCTTTCCGGGCTGGTCGGCGAGCATCACCGCGGGCGCCCAGACGAAGCGGGCGGTTTGCAGGTCCATCGGTTTTTCGTCCCAGGCGCGGGCGAGCTGTGCCGGCGTGGGGGCGGCGCCTGGTTTCGGTTCTGCCTCGGGTGTTGCCGGCGGCGGTGAGTTCTGCGCACGGGCCGATTCGTCGGCCAGTTCCCGGTCGGCCTGCTGCGCGCGCTCGCGGATGGCTTCCAGTTCGCTGCGCTTGACCAGCGACTGGACGGGATAGGCGCGTTCGTTGTTCCAGTAGCTGTCGAAGCTGCGCGACAGGTCCCGCACGATCGGCCCGGCCGCCAGGATGTCGACGTCGATGTAATTGCCCTTCAGCGCATTGCCGAAATAGGCATCGCCCAGGTTGCGCCCGCCGGTGACGCCGAGCACGTTGTCGGCGAGAAAGAGCTTGTTGTGCATCCGCTGCTGGATCCGCGAGGCATCGCCGATCGAGTTGAGCGCGCGAGCGAACGAAGACCCGCGCGCGCCGGCCAGCGGGTTGAACAGGCGCATCTCGATGTTGGGCACGAAAGCCAGGCCCAGCACCAGCGCATCGCGCCCGGTGCTGTGCAGATCGTCGAGCAGAATCCGCACCCGCACGCCGCGCTCGGCCGCCGCGCGGAGTCCCCGCACCAGCCGGCCGGTGCTGGCGTCGGCATGGATGGCGTAATACTGCAGGTCGAGCGTTTTCTGCGCGCCTTCGATCAGAGCGAGCCGGCTGCCGTAGGCGGCCGGAGGTCCCGCGAGCAGCAGGAAGCCGGATTCGAAGCGCGCGCCGTCGGCTTTGCGCCGCTGCTGCACCAAGGCCTCCAGCGCGGTGCCGTTGGGCGAGGAAAGCGCGGTCGAAACCGGCCGGTCGACGTGCTCGGGCAGCTGTGCGCAGGCGCCCTGCAGGACGAGGACAAGAAGCGCAATGGATCGGCCAAAGAGCGCGTAGAAGGAAGACATGCGGCGTTCCCGGAGCTTGGAAGCCGCATATATATCCCAGTCGGCGGCGCCCCGGCGTGGGACGGCGGGACAGTCCGGCGTAGAACCAATGGACTAGCGCCCGACGGACAGCTCTTCCTGGCGTTCCAGCGCGGCCAGCAACTCGTCGTCGATCTGGGCATGGCGCTGGCTCAGCTCGGCCGCGCGCGAAGCGTCGGTGGCGTAGATGGCGCCGCCGTCGAGCTCGAGCATTTCGCCGATGCGCTTCTGCTCGGCCTCGAGCGCCTCGATCTGCGCCGGGAGCGCCTCGAGCTCGCGCTGCTCCTTGTAGCTGAGCTTCTTGCGCGCGGCGCCGGCCGGACGCGCGGGCGCCGGCTCGGTGGCGACGGGTGCCGGTGCGGGCGGCGAGGAGGCAGGCGCGGCGCCGGCGGCCTGCCTTTGCTCCGCGATCTCGCGCGCGCGCTTCGACTGGATCAGCCAGTCCTGCACGCTGCCCTCGTACTCGCGCCAGTGGCCGTCGCCCTCGAAGGCGATCGTGCTGGTCACCACGTTGTCCAGGAAGGTGCGGTCGTGGCTGACCAGGAACACGGTGCCGTCGTAGTCCTGCAGCAGGCCTTCGAGCAGTTCGAGCGTGTCGATGTCCAGGTCGTTGGTCGGTTCGTCGAGCACCAGCACATTGGCAGGGCGCGCGAACAGGCGCGCCAGCAGCAGCCGGTTGCGTTCGCCGCCGCTCAGGGAGCGAACCGGCGAATTGGCGCGCGCGGGGGAGAAGAGAAAGTCCGAAAGGTAGCTCTTCACGTGCTTGCGCTGGCTGCCGATCTCGATCCATTCGCTGCCCGGGCTGATGAAGTCCTCCAGCGTCGCATCGAGGTCGAGCTTGTCGCGCATCTGGTCGAAATACGCCACCTGCAGGTTGGT
>NZ_JACVBS010000024.1:65000-84772 GCF_014852545.1 Variovorax sp. VRV01
AGGCTAAATACTCATCATCGACCGATAGTGAACTAGTACCGTGAGGGAAAGGCGAAAAGAACCCCGGGAGGGGAGTGAAATAGATCCTGAAACCGCGTGCTTACAAAAAGTAGGAGCCTCGTAAGGGGTGACTGCGTACCTTTTGTATAATGGGTCAGCGACTTACATTCAGTGGCAAGGTTAACCGAATAGGGAAGCCGTAGAGAAATCGAGTCCGAATAGGGCGATCAGTCGCTGGGTGTAGACCCGAAACCAAGTGATCTATCCATGGCCAGGATGAAGGTGCCGTAACAGGTACTGGAGGTCCGAACCGACTAGTGTTGCAAAACTAGCGGATGAGCTGTGGATAGGGGTGAAAGGCTAAACAAACTTGGAAATAGCTGGTTCTCTCCGAAAACTATTTAGGTAGTGCCTCAAGTATTACCTTCGGGGGTAGAGCACTGTTTTGGCTAGGGGGTCATGGCGACTTACCAAACCAAGGCAAACTCCGAATACCGAAGAGTACAGCTTGGGAGACAGAGCACCGGGTGCTAACGTCCGGACTCAAGAGGGAAACAACCCAGACCGCCAGCTAAGGTCCCTAAAATTGGCTAAGTGGGAAACGAAGTGGGAAGGCTAAAACAGTCAGGATGTTGGCTTAGAAGCAGCCATCATTTAAAGAAAGCGTAATAGCTCACTGATCGAGTCGTCCTGCGCGGAAGATGTAACGGGGCTAAGCCAGTTACCGAAGCTGCGGATTTGCAATTTATTGCAAGTGGTAGGAGAGCGTTCTGTAAGCCTGTGAAGGTGCGTTGTAAAGCGTGCTGGAGGTATCAGAAGTGCGAATGCTGACATGAGTAGCGTTAAAGGGGGTGAAAAGCCCCCTCGCCGTAAGCGCAAGGTTTTCTACGCAACGTTCATCGGCGTAGAGTGAGTCGGCCCCTAAGGCGAGGCAGAGATGCGTAGCTGATGGGAAACAGGTCAATATTCCTGTACCGATATATAGTGCGATGTGGGGACGGATCTTAATAGGTCATCCGGGTGTTGGATATCCCGGTTTAGTTGGATGTAGGCGTGCATTAGGCAAATCCGGTGCACATATACCGAGGCCAACGATCGAGCGAGCTTGCTCGCGAAGTGACTGAACGAGGTTCCAGGAAAAGCCACTAAGCTTCAGCTATATACGACCGTACCGCAAACCGACACTGGTGCGCGAGATGAGTATTCTAAGGCGCTTGAGAGAACTCAGGAGAAGGAACTCGGCAAATTGACACCGTAACTTCGGAAGAAGGTGTGCCCTATTAGTGTGTAGTGAACAACGAAGCATGAATGGGTTGCAAAAAATCGGTGGCTGCGACTGTTTATTAAAAACACAGCACTCTGCAAACACGAAAGTGGACGTATAGGGTGTGACGCCTGCCCGGTGCTGGAAGATTAAATGATGGGGTGCAAGCTCTTGATTGAAGTCCCAGTAAACGGCGGCCGTAACTATAACGGTCCTAAGGTAGCGAAATTCCTTGTCGGGTAAGTTCCGACCTGCACGAATGGCGTAACGATGGCCACACTGTCTCCTCCTGAGACTCAGCGAAGTTGAAATGTTTGTGATGATGCAATCTCCCCGCGGAAAGACGGAAAGACCCCATGAACCTTTACTGTAGCTTTGTATTGGACTTTGAACAGATCTGTGTAGGATAGGTGGGAGGCTTTGAAGCAGGGTCGCTAGATCTTGTGGAGCCAACGTTGAAATACCACCCTGGTGTGTTTGAGGTTCTAACCTAGGTCCATTATCTGGATCGGGGACAGTGCATGGTAGGCAGTTTGACTGGGGCGGTCTCCTCCCAAAGCGTAACGGAGGAGTTCGAAGGTACGCTAGTTACGGTCGGACATCGTGACGATAGTGCAATGGCATAAGCGTGCTTAACTGCGAGACTGACAAGTCGAGCAGATGCGAAAGCAGGACATAGTGATCCGGTGGTTCTGTATGGAAGGGCCATCGCTCAACGGATAAAAGGTACTCTGGGGATAACAGGCTGATACCGCCCAAGAGTTCATATCGACGGCGGTGTTTGGCACCTCGATGTCGGCTCATCTCATCCTGGGGCTGTAGCCGGTCCCAAGGGTATGGCTGTTCGCCATTTAAAGAGGTACGTGAGCTGGGTTTAAAACGTCGTGAGACAGTTTGGTCCCTATCTTCCGTGGGCGCTGCAGATTTGAGGAAGCCTGCTCCTAGTACGAGAGGACCGGAGTGGACACACCTCTGGTGTATCGGTTGTCACGCCAGTGGCATTGCCGAGTAGCTAAGTGTGGAAGAGATAACCGCTGAAAGCATCTAAGCGGGAAACTCGTTTCAAGATGAGATCTGCCGGGGCCTTGAGCCCCCTAAAGAGTCGTTCAAGACCAGGACGTTGATAGGTCAGGTGTGGAAGCGCAGTAATGCGTTAAGCTAACTGATACTAATTGCTCGTGCGGCTTGACCCTATAACTTTGATCAATCAGATCAAGGTGTTATGCCAAGTTGACGCATTCAAAATAATTCGCCAAAAGCTGATTCCAAACTCTATGAATTCGTTTGCCTGATCATGTGATCAGACAGACAACAAGTTATGCCTGATGACCATAGCGACGTGGTACCACTCCTTCCCATCCCGAACAGGACAGTGAAACGCGTCAGCGCCGATGATAGTGCGGGTTCCCGTGTGAAAGTAGGTCATCGTCAGGCTCTTACAGCCAGGAAAAGCCCAACACGGTGTGTTGGGCTTTTTTCTTTGCAGCCTTAAAAAAGCGCGTCATCTTTCGGTGACGCGCTTTTTTTATTCCAGCGGACAAAGATCAGATATTGCGGATGCCTGAGGAGTCCATCTCCGCCGCCCCTGCGCCGATCAGCTCGTGCAAGACGTCTCCGGCCAACTGCGCCAATTCCGCATCGGCAAAGAAGCGCGAACGAACGATATCCAGATACGGCGTGCTGCGAACCCAGGCTTCCCAGTTCTCAAGGGCAATGGACTGCACCTCCAGCAGCTTGAACTTCATCAGCACCTTGATGGCGTGCCGCGCGTGCTTCACGGGATCGCGCTGAAGACCCTCGAGTCGGCGGCGCGCCGTGGCCAGGGCTTTGTCGACATCACTGAAGACCGGGCCGTGGCCGGGGATTACCTGCAGCGGCCCCAGCGCCTCGATCCGATCCAGCGTCGCAGCCATATCGCCGAACGCCGGTTCGCCCGCAAGCTCAGGAAAGGCAACGCCAAAGCCGTTCTCCCACAGGGCATCCGCCGAGATCAGCATCCGTGAAGCGGGATCGAAGAGGATGATCGAGTGGGGATCGTGGCCAGGCGCGCCATGCACCTGCCACGGACTGTCGCCGAGCATGCATTCGGTCCCAGGCTGCAAGAGCCCCGTGAACCGGAACCGCGGGCAGATCTGTCCCGTCGCTAGAAAACTCAGCCCGCGCTCATCCCACCGCTCCACCAATGCCGCCTCGCCGGGTGGAATGTCCGTCCGGATCGCGGGGTAGCGCTGCTGCAGCGCCGCGTTGCCGCCGCAATGGTCGCTGTGCAGATGCGTATTCACGATGCGGTCGAGCGGCCTGCCGCCCAGCGCGGATTCGACCAGTGCAAGTGTCTGATCGGCATGCGTGCTGTACCCGGTGTCGACCAGCGCGGTCTCGCCGGCCCCAATGAACAGGATGTTGTTCGACGACAGCCAGCCGCGCTCGAAGACCAGGAGATTCGCCGGCAGCCCGGCCGCGGCGAGCTCCTTCATTCAGGCGCCCGCGCTGGTGCGCAACTCGCGCCGCAGGATCTTCCCGACATTGGTCTTCGGCAGCGAGTCGCGGAATTCGATGTGCTTGGGCCGCTTGTAGCCGGTGAGTTGTCCATTGCAGTATTGCAGCACGGCCTCTTCGGTGAGCGCCGCGTCCTTGCGCACGACGAAGACCTTGATCGCCTCGCCCTGCTTTTCGTCCGGCACACCGACGGCCGCGCATTCGACGACGCCAGGACAGAGCGAAATCACGTTCTCCAGTTCGTTCGGAAAGACGTTGAAGCCGCTCACCAGGATCATGTCCTTCTTGCGGTCGACGATGCGGCTGTAGCCGTCCTCCTGCATGACGGCAATGTCGCCCGTGCGCATGAAACCATCGGCGGTGAAGGCGGCCGCGGTTTCGGCGGGCTGGTTGTAGTAGCCGGTCATGACGTTGGGCCCCCTGATGCAAAGCTCGCCCGGCGTACCGATGGGCAGGGAGTTGCCTTCGTCGTCCTTGATGGCGATCTCGATGCTCGGCAGCGGCAAGCCGATGGTGCCTGTGAAGCTGGTGTTCGACACCGGATTGTTGGTGCCGATCGCGCAGGTCTCGCTCATGCCCCAGCCTTCGATCATCGGGCAGCCGGTGGCCTCGAACCAGCGCCGCGCTGTGCCTTCGGAGGCGGCCATACCGCCCGCCTGCGAGACGAACAGCGTGGAGAAGTCGATCGACTTGAACTCGGGATGCATCAACAGCGCATTGAAGAGCGTGTTCACTGCGGGCAGCATGTGGAAGGGGCGCTTCTTGAGTACTGCGATGAACTTGTCGAAATCGCGCGGATTGGGGATCAGCGTCATGTGCGAGCCCTGGCGGATGACCAGGAGGCAGAGCGTGAGCGCGAAGATGTGATACAGCGGCAGCGCCGCGATGCTGTTGACCTTGGCCAGGTCGCCCGCCCGCGACAGCGCCGGCGTGAACCAGGCCTCCGCCTGCAGCGTGGCCGCGACGATGTTGCGGTGGGTCAGCACCGCGCCCTTGGACAGGCCCGTCGTGCCGCCGGTGTACTGCAGGAAGGCGATCGAATCGAGCGTGCTCTGGTCCGGCGCCAGGGCGCGTCCGCGTCCCTCCTCGATGACCTTGGAGAAAGGCGTGACGCTGCGGCCGTTGCCCAGGGGCAGCTTGTACGGCGGCACCATCTTCGCCAGGTGGCGGACCGCCACCGTGATCCAGGCGCCATAGAGCCCGCCGAGCAGGTCGCCCATCGAAGTGACGACCACGTGCTTGACGGGCGTGCGCTCGATCACCTGTTCCAGCGTTGCGGCGAAGTTCTCGAGGATGACGATGGCCGTGGCGCCCGAATCTTTGAGCTGGTGCTCGAGTTCGCGCGCCGTGTAGAGCGGATTGACGTTGACGCAGATATAGCCGGCGCGGAGCACGCCGCACATCGTGACAGCGAACTGGGGCACATTGGGCAGCATGATGGCGACCCGTGCGCCGGGCTCGAGGCCCAGCGACTGCAGCCATGCGCCCAGGGCCGTCGACAGGGCGTCGAGCTCGCGATAGGACATCCAGCGTTCCATGCAGACCGAGAACGGCCGATCGGCATAGCGGGCGAAGGCCTCGTCGAACATGTGGGGCAGGGACCGGTACTGCCCGGGGTCGATCTCGTGCGGCACGCCGGCCGGGTAGTTCTGTCGCGCGGATGTCTGCATGCAAGCTCCTTTTGCGCGGATTGTGGGAGCCAGACACATCTGGCCGCCAGCGGGCTTGTCCTAGGAGCGGTGCATGCGCTGTCGCGCATGCGATAGCGCGCGGCAGCGCATGCTTGCCGCGGCAGTCAGGTTTTGGGGAACGACTTCAGGCCTGGCCGGACTCGCCCGGCAACAGCACTCCGGCCGGAATGTCGGGCAATGCGTCGAGCGCCTGGTAGAGCGGCGTGAAGTCGGGTGCCGTGAGGTCGAAGAGCTGCGCGAAGCTCTCGATCACGAAGTAGTTGCTCTGGTAGGTGTCGATCTTGTAGCGCGTGCGCATGGTGCGCAGCAAGTCGAGCGGCAGCCGGTGCGGCTCGCCGCTGCGCACGGCATGCTGCAGTTCGCCGACGGAGCTCAGGATGCCGGCGCCGTATGCGCGCAGGCCGTTCGGCTGCCGGATCAGGCCGAACTCGACCGTGTACCAGTACAGCCGCGCGAGCTTTTCGCCCGCGCCGAGCTCGTGCGCCTTGATGCCCCCCTGGCCATAGCGCTGCACGTAGTCGGCAAAGACCGGGTCGAACAGCATCGGCACATGGCCGAACAGGTCGTGAAACACGTCGGGCTCGACGATGTAGTTGAACTCCTCCGGCTTGCGGATCCAGTCGGTCACCGGAAACTTGCGGTTCGCAAGCAAGCTGAAGAACGGCAGCTCGGGAATCAGCCCCGGCACCGCGACGATCTCCCAGCCGGTGGCGCGGTGCAGCCGCTCGTTGATTTCCTCGAAGCGCGGGATGCGGTCCTTCACGCCCAGCAAGGGCAGCGCCTTGATGAATGCATCGCAGGCCAGGCCCGGCAGCTGCGCAGCCTGCCGCTCGTAGAGCCGCTTGTAGGTCTCGTGGTCGGCCGGCGTGTAGCTGGCCCAGTCCTGCGGGCAGGTGTAGTCGGCAAGCACCGCCCCGCCGCGCGAGTAGTCGCCGCGCGGCGGACGGTCCGAGGCGCCGTAGACGGCGGGCGTGGCGACAGCGGCTGCTGCAGGGGTGTCCATAAGAATGCTCTCTCTGATTACTTGAGCCAGCGGTCCATCACCCGCTGGAAGTCGCCGCCGGCTTTCTGCAGGTGCAGCCATTGGTCGACGTACGCCTTGAAGGCCACGTCGTCGCGCGGCAGCATCCAGGCCATTTCGCCGTATTGCAGCGGCTTGTCGGGATTGATCGCGCACAGGCCCGGCTTGAGCTTCTGCTGCGTGATGGCCTCGGCGGATTCGGTCACGAACACGTCGGCGCGGTTGGACAGGATCTCGTCGAAGATCGTCACGTTCTCGCCGTGCAGCGTGAGCCTGGCCTGCTTGAAGTTGGCGCGCGCAAAGCGCTCGTTGCTGCCGCCCGGATTGAAGATCACCCGCGTGGAAGGCTTGTCGATGTCGGCCACGCTCTGGTATTTGGCGACGTCGGCGCAGCGCGCAATGGGCGCCTTGCCGTTCACCATGTAGGGCGCGCTGAAGAAGGCGCGCTTTTGCCGGTCGGTGGTCACGGAAACGCCGCCCACGGCGATGTCGCACTTGCCGGCGCTGAGGTCGGGCAGCAGGTTGGCCCAGGTGGTCTTGACCCACTCGGGCTTCGCGCCGAGGCTGGCGCTGAAGCCCGTCATGAGATCGACGTCGATGCCCTCGAACGTGCCGTCGGCCTTCTGGAAGCTGAAGGGCTTGTAGTCGCCCGGCGTGCAGATGCGCAGCGCCGCCGCCTTCTGCACCGTGTCGAGGTGCGAGCCTGCCGCGGGGGTGGCCGGCGCCATGGCGCAGCCCGAAAGAAGAACAACGGCGGCTGCCGCGGTGAGGGTCAAGCCGATCGAGAACGTGCTGCGCATGGAGGCTCCTGGCCAGTGAAAAAGGCGCTTATTTTGCGGCCGACAGCACGCCGCGGCGCATCTGGTCGAGCTCGATGCTTTCGAACAGCGCCTTGAAGTTGCCGTTGCCGAAGCCGTCGTCGCCCTTGCGCTGGATGAACTCGAAGAAGATCGGGCCGAGCTGGTTCTCGCTGAAGATCTGCAGCAGCAGCGCGTCCTTCTTGCCATCGATCAGGATCTTGCGCGTCTGCAGCTCGGCCACGCTTTCGCCGTGGCCGGGAATGCGCTTGTCGACCAGCTCGTAGTAGGTGTCGATGGTGTCGAGCAGCTTGACGCCGTTGGCGCGCAGCGCGTCGACCGTCTCGTACAGGTTGTCCGAGCCCATCGCGATGTGCTGGATGCCTTCGCCGTGGTACATGTCCAGGTACTCCTGGATCTGGCCGGCCTGCTCCTTGCCCTCCTCATTGATGGGGATGCGGATCTTGCCGCAGGGGCTGGTCATGGCCTTGCTCTTCACGCCGGTCACCTGGCCTTCGATGTCGAAGTACTTGATCTCGCGGAAGTTGAAGAGCTTCTCGTAGAAGCCGGCCCACACGTTCATGCGGCCGCGGTACACGTTGTGCGTGAGGTGGTCGATGTAGGTCAGGCCGTTGCCCTTGGGCGCCAGCGCATCCTGCGAGGCCACGCCCGGCAGCGGCTCGAAGTCGACGTCGTAGAAGCCGATGTTGCCGATGTCGCCCGGCTTCGCGCCGTTCTTGCCGGGCCAGCGGTCGACCAGGTAGATCAGGCTGTCGCCGATGCCCTTGATGGCGGGAATGTTCAGTTCGCCCGGACCCGCCTTGTCGGCAAAGCCCCAGGCGCCGAGCGAGATCGCGCGCTCGTAGGCCTGCTTGGCGTCCTGCACGCGGAAGGCGATGGCGCAGACGCTCGGGCCGTGTTCGCGCGCAAAGCGCTGCGCGAACGAATCGGGCTCGGCGTTGACGATGAAATTGATCGTGCCCTGGCGGTACAGCAGCACGTTCTTGTGGCGGTGCCGTGCCACGGCCTTGAAGCCCATGCGCTCGAACACCTTGCCCATCGCGACCGGATCCGGTGCCGCGTACTCGATGAATTCGAAGCCGTCGGTTCCCATGGGGTTCTCCCAAGGCGTGAAGGCGGGGGCGTCGGTGTGGCTCATGTGTGAGGTCTCCAGAAGTGGGGTTCGAATGAATGAGAGAGCGAACGAATGGGCGAAAACGGCCAGTGCTGCACTGTAGAGCGGATGCCACTCACGTTTTCTGCATTATTGGGCGCCGAGAAGAGACGTGGCGCAATAAAACTGCGAAAATGGAGAAATGGAAGCACTCGACAAGATTGATAGGCTAATTTTGCGCACGCTGCAAGCAGACGGGCGCGCCACCTACGACCAGATCGCCGAGCAGGTCAGCCTTTCTCCCAGCGCCGTGCTTCGGCGCGTCAAGCGGCTGGAGGAGAGCGGGGTCATCGACCGCTACGTCGCGCTCGTGCGCCCTGAAGTCATCGGCCTGGGCCTGACGGCCTATCTCAATGTGCGCCTCGAAAAGCACACCGAAACCCACAAGCGCAACCCGATGGACCTGTTCCGCGCCAGCGTGCAGACCTGGCCCGAAGTGGTCGAGTGCGCCGCCCTCACCGGCGACATGGACTACCTGCTGCGCGTGGTGGTCGCCGACATGGGGCACTACAGCCGCTTCATCATGGACACCCTGCTCAAGCACCCCAGCGTGGAAGATTGCAAGACCAGTTTCGTGCTGGACCGTGTCAAGGCCACAACAGCCGTGCCGGTTTAGCCACCCAATGGTTGCGTGAACGACACGCTCTCTGGTATTGGTTCACAAATGTCGCCAGAAAGTACCCCTGCAATCTTGGTGTTTAAGGGAAAACCCTTATATTTGAGCCATGCTTACCGCCAAGACCCTCCTGAAGGCGTCTCTCGGCCTCGGCTCTTTCCTGAAGGCGCCGATGGTTGAGGCGCAACCACGCGCGGCCTCCTCGCCGCCACCCGTCATGGTGCCGATCCGCTCGATCGGCCCGCGCGAGCGCGACCGCATCGCGCAGCACCTGCTGGCACTCACGCCGCACGACCGCTACCTGCGCTTCGGCTATGCCGCGGGCGACGAGCAGGTGCAGCGCTACGTCGACGGGCTCGATTTCGAGCGCGACGAGCTCTTCGGCATCTACAACCGCCGGCTCGACCTGATCGCCATGGCCCACCTGGCATTTGCACCGGACGAGCAGCACAGCGACTGCGCCGAATTCGGCGTGTCGGTGGCCGCGCATGCGCGTGGCCGCGGCTATGGGGCGCGTCTCTTCGAGCGGGCCGTGGTCGTGGCGCGCAACGAAGGCGTGGGCATGCTGTTCATCCATGCGCTGAGCGAAAACGCCGCCATGCTGAAGATCGCCCGCAACGCCGGTGCCACCGTGGTGCGCAGCGGCTCGGAATCGGAGGCGCACCTGCAGCTGCCGAGCGCCACCTTCGACAGCCGCATGAGCGAAATCGCGCTCGAGCAGTACGCGGCGGTCGACTACCACCTCAAGACCCGCGCCAAGCAGTTCTGGGCCTTCCTGGCCAGCCTGCAGGAAGTGCGCAGCGGCATGCGGGACGCGCGCAGCAAATCCGCGCCCTGAGTACCCGGAAACGGCTTGTGACGGCCGTGCGGTAGAGCCTGTCATGCGCAATCCGGTATCCTTGTATCTCTTCAACTACGCCTCCCGCAGTGGCCGACCCTCACCCTGAACGCGCACCCGTCGAACGGGAAGACAAGCGCGGCTTTCTCCAGAAGCTGGCCGAATTCATCCATCCCGGTCCCGACTCGCGCGACGAGCTGATCGAAACCCTCGCGGATGCCGAGGACAACGAGGTGATCGGCGCCGAGTCGCGCGTCATGCTCGAGGGCGTGCTGCGCATGGCCGACATGACGGCCGGCGACGTGATGGTCGCGGCCCCGCGCATGGACCTGGTGAACATCGACGCGCCCTTCGACGCGCTGCTGCACCTGGTCATCGACACCGCGCACTCGCGCTTCCCAGTGTACGAGGGCGAGAAGGAAAACATCATCGGCATCCTGCTCGCGAAGGACCTGCTCAAGCTGCAGCGCGCGCCGGGGCTCAACATCCGCGCGCTGCTGCGGCCCGCGACCTTCATCCCCGAGAGCAAGGGCCTGAACGACCTGCTGCGCGAGTTCCGCGGCAACCGCAACCACCTGGCCATCGTGATCGACGAGTTCGGCCGCGTGGCCGGCCTCATCACCATCGAGGACGTGCTCGAGCAGATCGTCGGCGAGATCGAGGACGAGTTCGACATTGCCGAGGACGAGGGCGACATCTTCGGCCTGGCCGACCACACCTACCGCGTCTCGGGCGACACGCCGATCGAGCGCGTGGCCGAGGCCTTCGGCATCGTCTTCGACGAAGAACAGCTGAGCGAAGACTTCGACACCATCGGCGGGCTCATCGCACACGAGATGGGCCACGTGCCCAAGCGCGGCGAGCACCACGCGATCGGCGGCTTCGACTTCGTGGTGCTGCACACCAAGGGCGGGGCCGTGCGCTGGTTCAAGGTGTCCCCGGCCCGCGGCAGCGACGCGGCCGACTGATGCCGCTGCCGGCAGCGGCCACGCTGCGCACCTCACCCGCCTTTTCCGCCGTGGGCCTGCTGCGCCTGCTGGGCTTTGCCTTCGCGGGCCTCGCGCAGGCCGCGGCCATTGCCTGGCCCGCGAACGGCCGGCCGCTGTGGTGGCTGCAGCTCTTTTCGCTGGCCGTGCTCGTCGGCCTGCTGGACTGGCTGCGCGCCGAAGGTGCGGGCTGGCGCCGCGCCGGGCTGCATAGTTGGCTCTTCTCGACCGCCTGGCTCACGGGCAGCTTCTGGTGGCTCTTCATCTCGATGCACACCTACGGCGGGCTGGCGGCGCCGCTCGCGGCCATTGCGGTGCTGCTGCTGGCGGCCGCGCTCGGGCTGTATTACGCAGCGGCCTGCGCCTGGTTCGTGGTTCGCGGGCCGCGCGGGCCGGTGGCCGGCGCGGTGGTGTTCGCCGCGCTGTGGACGCTGGCCGAGCTCGTGCGCGGCAGCTGGTTCACCGGCTTTCCCTGGGGCGCGGGTGGCTATGCGCATGTCGAGGGGCCGCTGGCGGCCTGGGCGCCGTGGATCGGCGTGTACGGCATTGGCGCCGTTGCCGCGCTCATGGCGGCGCTTGTCGCCCTGACCCGGCCCGCGCGCAGCATCGTGTTCGCGCAGGCCCTGGTGCTTGTCGCTGCCGGATTCGCCACGCCGCATCTCGTGGCACCGCTTTCCGGAGATGTGCAGGGCGCCAAGGGGTCGAGCGGCAAGCTGCAGCTCGCACTGCTGCAGGGCAACATCCCGCAAGACGAAAAATTCATTCCCGGCGGCGGCATCGACCTGGCGCTGCGCTGGTATGGCGAACAGCTGCGCGATGCCAAGGCCTCGCTCGTGGTGACGCCCGAGACCGCATTGCCGCTGCTGCCGCAGCAACTGCCCGCGGGCTACCTGGAGGCCATCCAGTCGCGCTACAGCCAAGGCTCGCAGGCCGCGATCGTCGGCCTGCCGCTGGGCGGCCAGGGCACCTACAGCAACGCGGTGCTCGGCTTCCAGCCCGGCGCGGCGCAGCCCTACCGCTACAGCAAGCACCACCTCGTTCCGTTCGGCGAATTCATTCCGCCGGGTTTTCGCTGGTTCATCCGCATGATGAACATTCCGCTCGGCGACTTTGCGCGCGGCGGCCTGGCGCAGGCGCCCTTTGCCTGGCAGGGCCAGCGCATTGCGCCGAACATCTGCTACGAAGACCTGTTCGGCGACGAGATCGGCGCCAACTTCAAGGACCAGGCCACGGCGCCGACCATCCTGCTCAACGTGAGCAACATCGCGTGGTTCGGCAACTCGGTGGCCATCGACCAGCACCTGGCCATCTCGCGCATGCGCTCGCTCGAATTCGCGCGGCCGATGGTGCGGGCCACCAACACCGGTGCCACGGTGGTGATCGATGCAGAAGGCCGCGTCACGCACCAGCTGCCGCGCCTTACGCGCGGCGTGCTCGAGGCCTCGGTCGAAGGCCGCACGGGGCTCACGCCCTATGCGCGCTGGGTGGCGCCCTTCGGGCTGTGGCCGATCTGGATCGCGGCGATTGCCGTGGTGGCCATCGCCTTCGTGCTGCGCCGCCGCCGGGGCTGACCCGGCGGCGCCACTTGATCGTCAGGCTGTCGCCGGCACGGCCTTCACGGGCCAGTCGCGCAGCTTGCCCGGGTTCAGCAGGCCCAGCGGGTCGAAGCGCTTCTTCATCTCGATGACCTCGGGCGGCAGCGGTCCCCCCGCCTTGCCGTCTTCCACGATGTTCACGTGCGGATTGTTGATGTGCACGCCGTATGCGCGGTGAATGTCGATGATCTCCGCGAGCCGCTCCTCGGTGCTGAAGCGCACCAGCTGGAGCCCGCTGCAGGTCATGAGCCCGGCCACGTTGCGGATGAACTCGGTGTGCATCAGCACCTCGCCGCCGAACAATTGCTCCATTTCGATGATCTGCTCGACGTGCCGGCCCGGCACGAAGCCGCTCTGCAGGTAGGTGAGCGTCGGGTCGACCTTCAGCGCATGCAGCGTGGTGTGGTTCCAGGTGAATTCCATCAGCGTGCGGTTGCTCTTCTGCACCTCGGCCGCGGTCCTGCGGTAGCTCGCCGTGCCGCCGTGCGCCTCGGCCAGCTGCAGCATCGCCGGCTCGCAGGATTCGGCCACCAGCGACAGCACCGTGTGGCAGCCTTTGGGCAGGTGTGCCGCAAGCTGTGCCAGGTGGTCCGGAATCGGCGCGGCGAAGAAGGCGATCTCCCGCTTCACGATGCCCGGCGCATTCGCGAGCTTGTCGGCGAAGTGCAGCGCGTCCGCAAAATTGTCGAAGCTCACCAGCGTCTCGAGCCAGGGATGCGCGGGCGCGAGTGCGATCTCCAGCTCCAGCACCAGGCCGTTGGTGCCCCAGAGGTGGTGCATGCGCATGGCCTCGGCGCCGCGCAGCTCGACCATCTGCGGCTCGGGCTCGATGGTCATCGCGCGGATGCCGAGCACGTTGCCGGGCGCACCCAGCGGCCCGTAGTTGATGGAACCCACGCCGCCGAAGCCGCCGCCGAACAGGCCGCCGAGCGTGGCGCTGCGGTAGGTGGAGGGCATGCTGCGCATCTCCTGGCCCGAGGGCCTGGTCTGCTTCTCGAGTTCGCCCAGGCGGATGCCGGCCTGCGCACGGGCCACGCCGGGCTTCACCCACAGGAAGGCGTTGTAGCCCGTCATGTCGAGCACCACGCCGCCCGCGAGCGGCGTGGTCTGGCCGTAGTTGCCGGTGCCGCTGCCGCGCAGGGTGATCGGCACGCCGCGGCGCGCGCAGGCGCCGACCACCGCGCGGATCTCGTCCTCGGTGCGCGGACGCACGGCCACGTCGGCGCGCTTGTCCTTCAGCTGGCGGTTCAGCACGGGGCTGAACCACGAGAAGTCCTGCGACAGGCGCGTGACGCGGCCCTCGTCGGTGATCCAGTCGAGCTCGGGCAGTTCGAGCAGCAGCTGTTCGATGGCGGAAATGGAAGCATTCATGGTCAAGGTTTTCAATCCTGGGAAAGTTCGCTCGCGTGCCACGAGCCCAGGGCCAGCCTGGTGAGCCAGGCCATCAGCACGAAGAGCGCGACGCCGGTCAGCGAGATCAAGAGCAAGGCCGCGAACATGCGCGGAATGTTGAGCTGGAAGCCGGCCTGGAGGATCTGGTAGGCCAGCCCCGCGCCGGAGCCGCCGGTGCCGGCCACGAACTCGGCCACCACCGCGCCGATCAGCGCCAGGCCGCTCGAGATTCGAAGTCCGCCAAAGAAGTACGGCAGCGCGCTCGGAATGCGCAGCCGCACCAGCTGCTGCCAGCGCGTCGCGCGGTTGAGCTTGAAGTAGCTCTGCAGGTCGGGGTCGATGCTGCGCAGGCCGAGCGTGGTGTTGCTGATGATCGGGAACAGCGCCACCAGCGCGGCGCACACTGTCATCGCCGCCACCGGGTTCTTCACCCAGATGATGATGAGCGGCGCCACCGCCACGATGGGCGTCACCTGCAGCAGCACCGCATACGGAAAGAGCGCGGTCTCGATGCGCTTGCTCTGCACGAACAGGAACGAGATCAGCACCCCGGCCACGGTGGCCAGCAGGAAGGACAGCAGCGTGATCTTGAGCGTGACCAGCAATGCGTTGCCGAGTGGCGCCCAGTCGCTGACGAGCGTCTGCACCATGAGGAAGGGCGAGGGCACCAGGTAGGGCGGCAGCTCCAAGGCCACCACCATCCACTGCCACAGCGCAACCAGCACCACGCCGATGAGCACGGGGTAGAGCACGCGCTGCACGCGCGGCTGGCTCAGGAGGGGCGGGCTCTTCATCGTGCGTGCTCCTCGTCGGCCTGGCTGGCGCGCAGCAGGCTGTCCTGCAGGCGCCGGGCGTGGCGCGCGAATTCCGGCGTCACCATGAAGTCGGGCGTGCGCGGGTAGGGCTCGTCGATGTGGAACTGTTCCACCACGCGGCCCGGCCGCGCGGCCATCATCACCACGCGGGTCGACAGGAACACCGCCTCGTGGATCGAGTGCGTCACGAAGATCACCGTAAGCTTCTTCTTGCGCCAGAGGTCGAGAAGGTCGGCATCGAGCTTGTGGCGCGTGATCTCGTCGAGCGCGCCGAAGGGCTCGTCCATCAGCAGCAGGTCGGGCTGCGTGACGAGGCCGCGCGCGATCGACACGCGCATCTGCATGCCGCCCGAGAGCGCGCGCGGCAATGCATCGGCAAACTTCTCGAGCCCCACCAGCGCGAGCGATTCCATCACCCGCGCATCGGCCTCCTTGCGCGGCACGCCGGCCAGGTCGAGCGGCAGCCGCACGTTGGTACGCACGCTGGCCCACGGCATCAGCGTGGCCGACTGAAAGACGAAAGACAGCTTGTGCGGGCAGCTGTGGATCTCCGCCACAGGCTTGCGCCACACGAGCAGCCGCCCGTCGCTCGGCTCGAGCATGCCCGCCACCATCTTGAGCAGCGTGCTCTTGCCGCAGCCCGAAGGCCCGAGCAGCGTGACGAACTCGCCTTCGGCGATCGACAGGTCCACCGGCAGCAGCGCCTGCGTGCCGTTGGGATAGGTCTTCTCGGCCGAGAGCACTTCCACCGCGGGCACGGCAGGCACCGCGGGCGGCGCGAGGGTGTGGGGTTCGATGCGGTTCATGGATGGATGGCTCAGGGCAAGACCTTGGCGTCCTTCACGAACTCGGTGGTGTAGGTCTTGGCCAGCTCCACCTTCGCCGGGTCGAGCAGCTTGGCGGCGACGAGGAAGTCGTAGCTCGCCTTGGAACGTGCATCGGTGATCACGCCGATGCCGAGCTTGGCCGCATCGCCGCCGGTGACCATGCCCATTTCCTTGAGCTTGGCCACGCTGTAGGCCAGCTGGTCGTCGGTCATGTTGGGGTTGTCCTTCTTGATCAGCGCATTGGCGGGCGCCGGGTCGGCGAGGTAGCTCTTCCAGCCCTCGGCCGATGCCTTCACGAAGGCCTCCACCTGCTTGCTGCGGTCCTTGACGGTCTTTTCCATGCACGACACCGTGGTGGCGTAGGCCGGGAAGCCGTGGTCGCTGAACATCAGCACCGTGCTCTTCACGCCGGCCTTCTGGATCGCGTAGGGCTCCGAGGTCAGGTAGCCCTGCTGCGCGGTGTTCTTATCGGCCACGAAGGGCTGGATGTTGAAGGTGTAGGGGCGCGTCTGTTCGTCGGTGAAGCCGAACTTGGCCTTGAGCCACGGCCAGTAGCCGCGGTTGGCCTGCGCGCCGATCAGCAGCGTCTTGCCCTTGAGGTCCTCGAACTTCTTGACGTCGTCGTGCGCGATCAGCACCTGAGGGTCCTTCTGGAAGAAGGCCGCCACGTTGACCACCGGCACGCCGCCTTCGCGCACCTGCATCATCTGGATGTCGCTCGAACCCATGATGCAGTCGGCCTGGCCCGCGGCCATCATCTGCGTGATGTTGACCTGCGGGCCGCCCATCTTGATGGTCACGTCGAGGCCGTGCTTCTTGTAGATGCCCAGCGCCACCGCCTGGTAGAAGCCGCCGTGCTCGGCCTGCGCATACCAGTTGGTCATGTAGGTGAACTTGTCTTGCGCCTGGGCCGGTGCGGCAGCGGCGAACAGTGCGAGCGCGGCGGCGCCGGCCACGGAAAGAGCGAAGGAGCGCATGGTGTGAACCTCTCGAAGGCTGGTGAAGGAAGGGGTGGAAGAACGGCGATGAAGCGGATGCAAGTAGCGCGCCTCAGGCGGCCTCGAACGACTGCTGGATGAAGCCCTGCTGGTGGCCGCGCTCCCAGGTGGCTTCCTCGCGCACGACCCAGCGCAGCGCATGCAGCTCGGTCAGCGCCTGTGCCCAGCTGCCTGCGAGCGTGTCCAGGATCTCTTCTCCCTGTTCGCGCGTGGCCGTGGTCGGGTCGCCGATCACGCCGCTCGGGCCGAAGTCGCGCGCGGTCCAGGCGCAGGCCGGGCGGCCATCGGCCGACAGCAGCTTGATCGGAAACGGCGGCGGAAAGTTGGCGACGGCGCGTTCCATGTGGACCGTCTCGGGCGCGAGCGCGAGCATCAGTGCGGTCTCGGAATGGCCGGCATGCATCGCGAGCTTCTTCTCCTGCTCGCTCACCTGCTTGCTGGCCGCGCTGGGCAGGCGCGACACGCCATGCGGCACCACCACGAAGTCGCCATGCCGCAGCCGCAGTTCGCGCGCCGCCATCTCCAGCACCTGCGGCTGGCCGCCATGGCCGTTGGCGAACAGCAGCTTGCGAAAGCCCGCGCGGTAGACCGACTCGCCGATCTCGGTCACGGTCGACAAGAGCGTGGTGCCGGTCAGCGTCATGGTGCCCGGAAAGTGCAGGTGCTCTTCCGACTTGCCATAGGTGATGGTGGGCAGCGCGAAGGCACGCACCTCGGCGGGCAGCTTCTCGAGCGCCTTGCCCATCACGCCCGAGGCGATCACGCTGTCGACCGAGCAGGGCAGGTGCGGGCCGTGCTGCTCGATGGCGCCGCAGGGCAGCACGATGACCGTGTTCTCGCGGTCGGGCAGCGCGGCGATTTCGGTCCAGCTCAGGTAGGGCAGGAAGCGGTGGGGCGGAATGTAGCCGTGGAGCATGGAGGTCCTTGTTTGTCAGCGGGGAAGGAAGGGCGCCGCATCGCCATGTGTGACGCGGCCGTCGCGCAGCACCACGCGGGTGGCGCTGCGCGACGGCCAGCCATGGCGGTCGGCCTGGGTGAACAGCACGAGGTCGGCCTTGGCACCGGCCAGCGCGGGCGCCGCCGTGGCGGGGGCGCGCTGCAGCCAGTCGCCGCGGCACAGCGCCTGCGACCAGTCGTCGAAGGGATCGGCCAACTGCGCGGCGAGCGCGGCGGTGCCCAGCGCCTCGACCGGGTCGAAGCTGCCAAGGCGGCAGAACGGGTCTTGCACGTTGTCGCTTGCGAACAGCAGCGGGATGCCGCGCTTGCGCGCTTCCTTCACCAGCGTGAGGCCGCGCAGGCGCGGCGTGCGGCCCGTCACCGCGTCCTGCAGCAGCAGGTTGGTGGCGGGCAGCGAGACGATGGTGATCGGCGCGCTTGCGACGGCATCGAGCGTGGCAAGGGCCTCGGCCTCGGGCTGGGCGGCCAGCGCGCAGACGTGGCCGCAGACCACGCGGCCCTCGAAGCCGATCTCGCGCAGGATGCGGGCGGTGGTTTGCAGGCCGACCGCCGCGGAATTCAGTTCTTCATCGACGTGCAGGTCGACGTCCAGATCGCAGGCCTGCGCCGCCACCAGCAGGTTGCGCAGCGCGTTCGCGCTCCAGTTGGTGGAGTGCACGAAGCCGCCGAGCAACGCATGCGGCCCCGTGGCCTTCACCTGCCTGGCGAGCCGCAGAGCCTGCGCCGCGTCCTCGAACAGCGGCAGCTTGATCAGGCTGACCTGCTCCAGCCGCACCCTGCCGGTCCATTCCTGCGCGAGCTCGGCCATCACGGGCCAGGCCAGCGGCACCGCATCGGGCTCCCACCAGTCGACATGCGTGCGCAGCTGCGTGGTGCCGCATTCCCAGGCCCACTGCAGGCCGCGTGCGGCGCGCTCGTGCACATCGGCGGACGTCCAGTGCACGCGGTCGGCCAGCATCGCATCGATGGCGCCGAGCAGGCCGGGCTGCACCTTTTTCATGCGCGGCAGCGTGAAGGCCTTGTCCAGGTGCGTGTGGGCGTCGACGAAGCCCGGCAGCACGAGCGTGCCGGCCAGGTCCCACGCTTCGGGGGAGGACCCGTCCTGGCCGGAAGCAGGCCGCAGCGACTGCACGCGCCCGGCCTCGAGCGCAATGCGCGCCAGCACCGGCACGCCGTCGCGCTCGGGCCAGCCGGCCGGCAGCAGCCAGCGCGGCAGGCGCGCGTTGTCGAGCAGGGCGGGCGTCTTCATGCGAAACGCGCCATTGCAGCGCCGACCCGTGCCATGAAACGCTTGAGCTGGGGCTCGGTCGCCACGTTCATGTGGTAGTGGGCGTGGTAGTCCACCTTGGCGCGCCGGCCCGTGAGCCGCAGCATGTAGCGCGTGACGATCTTGCGCGGCGGATCGCCCATGTACCAGGCCATCCAGCGCGGCCGCCCGTAGGTGACCACGGCGCTGATGCGCCGGATGTGCGTGAGCATCGGCTTCACGTGGGCCGGGTCGCTGATGTCGAAGGCCACCCCCGGCATGAAGAGCCGGTCGAAGTAGCCCTTGAGCATCGCGGGAAGGCCGAAACACCAGGTCGGAAAGCAGAACACGAGGCCCTCGGCCCACTGCAGCCGCTCCACGTAGGGCTTGAGCGGCAGCTGGTTGGCCGGCACCTCGTGATAGCCGAGCCGCTCCTCGCGCGAAAGCACCGGATCGAAGCCTTCGGCATACAGATCGCAGTCGTCCACCTCGTGCCCGGCCGCGCGCAGGTTCTTCAGCACCTCCTGGTGCAGGGCGGCGTGAAAGCTGGTTTCGACCGGATGGCAGTAGACGACGAGCACGCGCATGAATTTGACCGCTTAATCAGAGCAAGTGGTCAGGTTATGCAAGCGACGTGCCAGTCCGGATGCACCGGACTGGGGAGCGGGCGCTGCCCGCGGCTGTTGCGGCTACGCGGCCTTGCGCGGCCAGAGCCGCACCGCGAGCGCGGCGGCAGCCGTGCCAGTCGCGAGCCCTGTCACTCCGGCCCAGCCCCACTGCGCGAGCGCCAGCGCACCCAGCGCCGAGCCGGCCGCCATGCCGGTGAACATGCTGGTGAACAGCACCGCATTGAGGCGGCTGCGCGCACCGGGCTCGATGCCGTAGACGATGGTCTGGTGCGCGATCAGCGCCGCCTGCATGCCCAGGTCGAAGCCGACCGCAGCCAGCGCCAGCAGCCAGAGCTGCGCATGCGGCGCCATCAGCGGCGCCAGGCCCATGGCCGCGAACGACGCCACCACCAGCCCGGCACCCAGGCGCGTCACCAGCTCCGGCCCGCGG
>NZ_JACVBS010000025.1:0-82729 GCF_014852545.1 Variovorax sp. VRV01
ACCGGCCACCGCGGCCAGGCCCGCCGGCGCCGCGCCCGCCGCCCAGCGGCCGCATGCCGGCTCGCCGGGCCTGAGCGGGGCCACCGTCGAGTTCGACGCCACCCAGGCCGGCGGCAGCGCCGCGCTGTCGATGGCCCAGGGAACGCTCGAATTTCCGGGGGTGTTCGAGGAACCGCTCATTCCCATCGACCGTCTCGCGGCCCAATTGCAGTGGAAGCTCGACAAGGGCCACGCGCAATTGCAGGTTTCCAAGCTGCGCTTCGCCAATGCCGATGCCGACGGCGAAGCCGAAGCCAGCTGGCGCACCAGCGATCCCGCCGTGTCCCGCGGGCAGTCGCTCTACCCCGGCGTGCTTGACCTGCAGGGCAAGCTGACCCGCGCCGACGGCACGCGCGTGTTCCGCTACCTGCCGCTCGAGATCCCCCAGCACACGCGCGACTACGTGCGCGACGCGGTCACCAAGGGCACGGCCAGCAGCGTCGACTTCCGCGTGCGCGGCGACCTGCACGACATGCCGTTCATGGACCCGAAGCAGGGCGAGTTCCGCATCGTGGCCAAGGTGGCCGACGTCAACTACGCCTATGTGCCGCCGGCCTCGGCCATTGCCGCGTCCACGGCATCCAAGGCGCCGGCCTCCGCGGCCCGCAGCGGTGCGCCGGCGCCGGCCTGGCCCGCGCTCACGGGGCTTTCGGGCGAACTGGTGTTCGAGCGCGCGGGCATGCTGGTGCGCAACGCGCGCGGCCGGCTGGCGGGCGCGACCGGCATCGAGGTGACCAAGGCCGAGGCGCAGATTGCCGACATGTCGCACCATGCCTCGCTGCTGCGCGTCGATGCCCAGGCCAAGGGCCCGCTCGCCGAACTGCTGCGCGTGGGCGCGCCGCTGGCCGGGGAAACCGGCGAGGTGCTGTCCCGCGCGCGCGCCACCGGCACGGCCGACTACCGGCTGCACCTCGAACTGCCGCTGGCCGCGCTGGAGGTGGCCAAGGTCCAGGCCAGCATCGCGCTCGCCGACAACGAGCTGCAGCTGGTGCCCGAAGCGCCGTCCTTCACCCATGCGAAGGGCGTCGTCGGCTTTACCGAAACGGGCTTTTCGCTGGCTGGCGTCAACGCCAGGCTGCTCGGCGGCGACGTTCGCGTCGAAGGCCGCGGCCGCTTTGCCGGGCCCAACCGCGAGCTGGCATTGAAGGCGCAGGGCACCGCAACGGCCGAGGGCCTGCGCGCGGCGCGCGAGGCCGAGTGGCTCACGCGCATCGCGGCCAAGGCGAGCGGCGGCACGCCCTATGCGGCCACCTTCTCGATGCGCGACGGCGCGCCGGAGTTCTCGCTCACCAGCACGCTGCAGGGCCTGGCGCTGCAGCTGCCCGCACCGCTCGTGAAGACGGCGGACGAACAGATGCCGCTGCGCATCGAGAAAAAGGTGCTGCAGCGCGAGACCCGGGCGGGTGCCGCCGTTGCCGTGCAGGACCAGCTCTCGATGGAGCTCGGCCGCATCGGCGCCGCCCAGTATGTGCGCGACATCTCCGGCGCCGAAGCGCGCGTGCTGCGCGGCAGCATCGGCATCGGCCTTGCCGCGGGCGATGCCGCCCCCTTGCCCGACAAGGGCGTGCTGGCCAATGTCAACGTCGCGAAGCTCGACATGCCTGCGTGGCAGGCGCTGGTCGGCGACACCGGAAGCAGCGCGGCCGAAGCGGCGGGCAATGCCGAGCGGCCCGAAGACGCGGCCACGGGCTACCTGCCCACGCGCATCGCGGTGCGTGCGCAGGAACTCGGCATCGCGGGGCGCACGCTGCACAACGTGGTGCTCGGCGGCACGCGCGACGGTGCGCTCTGGCGCGCCAACATCGACGCCACCGAACTCAGCGGCTATGCCGAGTACCGCCACACCCAGGCCGGGCGGCTCTATGCGCGGCTCGCGCGGCTCAAGATTGCGCCCACCGAAGCCAGGCAGGTCGAAACCCTGCTCGACGAGCAGCCGGGCACGCTGCCCGCGCTTGACATCGTCATCGACGACTTCGAACTGCTGGGCAAGCGCCTGGGCCGTGCCGAGATCGATGCCGTCAACCGCGGCGGCGCGGGCCGCGAATGGATGCTCAACAAATTGAGCTTCACCATGCCCGAGGCCAATTTTTCGGCCAAGGGCACCTGGGCCGCCGCGCCGGGCGGCACCTCCGGGCGCGCAGAGCAGCGCCGCACGGCCATGACCTTCAGGCTGGACATCGCGGACGCGGGCGATCTGCTCGCGCGCTTCGGCATGCCCGGCGTCCTGCGGCGCGGCAGCGGGCGGCTCGAAGGCGAGGTCAACTGGCGCGGCTCGCCGTTCTCGCTCGACTATCCGAGCCTGGGCGGGCAGCTCCAGATCAACGTCGAATCGGGCCAGTTCCTCAAGGCCGACCCCGGCCTGGCCAAGCTGCTCGGCGTGCTGAGCCTGCAGGCGCTGCCGCGCCGGCTCACGCTGGATTTCCGCGATGTCTTCAGCCAGGGCTTCGCCTTCGACTTCATCCGCGGCGACGCGAAGATCCACAACGGCATCGCGAGCACCAACAACCTGCAGATGAAGGGCGTCAACGCGGGCGCGCTGATGGACGGCTCGGCCGACATCGTGCGCGAAACGCAGGACCTGCGCGTGGTGGTGGTGCCCGAGATCAATGCCGGTACGGCCGCGCTGGTGGCCACCGCGATCAACCCCGCGATCGGCCTGGGCACCTTCCTCGCGCAGTGGGTGCTGAGCAAGCCGCTTGCGGCCGCCGCCACGCAGGAGTTCCATATCGAAGGCACCTGGGCCGACCCCAAAATAGCCAAGGTGCCACGATCCATCCTGCCGAGCGTACCCGGCGCTGCCGAGGCGCCGGCAGGCGGGCAGGGCAAGTGAAAACGGAGACCACGCAATGAAAGTCGCAGCCATCCAGATGGTGTCGGCCATCGCCCGCGAAGCCAACCTCGCGCGCGCCCACGGCCTGCTCGCGCAAGCCGCCGCGGCCGGTGCCGAACTGGCGGTGCTGCCCGAGTATTTCTGCATGATGGGCGCGCGCGACACCGACAAGCTGGGCCTGCGCGAGACCGCTGGCGCGGGCACCGTGCAGGGCTTTCTGGCCGACGCGGCGCGCGAGTTCGGGCTCTGGATCGTGGGCGGCACGCTGCCCCTCGAAAGCGGCGACGCCGAGCACGTGTTCAACAGCTCGCTGTGCTATTCGCCCGATGGCCGGTGCGTGGCGCGCTACGACAAGATCCATCTCTTCTTCTTCGACAACGGCAGCGAGCGCTACGACGAGCGCCGCGTCATCGCGCCGGGCGCCGAGCCCGTGCTGTTCGAGCTGCCCTCGCGCGACGGCCATCGCTGGCGCGTGGGCATGAGCGTCTGCTACGACCTGCGCTTTCCCGAGCTCTACCGCGCGCTCGCCAAACGCGGCGCCGAGCTGCTGCTGGTGCCCAGTGCCTTCACCCGCACCACGGGCGCCGCGCACTGGGAAGTGCTGCTGCGCGCGCGGGCCATCGAGAACCTGGCCTGGGTGGTGGCGCCCGCGCAGGGCGGCACGCACGAGAACGGCCGCCATACCTGGGGCCAGTCGATGGTGGTCGACCCCTGGGGCACGGTGGTGGCGCAGCAGGCGAGCGAAGAGGGCGTGGTGCTGTTCGACATCGATGCCGGGCAGATCGAGCGCGTGCGCGCGCAGCTGCCCGTCCTGTCCCACTGCGTGCTCTAGATGGAGGAGGCTTTGGCTGTCGCACCGCCCCGGTGGGCGCTGTCGGCGTTCGCGCGGCTGCGCTCGCTCTGGCAGCGCTGGTTTCTCTGGCTGATCCTGGCCGTGCTGGTGTCGGCGCTGCTGGTCACCGTGGTGTGGCTCGCGGGCCGGCACGAGGTCGAGCAGGTCCAGGCGAACCTCGACCGCGACACCGCCGACGCGGTTTCGGACCTTCGCATCGGCCTGCAGCGCAACGCCCAGAGCCTGCGCGCCACCCAGGCCTCGGGCCTGGACCGCACGCATTGGCCCGACGCCGCGGCCTCCCTGCTGCGTGAGCACCGCGAGTGGCTGCGGCTCGAATGGCGCGACGCCGCGCTGCGTCCGCTCGAAGCGGTGAACACGCCCTACCGCATGCGGCTGATCGCCGACGAGAGCCGCGGCGCCGACCAGTCCGACGTGGGGCTCGCCTGCGCGGCCGCGCGCAAGCTCGGTGCGCCGGCCTATTCGCCGAGCCACTACGTGCCGATCCTCGGCGGAGGCGGCGTCGAGGTGATGGAACTGTGCGTGCCGATCGATGCGGGCGGCTTCCTGGTGGCGAGCTACTCGCTGCGCGACACGCTGATCGAGCTGGTCGGCCCCACGCTCACGCGCGGCCAGGAAGTGGCCTTCACCGAGGCCGACGGCACGCGCCTGGTGGCGCTCGGCACCTCGCGCCGCACCGGAACGCGCGTCTTCACCTCGCAGCAGCTGATCGACCTGCCCGGCGCCGCGCTGATGCTGCGCGTGGACGGCTGGCGCGCCGCACCCGATCTCTTTCCGAACGTGCTGACGGCGCTGGTCACGGCCATTTCGATCGCGCTGGTGTCGGTGCTGGTGCTGCTTGCGCGCGACACGCGCCGCCGGCTGCGCGCCGAACGCGACCTGGCCGATGCGCTGGCCTTCCGCAAGGCGATGGAAGACTCGGTCATCACCGGCCTGCGCGCGCGCGACCTGCAGGGGCGTATCACCTACGTGAACCCCGCGTTCTGCGAAATGGTCGGCTTCAGCCCCGAAGAGCTGATGGCCGGCAGCGGCGAAGACATCGAGGCCCCTTATTGGCCGACCGAGCTGGCGCACGAATACCAGCAGCGGCAGGCCCGGCGGCTGGCCGGCGGCATGCCGCCGCGCGAGGGCTTCGAATCGGTCTTCATGCGCAAGGACGGCACGCGCTTTCCGGTGCTCATCTTCGAGGCCCCGCTGATCAACGCGCATCGCGTGCAGACCGGCTGGATGAGCGCCTTCATCGACATCAGCGAGCAGCGCCGCATCGAGGAGCTCTCGCGCGCCAGCCAGGAACGGCTGCAGGCCAGCGCGCGGCTTGCCACGGTGGGCGAGATGGCCTCGCTGCTGAGCCACGAGCTCACGCAGCCGCTGGCCGCCATCGCCAGCTATGCGACGGGGTCGCTCAACATGCTCGGGCCGCACGCCAAGGGCGAGCAGGCCGAGGTGGCCATGGCGGTGCGGCGCATTGCCGAGCAGGCCGACCGCGCCGGCCAGGTGATCCGCAGCGTGCACGACTTCGTGCGCCGCCGCGACCGCACGCGCGAGGCGGTGGCGCCGCAGGCGCTGATCGATGCGGTGCTGCCGCTGGTGCGGCTGCAGGCGCGCAAGCTCGGCGTGAGCATCGAGGTGGTGCTCGAAGACCGCCTGCCTCCGGCCGTGTGCGACCGCACGCTGGTCGAGCAGGTGCTGCTGAACCTCGCGCGCAATGCGATGCAGGCCATGGATACGGCGGAGCACGTGGGCGAGCGCGTGCTGCGGCTGCGCGTGTCGCGCGTTGTCGCGGTCGGCGGCCCGGGCGCGGAGGACGCCCGGCGCTGGCTGGAGTTCTCGGTCGCCGATCTCGGCTGCGGCATCAGCGAAGAGGTGGCGGGCCGCCTCTTCACGCCTTTCTTCACCACGCGTGCCGACGGCATGGGGCTGGGCCTCAGCCTGTGCCGCACCGTGGTGGAGCAGCATGGCGGGGTGCTCGTGTTCGAGCCCAACCGCCCCCGGGGCACCGTGTTCCGGTTTACCCTGCCGAGTACATGATCCACCCCCAGGTTTCGCGCCCGTTTTTGGAATTGAAATGCAACCGCTGATCGATGGTCTGATATTCATCGTGGACGACGACGCCAGTGTGCGCGAGGCACTGGCCTGGCTGCTGCGCTCGCGCCGCCTCGAGAGCGAACACTTCGCGAGCGCCGAGGCCTTCGAGCTGCGCCTGGCCGAAGGCCCGCTGCCGGATCAGCCGCTGTGCCTGCTGCTGGACGTGCGCATGCCCGGCACCAGCGGGCTGGTGCTGTTCGACCGGCTCGCCGAGCGCGGCCTGCTGGACGCCATGCCGGTGATCTTCCTGACCGGCCACGCCGACGTGCCCACGGCCGTGGACGCGGTGAAGCGGGGCGCCTTCGACTTCTGCGAGAAGCCGTTCTCCGACAACGCCCTGGTCGACCGCATCGAGCAGGCGCTGGGCGCTTCGCTGCGGGCGCTGGAGGTGCGGCGCGTGCGGCGCAGCCTGGCTGGTCGCGTCGCCGAACTGACCGACCGCGAGCGCGACGTGATGCGGCTCGTGGTCGAGGGCCTGCCGAACAAGCTGATCGCCGATCAGCTGGCGATCAGCGTGCGCACGGTAGAGGTCCACCGCGCACGCGTGTTCGACAAGATGGAAGTGAAATCAGCGGTCGAACTGGCCAACCGCCTCAGAGATCTCTAGGAGATCAGACCTTTTCCGCGACGAAGATCTCGACGCGGCGGTTTTGAGCCCGGCCGGCCGGCGTGCCGTTGTCGGCGATCGGTTCGCGCGAGCCGCGGCCGTCGGTGGTGATGGCCGTGGTCGAGACGCCGCGGCTGACCAGGTGGTTGCGCGCACTGTCGGCGCGGCTCACCGAGAGGCGCTCGTTGCCTTCCTCGCTGCCGGTGTTGTCGGTGTGGCCCACCACGCGCACGCTGGCTGCGGCGGCGCTGCGCAGGCCTTCGGCCACCTTGTCGAGCACCTGCGCCAGGTTGCGCTTGACGTTGGCGCGGCCCACGTCGAACGACAGTTCGTTGGGAACCACGAGATGCAGCTGGTTGTCCGCGGTCTGCTCGATCACCACGCCCGTGCCCTTGGTGGAATTCTCCAGCTCGGTCTTGAGCGCCGCCAGGCGCGCAGTCCAGCTGTTGGCCGGCGCAGCCGCCTGGGCGGCTGGTGCGGCGGCCGATCCCGGCGCGGGCGACTGCGAGGCGCACCCCGCAACGAACAATGCGGCCGCAGCCGCACCCGAAACAACAAGCTTCCTCATGAGTTTTTCCCTCTTTGTGAACATGAAACGATGGCGATGGGCGCCGGCCGCTCCTGCACGGCCGGCTTTGTTTTTATATCAGCCGATCCGGTCAGCCCCGCGGCGCGCGCTCGCCCACGTAGATCTCGACGCGGCGGTTCTGCGCCCGGCCGGCGTCGCTGTTGTTGTTGGCGATCGGCTCGTGCGAACCGCGTCCTTCGATGCGGAAGGCCGCGGCGCTCACGCCGCGCGCCACCAGGTAGTCGCGCGTGCTGGCGGCGCGGTCGACCGACAGCGGATTGTTGATGGCGTCCGAGCCGGTGTTGTCGGTGTGGCCGATGATGCGCACCTCGGCGTTCGGGTTGTTGCGCAGGCCGCTCGCGAACTGGTCGAGCACCGGTGCGAAGTTGGGCTTGATGTTGGAGCGGCCCACGTCGAAGGAGACGTCGCTCGGGATCTGGAGCTTGAGCTCGTTGTTCGGGGTTTGCGTCACGGCCACGCCGGTGCCCTGGGTGGCGGCTTCCATCTGGCGCTTCTGGTTTTCCATGCGCTGCGACCACAGGTAGCCGCCGAGCGCGCCGGCCGCGGCGCCGACCACGGCACCGGTGCCGATGGCGCCGCGGTTGCCGCCGGTGGCGGAACCGATGGCCGCACCGCCCAGCGCGCCGATGCCGGCGCCGATGCCGGTGTTGCGCTGGGTATCGGTCATGCCGCCGGCACAGCCGGACAGGACGAGGGCGGCAGCGGTGGTGGCGAGTACAAACTTTTTCATGGCAATCCCTTTCAAGGTTGAATCAGGCGGGCCACAGCTTAGCCTCGGCGAACCTGCGATGGTACGGCCTTCCCAACTTGCAGGAAAGAAGAAAACTTTCTGCAAAGCCCCGTGAATGCTGCGATGATTGCTACTAAAGTAATAGCTGATAGCCTGTTCTCCGACATTCCGCTGCGGCTTTCGGCTACGCAAGTAATTCACGCTTCGGGCGGCGGATTCTTTTTCTCGCCGGCACCGTTGCCATCGGCGGCCTCGCCGTCGTCATGCAGTTCGCCCTTTTTTCGACCGGAAAACATGGTCCACCAGACGATCAATATGAACACGAGCCCGGCCCCGAGGGCTTCAAGCAAAATCAAACCCATGAGAAATGGACTCCAGTGGCTGGTTGGGCTCGCGATCGTAGCAACGCTGGCCGGCTGCTCGATCACCCCGCGCGCGCCCGACACCCCGGCCCGGCCGGCCGCCACGCCGCCGCGCGACCTCGGACCGCTGACCGGTTCGCTCGCGCATCCCAAGAGCCGGTGGGTGCCGGTCGGCTGGTCGGAGCTGCCGGGTTTCGGCGACGACCCGCTGCACGAAGCCTGGATCGCGCTCCTGGCCAATTGCGCACGGCCCAACGCCGCCTTTGCGCCACTGTGCCGCGAGGTGCGCCAGCTGGTCATTGCCACGCCCGAGGAACAGCGCCAGTGGATGACCGACAGGCTGCAGCCCTACCGCGTCGAATCGCTCGCGGGCTCGAGCGAAGGCAAGCTCACGAGCTACTACGAGCCGGTGTACGAGGCCTCGCGCGTGCCCACCGCCACCTTCAACATTCCGATCTACCAGGCGCCCGAGGGGCTGGTGCCGCGCCGGCCCTGGTACACCCGCCAGGAAATCGAAACCCTGCCCGAAGCCCAGGCCGCACTGCGCGGCCGCGAGATCGCCTGGATGGCCGACCCCATCGACGCGCTGATGCTCCACATCCAGGGCTCGGGGCGCCTTCGCATCACCGAGGCCAACGGCATCCAGCGCACCGTGCGCGTGGCGTTCTCGGCCACCAACGAGCAGCCGTACAAGAGCGTGCAGCAATGGCTGATCGGCCAGGGCGTGACCAAGGTCGGCAAATGGCCCGACGACACCAAGGCATGGGCCGCGCAGAACCCGCAGCGCGTGTCGCAGCTCCTGTGGAGCAATCCGCGCTACGTGTTCTTCCGCGAGGAAACCATGAGCGAACTCGATGCGGCCTTCGGCCCGCGCGGCGCGCAGGGCGTGCCGCTGACGGCCGGGCGCTCCATTGCGGTCGACCGCGACAGCATCCCGTACGGCACGCCGGTCTGGCTCGCATCGAGCGGGCCGGCGGCGCAGCTGCAGAAACTGGTGGTCGCGCAGGACACCGGCAGCGCCATCCTGGGCGCAGTGCGCGCCGACTACTTTGCCGGCACCGGCGCCGATGCCGGCCGCCTGGCCGCCAGCATGAACCAGCCGCTGCGCCTGTGGGCGCTGTGGCCCAGGCAAATGCCGGCGCCCTGAACGCCGAGCAGATGCGCCTGACCGCAAGCTGAGCGTTTCACGCGGATGTCATGCGAATTGCCTAACTTCGCGGGTTGGATTCCTTTTCAACCCACGAAAGCGATTGCGCATGACCGCAAACAACCGTACCGACGCCAACGGCATCGATCTTGACGACATCGGCACCAACCCCAGCCCGAATCCGTCCTTCACCGACCTGATCGCCTCGCGCCTGAGCCGCCGCCATCTGTTCGGCCTGGGCGTCGGCACGGCCAGCACCGCGCTGCTGCAGGCCTGCGGTGGCGGCGGCAATGGCGGCGTGGCTTTCCCGATCATTCCGCCTGCACCGGCCCCCGCTCCTGCGCCGGCCCCGGCGCCAGCCCCCGCGCCGGCTCCCGCACCGGCCAAGCTCGGCTTCAATGCCGTGGCCAAGAGCCTTGCCGACGTGGTCACCGTGCCCGCCGGCTACACCGCCAGCGTGCTCTATCGCCTGGGCGACCCGATCGCCGCGGGCGTGGCCGCGTACAAGAACGACGGCACCGACGATCCGGCCACCTACGACCGGCGCGCCGGCGACCACCACGACGGCATGACCTTCTTCGGCATGAACGCGTCGAACAAGTGGGACGCAGCCAGCGCCGCGCGCGGCCTGCTCGTGATGAACCACGAAGCCATCACCCCGCTGTTCCTGCATCCCGCCGGCCAGACCATCAGCGGCACCGGCAACGCCGCGGTGCGCACCTCCGCCGACGAAGTGCTGCGCGAGTTCTACCTGCACGGCGTGAGCGTGATCGAGATCAACAAGAGCGGCAACGCCTGGAGCTACAAGCAGGACTCGAGCTTCAACCGCCGCGTCCACACGCTCACCGAAATGGCGTTCTCGGGCCCGGCCGCCAAGACCGACTACCTGAAGACCAAGTATTCGACCGACGGCAGCAAGACCCGCGGCACGCTCAACAACTGCGCCAACGGCACCACGCCCTGGGGCACCTACCTGACCTGCGAAGAAAACTGGGCCGGCTACTTCCGCCGCATCAAGGCCACCGACGACCCCAGCCGCAGCGCCAAGGAAATCGCCTCGTTCACCCGCTATGGCGTGGCCAGCACCGGCCGCGAACTCTGGGCCACCGTCACGCCCGACACGGCCGACAACCTCTATGGCCGCTGGAATGCCCAGGTGACCGGAGCCACCGCCACCGACGACTTCCGCAATGGCGCCAACACCTACGGCTGGGTGGTCGAGATCGATCCCTTCAACCCCTCCAGCACCCCCAAGAAGCGCACCGCGCTCGGCCGTTTCGGTCATGAAGGCGCCTGCCTCGGCCCGGTCGTGGTCGGCAAGCCGCTGGTCTGGTACATGGGCGACGACTCGCGCAACGAGTACATCTACAAGTTCGTCTCGGCGAAGAACTGGGATGCGGCCGACGTGGGCGGCGGCACCGCGGCCGGCGACAAGTACATGGACGACGGTCGCCTCTACGTGGCCAAGTTCAACGCCGACGGCACCGGCGCGTGGCTCGAACTGAAGCTCGGCGTCAACGGCATCACCGCGAGCAATCCGGCCTATGCCTTTGCCGATGCGGCCGACGTGGTGGTCAACGCGCGCCTCGCGGCCGACGCCGCCGGCGCCACCAAGATGGACCGCCCGGAGTGGACCGCCGTCAATCCGAAGACCGGCGAGGTGTACGTCACCCTCACCAACACCAACGCCGCCTCGCGCCCCATCACCGCCACCGACGGCGCCAACCCGCGCTTCTACAACGACAAGACGACCACTGGCTCGGATCAGAAGGGCAATCCGAACGGCCACGTCGTGCGCTTCGCCGACGACAACGCCGACCCGGCCTCGCTGAGCTTCAAGTGGGACGTGTACCTGTTCGGCGCGCGCTCCACCGCCTCGGCCGACGTCAACCTGTCGCAGCTGAGCGCCGACAACGACTTCTCCAGCCCCGACGGCATGTGGTTCAGCCACGCCACCGCCGGCCTGCTCTGGCTGGAGACCGACGACGGCGCCTACACCGACGTCACCAACTGCATGCTGCTGGCCGCGCTGCCGGGCAAGGTCGGCGACGGCGGCGCCAGGACCATCACCAACGTCGATGGCGCCACCACGCGCACCCAGGACACCTTCGTGGGCAAGGCGCCCGGCACGGACGGCCTGCGCCGCTTCCTGGTCGGCCCGAAGGACTGCGAGATCACCGGCATTGCCGAGTCGGGCGACGGCCGTGCGCTGTTCGTGAACATCCAGCACCCGGGCGAGGGTTCGAAGGACATCGCCAATCCTGACGGCTACATCAGCCACTGGCCGGACGGCGCCAAGAGCCGCCCGCGCTCGGCCACGGTGGTCATCACCAGGGATGACGGCGGCCTGATCGGCCTCTGAGCGGTTGCGCTGCCGCTGCCTCCTACCGGGGCAGCGGCAGCGCCGTCTTGTAGCGCACCTGCTTGAGCGCGAAGCTCGAGCGGATCTTCTCGATGCCCGGAATCGGCGTGAGCTGTTCCAGGATGAATTTCTCCAGCGCCGCCATGTCGGCCACGGCGATGCGGATCAGGTAGTCGCTGTCGCCCGTCATCAGGTAGCACTCCATCACCTCGTCGTGCTCGGCAATGCGCTCCTCGAAATCGGCGAGCGACTGCTTGCTCTGCGTCGTCAGGCTGATCGAGATGAACACGTTGAGCCCCAGGCCCAGCGCCTTGGCGCTCGCGAGCGCCACATAGCGGTCGATCACGCCGCTGGTTTCGAGTGCCTTCACCCGCGCAAGGCACGGAGACGGCGACAGCTGAACCCGGCGCGCAAGCTCCACGTTCGACAACCCGCCGTCGCGTTGCAGCTCGTCGAGGATGCGCAGGTCAATGGTGTCGAGTTGCACGAAATGCGGCGTCCAGATGATTTCGAGGAATTTTATGCTGCGCTGGTGCCATGGACATGTCCAAGCCGGTAGCTAATTCTTGCTGTTGCGGCCTAAAGTGCCGGCATGAACGCCCCGATTTCCGCCGACCAGATGCGCGCGCTGCTGCTCGACACGCCGCTCACGCACGACCCCGACCCTGCCGAGACCGCTGAATGGCGCGACGCCTTCCTGGCGCTGGCCCAGGCGCACGGGCCCCAGCGCGCCCGGCAGATGCTGGCGGAGCTTGCCCGCCTCGCGCGGCAGCAGCGCATCGGCTGGCAGCCCGAGCTTGCGACGCCCTACGTCAACACCATTGCGGTGGAAGACCAGCCGCCGTTCCCCGGCGACCTCGCGGTCGAGGAAAAGCTCGCCTCCCTGATGCGGTGGAATGCGCTCGCGATGGTGGCCAGGGCCAACCAGGCGTATGGCGAACTCGGCGGCCACATCGCGAGCTATGCGAGCGCGGCCGACTTGTTCGAGACGGGCTTCAATCACTTCTTCCACGCGCGCAGTGACACACACCGCGGCGACCTCGTGTTCTTCCAGCCGCACAGTGCGCCTGGCGTCTATGCGCGCGCCTACCTCGAAGGCCGCCTCGGCGAAGAAGACCTCCAGCACTACCGCCAGGAACTCACCGCGCCCGCCTTCACCCAAGGCAGTGGCGCGCGCGGCCTCAGCAGCTATCCGCATCCTTACCTGATGCCGGACTTCTGGCAGTTCCCGACCGGCTCCATGGGCATCGGACCGATCAGCTCGATCTACCACGCGCGCTTCATGCGCTACCTCACGCACCGCCACCTGCTCGACTGCGAGGGCCGCAAGGTGTGGGGCGTGTTCGGCGACGGCGAGATGGACGAGCCCGAATCGATGAGCGCGCTCACGCTCGCCGCGCGCGAGAAGCTCGACAACCTCGTGTGGGTGGTCAATTGCAACCTGCAGCGCCTGGATGGCCCGGTGCGCGGCAACGGCCGCATCATCGACGAGCTCGAAAAGCTCTTTGCCGGCGCGGGCTGGAACGTCATCAAGCTCATCTGGGGCAGCGACTGGGACGGCCTGTTCGCGCAGGACGCGAGCGGTGCGCTGGCGCGCGTGTTCGCCGAAACCGTCGACGGCCAGATGCAGACCTTCGCGGCCAAGGACGGGCGCTTCAACCGCGACAACTTCTTCGGCCAGAACCCCGAGCTCGCGCGCCTGGCCGAAGGCATGACCGACGAGCAGATCGACCGCCTGAAGCGCGGCGGCCACGACCTCGTGAAGATCCATGCGGCCTACGCCGCCGCGGCCGCGCACAAGGGCCGGCCCACCGTGATCCTCGCCCACACCAAGAAGGGCTACGGCATGGGCAGCGCCGCGCAAGGCAAGATGACCACGCACTCGCACAAGAAGATGGGCGACGTCGACCTGCTCGAATTCCGCGACCGCTTCAGCCTGCCGCTCACCGATGCGCAGGCCATTGCGATGGACTTCTACCGCCCGCCCGAAGACAGCGCCGAGATGCAGTACCTGCGCAGCCACCGCGCCGCGCTCGGCGGCGCCATGCCGCGCCGCGAGACAGCGTGCGACATCGTGCCCAAGCCCGACATCGCGAGCTACGCGCAGTTCGCGACAGCGGCCGCCGGCAAGGAAATGAGCACCACCATGGCCTTCGTGCGCATGCTCGGCAACCTCATGAAGGACAAGGCCCTGGGCCCGCGCATCGTGCCCATCGTGGCCGACGAGGCGCGCACCTTCGGCATGGCCAACCTGTTCAAGCAGGTCGGCATCTATTCGAGCGTGGGCCAGCGCTACGCGCCCGAAGACATCGGCTCCGTGCTGAGCTACCGCGAAGCCACCGACGGCCAGATCCTCGAGGAAGGCATCAGCGAAGCCGGCGCCATCGCGAGCTGGACGGCCGCGGCCACCAGCTACAGCGTGCACGGCCTGGCGATGCTGCCCTTCTACATCTACTACTCGATGTTCGGCTTCCAGCGCGTGGGCGATGCCATCTGGGCCGCGGCCGACCAGCGGGCGCGCGGCTTTTTGCTCGGCGCCACCTCGGGCCGCACCACGCTCGGCGGCGAAGGCCTGCAGCACCAGGACGGCAGCAGCCACCTCGTGGCCGCGACCATTCCCAACTGCAAGGCCTACGACCCGGCCTTCGCGGGCGAGATGGCGGTGATCGTCGATGCGGGCATCCGCGAAATGATGGTCGAGCAAAAGGACGTGTTCTATTACGTCACGCTCATGAACGAGAACTACGCGCAGCCCGACGTGCCGCAAGGCGCGGAGGCCGGCATCCTGCGCGGCTGCTACCGCTTCGGCGTGTATGCGCCGGTTTCAGGCAAGGCGAAGAAGAAGGTCACGCTGATGGGCTCGGGCGCGATCCTTACCGAGGTCGTCAAGGCCGCGCAGCTGCTGGCCAACGAAGGCATCGAGGCCGAGGTGTTCAGCGTCACGAGCTGGAGCGAGCTTGCGCGCGACGGACAGGCTTGCGAGCAGCGTGCGATCGCGGGCGAGAAGAAGGAAGCCGGCGTGCCGTTCATCGCGCAGCAGCTCGGCACCGGCAAGGGCCCGATCGTTGCCGCCACCGACTACGTGCGCGCCGTGCCCGAGAGCCTGCGCGCCTTCCTGCCCGAGGGGCGCCGCTACCTCACGCTGGGCACCGACGGGTTCGGGCGCAGCGACACGCGCGCGGCGCTGCGGCAGTTCTTCGGGGTGGATGCGGGGAGCATTGCGCGGGCTGCGCGCTACGCGCTCGGCACCGCCTGTTGAGTTCCGGCGAGCCCCAGGGCTAGCGGCTGCGGCCCGCACGGTTCCTGGATCAACCGCCGGCCAGGAGTGCGAAGCTCGGCTTCATCGTCATCAAGGCTGCGACAACGCCGAACAGGGCGATCACGCTCACACGCCCCACGAAGGCGGACCCCTCGCTTGCAAACGCCCCGACCTGCTCATCCGAAGCCTTGCCACCGAGCGCCGATTCGACCCGCGACTCCCAAGGGGCGACGAATTCGCTTCGCACCACCATGGCAGCGGCAATGACGGCGAATGCCGCCAGCAGCCATGGTGTCCACAGTGGCCAGCCGCCGAGGAACACCAGAGCGATTCCGGCGAGCACGCCCAGGTTGAGCAGCAAGTGTGCGAGCCGGCCGGCGCGCAGCGCCATCCTGGCGGGCCGCGATCGGCCTTTCCGGGCAATGGCAAGAAGCAGTTCGCCGGCCATGAACGACAGAAGTGCCGCGAGTGTCGCGCCGGCGTGGATCATCAGGGCAGTCGTGTACAGCATCGGCGTGCTCAGGCAACGCCTGCCTCGCCGAATTGAGGACGGCACTTCAGGTGGCCTTTGAGTTGGGTTTTCATGCGTTCGATCTCCGTTCAGGTCGTTGAGCGATTTCGTGTGCCCAAAGAATACGAGTGAAGGCTCGTATTGGCCTACTCGCATTCCCGGGACGCGCGGTACACCATGCGGACCGGCCTTTCACGGGCAGAAGATGCGTCATCTACTCGCATTCCTGGCGGCACAGGATGTGCGGGCGTGCCGCTTGCGCAGGCCTGCGTTAGAGTCGCAGGCCCCATCCCTTTCGCGACTCATGACCGCCCGCTTCCAATCCATCGCTCCCGGTGCCCGCCTCGCCGACCAGGTGGCCGACGCATTGGCCGCCGAAGTGCGCAGCGGGCGCCTGTCGGAAGGCGACCGCCTGCCGACCGAGGCGGCGCTGGCCGAGCAGTTCAGCGTGAGCCGCACGGTGGTGCGCGAGGCGGTGTCGCGGCTCAAGTCGCTGGGGCTGCTCGATTCGCGCCAGGGCAGCGGCGTGTACGTGCGCGCCGCGGGCGTGGAGCCGCTGCGCTTCGAGATGCCACACGTGGCTTCGCGCGAAGCGGTGATCCAGATGGTCGAGCTGCGCCGCGCGCTCGAAGCCGAGGTGGCCGCGCTCGCGGCCGAACGGCGCACGCCCGACGACGTGCAGCGCATCCACGAGGCCATCGGCGCGCTGCATGCGGCCGTGGCCGCAGGCGGCAACGGCGCCGAGGAAGACGTGCGCTTTCACCGCGCCATCGCCGAGGCCGCGCGCAACCCGTTCCTGATCGGCACGCTGCAATACCTGCGGCAGTTCCTGCATGGCGCCACGCGCGTCACGCGCGCCAACGAGGCGCGCCGGGCCGATTTCGCGCGCGAGGTGGCGCAGGAGCACGCCCGCATCGTCGAGGCCATCGAGGCCGGCGATCCGCTGCGGGCCCGCGAGGCGGCCAAGTCCCACATGGACAACGCGATCCGCCGCATCGAGCAGGCCGATCCCGCGTTCTGGCAGCAGGAGGGCGCGCAGCTCGCGCGGCCGCTGGTCGAAGGCTGGCCGGTCGGCAGCTGAGCCGCGACACACCAGGTCACCAAAAAGGCGCTGCGGACGGGGGAATGTTCGGGTTTACCCGAGGCAAAGCTCCGAAATCAAATTTGTATGATGACCTGACAAATAAGGCGATGGCCAAGCAAGCCGGCGGCGGCAAGGCCTCTTTCTCATCCAAAGCGGGACAAACCTTTTCATGACTTCCTCCACCCTTCCGGTTGGCGCTCTGCCCGTGTCCGCCGAAGCCGCGCTCGAGAAGCGCGCCTATGCCAAGGTGTTCTGGCGCCTGGTTCCCTTTTTGATGTTGTGCTACGTGGTCGCGTACCTCGACCGTGTGAACGTGGGCTTTGCCAAGCTGCAGATGGGGCAGGATCTGGGCTTCAGCGAAACGGTGTTCGGCCTGGGCGCGGGCATCTTCTTCCTCGGCTACTTCTTGTTCGAGGTGCCGAGCAACCTGCTGCTCAACCGCGTGGGTGCGCGCATCTGGATTGCGCGGATCATGATCACCTGGGGCGTGCTGTCGGCCTGCTTCGTGTTCGTGGAAACGCCGACCAGCTTCTACATCCTGCGCTTCCTGCTCGGCGTGGCGGAGGCGGGTTTCTATCCCGGCGTGATCCTCTACCTGACCCACTGGTATCCGGCGCACCGGCGCGCGCGCATCATCGCGGTCTTCATGTCGGCCATTCCGGTGGCGGGCATTTTCGGCAATCCGCTGTCGGGCTGGATCATGGACGCCTTCCACGGCGTGTCGTCGATGCACGGCTGGCAGTGGATGTTCATCATCGAGGCCATTCCGGCCGTGCTCGTGGGGGTGATGGTGCTGCTCTACCTGGACAACGGCATCCGGCATGCGCGCTGGCTCTCGCCCGAGGAGAAGAGCCTGCTGCAGCGCGAGGTCGAGCGCGACCAGGCGCATGGCGCCAAGGGGCCGCACTCGGTGGGCGCCATGTTCCGCGACATGCGCGTGTGGTGGATGGCGCTCATCTACTTCGCCTTCGTGATGGGCCAGTACGCGCTGACCTTCTGGCTGCCCACGCTGGTCAAGGCCACGGGCGTGAAGGGCAACCTGCACATCGGCCTTTTGAGCGCCATTCCGTTCATCTGCGCGATCGTCGCGATGAACCTCTTCGGCCGCAGCGCCGATCGCCGGCAGGAGCGCCGCTGGCACCTGATCGTGCCGGCGCTGATGGGCGCGGTGGGCTTCACGGTGGCCGCGTCGTACACGCAGAACACGATCGTCTCGCTGGCGTTCCTCTCGCTCGCGGCGGCCGGCGTGCTGACCTGCGCGCCGCTGTTCTGGTCGCTGCCCACCGCCTTTCTCTCGGGCACGGCGGCGGCGGCCGGCATTGCGGCCATCAATTCGGTGGGTAATCTTGCGGGGTTCGCGAGCCCCTACCTCATCGGCTACCTGAAGGACCTCACGGGCAGCACGCAGATCGGCATGTACGTGCTGGCCGGTGCGCTGGTGCTCGGGGCCATCGGCGTGTGGCTCACGCCCAAGCAACTCGTGAACAGATGATCGAAGGAACCCTCACATGACTTCCAACACCAGCACACCCGTCGTCGGCGTCGTGGGCCTCGGCGCCATGGGCAGCGGCATGGCGCAGTCGCTGCGCCGCGCGGGCTACGAGCCGCATGTGTTCGACGTGCGCCTCGATGTCGCTCACGCCTTTGCGCGCGACGGCGGCGTGGCCTGCGACACGCTGGCCGCGCTCGGCGGGCAGTGCGACATCGTGGTTTCCGTGGTGGTCAACGCGGCGCAGACCGAGTCGGTGCTGTTCGGCGATGGCGCCACGCCTGGCTGCGCGGCGTCGATGAAGCCCGGCAGCCTGTTCGTGATGTGCTCCACGGTCGATCCGAACTGGTCGGTCGCGCTCGAAGCACGCCTGGCCGCGCAGGGCATCCTGTACCTCGACGCCCCGATCTCGGGCGGCGCCGCCAAGGCCGCGAGCGGCCAGATGACGATGATGACCGCCGGCACGCCCGCGGCGTACGAAAAGGCCGGCGCCGTGCTCGACGCCATGGCCGCCAAGGTCTACCGCCTGGGCGAGCGCGCGGGTGCGGGCAGCAAGGTCAAGATCATCAACCAGCTGCTGGCCGGCGTGCACATTGCCGCGGCGGCCGAGGCCATGGCGCTGGGCCTGCGCGAAGGCGTGAACCCCGACGCGCTCTACGAAGTCATCACGCACAGCGCGGGCAACAGCTGGATGTTCGAGAACCGCATGGCGCACGTGCTGGCGGGCGACTACACGCCGCTGTCGGCCGTCGACATCTTCGTGAAGGACCTGGGCCTGGTGCTCGACGTGGCGCGCGCCAGCAAGTTTCCGCTGCCGCTGTCGTCCACCGCGCACCAGATGTTCATGCAGGCATCGACCGCGGGCTTCGCGCGCGAGGACGACAGCGCGGTCATCAAGATTTTTCCCGGCATCGAACTGCCGGCCGCAAACGGAAGGGCGATGTGAGCGATCTCAAGACCATCGACACGCCGCTGCTTCGCATCGGCTACGAAGAGTGGAACCCCGGCGGCACCGCCACCGTGGTGCTGATGCATGGCTGGCCCGACAGCACGCGCAGCTGGCATGGCGTGGCGCCGAGCCTGGCCGAGGCCGGCTGGCGCGTGCTCGCACCCGCCCTGCGCGGCTTTGCACCCACGCGCTTCCTGCATGACGACACGCCGCGCAGCGGCCAGCTCTCCGCGCTCGGGCGCGACCTGCTCGATTTCATCGACGCGCTCGGCCTCGACAAGCCCGCGCTGGTCGGCCACGACTGGGGCGCCCGCGCGGCGGCCAACGCCTGCGGGCTGAGGCCCGAGGTGGCGCGCGCGCTGGTGCTGATGTCGGTCGGCTACGGCACCAATGCGCCAGACCAGCCGATGGCGCTCGAGCAGGCGCGCAACTACTGGTATCACTGGTACATGGCCACGCCGCGCGGCGAACGCACGGTGCACGACGACCGCATCGCCTTCACCCGGATGATGTGGGACACCTGGGCGCCCGCGGGCTGGTACGAGAAAGCCGAATTCGAGGCCACAGCCGCCGCCTTCGCAGGCGACGACTGGGCGCGGGTGGTGCTGCATTCCTACCGCCACCGCTGGGGCTACGCGTCCGGCGATCCGCGCTATGCGGCGGACGACGCCGCGCTCGATCCGGCGCCGGTGCTGCCGGTGCCCACGCTCGTGCTGCATGGCGCGGCCGACAGCTGCAATGATCCCGATACTTCGGCAGGCAAGGAGCGATTCTTCAGCGGCCCCTACCGCCGCGAACTGCTCGACGGCGTCGGCCACTTCCCGCAGCGCGAAGCGCCCGCGGCGGTGGCGGCCGCGCTGCTGCGCTTCCTGCCCGCCATTGCCTGAATCCAGAAAGAGAAGACGACACCATGAACATCCTCATCACCGGCGGCTGCGGTTTTCTCGGCGCGCGGCTCGCCCGCACGCTGCTCGCAGGCGGCCCGCTGGCGCTGGCCGGCGGCGCGGCACAGCCGATCTCCCGCATCACCCTGGCGGACCGCGTGGCGCCGCCCGCCGACCTGCAGGCGGACGCCCGCGTGCAGTTCGTGCAGGGCGACCTGTACGAGCAGGCCGTCAACGGCACGCTGCCGCTGGCCGACACCCACGCCGTGTTCCACCTGGCCGCGGCCGTGAGCGGCGAATGCGAGGCCGACTTCGACCTGGGCATGCGCAGCAACCTGGACACCACGCGCGCGCTGCTCGACGCCTGCCGCCGCGCGGGCCATGCGCCGGTGTTCGTGTTCTCCAGCTCGGTCGCGGTGTTCGGCGATTCGCCCGAGCAGCGGCTGCCTGCGGTGATCGAGGACACCACCCTGCCGACGCCGCAGAACAGCTACGGCATCCAGAAGTTCATCGGCGAACAGCTGGTGGCGGACTTCACGCGCAAGGGTTTCGTGCAGGGCCGCAACGTGCGGCTCATGACGGTCTCGGTGCGGCCGGGCCGGCCCAACGGCGCGGCCTCCAGCTTTTTGAGCGGCATGCTGCGCGAACCGCTGGCCGGTGAGCGCGCGCGCTGCCCCGTGGCGCCAGAGACGGCGGTTGCGCTCGCATCGCCCGGCAACACCGTTGCGGGCATCGTGCGCGCGGCCACGGCCAGCGCTGCCGAATGGGGTGCGCGCACTGCCGTCAACCTGCCCGCGCTGACCACCACCGTGCGCGAGATGGCCGATGCGCTCGAGCGCATCGCCGGCAAGGACGCCACCGGACTGATCGACTGGGAGTCCGATGCAGCCATCGCGAAGATCGTGACCAGTTGGCCCAGCCGCATCCATGCGGCGCGCGCCGAGGCGCTGGGCCTCCAGGCCGATGCGAGCTTCGACGCCATCCTGCGCGACTACGTGCGCGAGAACCCGCAGGCGGTGAAGCTGCCGGTGAAAGGCTGATCATGGCGAAGCTCCTGCTCGGCTGCATTGCCGACGATTTCACCGGCGCGACTGACCTGGCCAACAACCTCGTGCGTGCCGGCATGCGCGTGGTCCAGGCGATCGGCGTGCCGGCCACGCCGCTGGCCGCTGACGTCGATGCGGTGGTGGTTGCGCTCAAGTCGCGCACCATCGCGCCGGTCGAGGCCATCGCGCAGTCGCTCGAGGCACTGCGCTGGCTGCAGGCGCAGGGCGCGCAACAGATCTACTTCAAGTACTGCTCCACCTTCGACAGCACGCCGCAGGGCAACATCGGCCCCGTGACCGAGGCGTTGATGGAAGCGATGCAATGCGACTTCACCATCGCCACGCCCGCCTTCCCCGACAACAAGCGCACCGTGTTCAAGGGCTACCTGTTCGCGGGAGATGTGCTGCTCAACGAGAGCGGCATGCAGAACCATCCGCTCACGCCGATGACCGACCCGAACCTCGTGCGCGTGCTGCAGGCGCAGTGCACGCGCAAGGTGGGGCTGATCGACTACGCCGTGGTGGCGCGCGGTGCAGAGGCCATCGGCGAGCGCATCGGCCAGCTGAAGGCCGAGGGTGTGTCCGTCGCCATCGTCGATGCCGTGTCGAACGACGACCTGCTTCGCCTTGGCCCGGCGCTCGCGAAGATGCCGCTGGTCACCGCGGGCTCGGGCGTGGCCATCGGGCTGCCGGCCAATTTCGGCCTGGCGCCGTCGTCGCAGGCCAGTGCGCTGCCGGCGGCCGGCGGGTTGCGGGCCGTGGTCTCGGGCAGCTGCTCGCTGGCCACCAACCGGCAGGTGCTCGACTTCATCCAGCGCGGCGGCGCGGCGCTGGCGGTCGATCCGCTTCGCATTGCCGCAGGCGTGGACGTCGCGGCCGAAGCGCTGGCCTGGGCCGCGCCGCTGATCGGCAAGCAGCCGGTGCTGGTGTATTCCACCGCCGAGGCCGGCGCCGTGAAATCGGTGCAGGGCAGGCTCGGGGTCGAGGAAGCCGGCGCGATGGTCGAGCGCACCATTGCCGCCGTTGCGCGCGGCCTGGTCGAGCGAGGTGTGCGCCAGCTGGTGGTGGCGGGCGGCGAAACCTCGGGTGCCTGCGTGCAGGCGCTGGGCATCGCGCAGATGCAGATCGGTCCGCAGATCGATCCCGGGGTGCCGTGGTGCCATGCGCGCACCGACGTTGCGGAAGGCCTGCCGGTGCACATCGCGCTGAAGTCGGGCAACTTCGGGGGGGACGATTTCTTCACCAAGGCCTTTACAGTGCTGGCATGACCGAGAACCAAGCCCGCGAAGAAATCTGCCGCGTCGGCCGCAGCCTGTTCGAGCGCGGCTACGTGCATGCCACCGCGGGCAACATCAGCGTGCGGCTGGACGATGGCTTCCTCATCACGCCGACCGATGCCTGCCTGGGCTTTCTCGATCCGGCACGCCTGGCAAGACTCGATGCGCAGGGCCAGCAGACCGGCGGCGACCGCGCCAGCAAGACCATTGCGCTGCACACCCGCATCTACGCCGCGGCGCGCAGGTTCGATGCCAACACGGCCTGCGTGATCCACACGCACAGCACGCACTGCGTCGCGCTCACGCTGGCGAACACGCCGGCCGGCAAACTGCTGCCCGCGCTCACGCCGTATTTCGTGATGAAGGTCGGCCACGTGCCGCTCATTCCGTACCACCGCCCCGGCGCGCCCGAAGCGGCCGAGCTCGTGGCGCAGGCCATCGAGCGCCATGGCGCGGCCGGCACGCCGGTTCGTGCCGTGATGCTCGAACGGCTCGGTCCCAATGTCTGGCACGAGAGTCCGGCCGCCGCGATGGCGGTGCTCGAGGAGCTCGAGGAAACCGCCAAGCTCCGGCTGCTCGCGGGCCCCGCCAGACCCGAGCCGCTCGGCAACGAACAGATCGATGAACTGCGCCGCACCTTCGGCGCGCGCTGGTAGCCAGCAGTAGTAGTAAAAACACGCCATGCCCCAATTCGCCGCCAACCTCTCGATGCTCTATCCGGAGCTCGACTTCCTCGACCGCTTCGAAGCCGCCGCGAAGGACGGCTTCAAGGCCGTCGAGTATCTTTTTCCCTATCCCTACGAGCGCCGCCAGATCGCGGCCCGCCTGAAGGACAACGGCCTGCAGCAGGTGCTCTTCAACGCCCCGCCGGGCGATTGGGACCGCGGCGAGCGCGGCCTCGCCTGCCTGCCGGGCCGCGACGCCGAATTCCGCGAGGGCATGGCCACGGCCATCGACTATGCGGTGGCGCTCGATTGCCCGCGCATCCACGTCATGGCCGGCCTGGTGCCCGAAGGCCTGGAGCGCGAGGCCGTGCAGCCCGTGTACGTCGACAACCTGCGCTGGGCCGCGGCCGAGGCGGCCAAGGCCGGGCGCGACGTGCTGATCGAGCCGATCAACACGCGCGACATTCCGCGCTTCTTCCTGAACCGGCAAGACCATGCGCACGAGATCGTCGACATGGTGGACGCGCCCAACCTCAAGGTGCAGATGGACCTGTACCACTGCCAGATCGTCGAGGGCGACGTGGCCATGAAGATCCGCAAGTACCTGCCCACGGGCCGCGTGGGCCACATCCAGATTGCCGGCGTGCCCGAGCGCCACGAGCCCGACATCGGCGAGCAGAACTATCCCTACCTGTTCGACCTGATCGACGAGGTGTCGGCGCAGTGCGGCTGGCAGGGCTGGGTCGGCTGCGAGTACCGGCCCCGGCGCGGTTCGGAACCCGGCGGCACCTCGGCCGGCCTGGGCTGGCTGCGGGCGCTGCAACAGCGCGCATGAAGCTCGAGTCGCTGCGCATTCCGCCGCGGCTGCGCGGCTTTGCCGCGGGCGATGCGCAGGTCTTCGACCTCACGCTGGCGGGCGACAGGGTCGAATCGATCGTGCCGAGCCCATCGCAGTCGCAGGCGCGCGGCACCTTGCTGAGCGCGCTGGTCGAGGCGCATGCGCACATCGACAAGAACTACACCGTGCAGGAAGTCGGCGCGGCCGAGGGCAACCTGTTCGCGGCCATCGACCGCATGGCCAAGCACCGCGCGGGCTGGAGCGGCCAGGCGCTGCGCCCGCGCATGGAGCGCGCGCTGCACGAGGCCTGGCAGTCGGGCACGCGGGCGCTGCGCACGCACATCGACTGGGTGGAAGGCGAGCCGCCCGCCGCGCTGGCGGTCTTCGAGGCGCTGCGCGAAGAGTGGCGCGGCCGCATCGAGCTGCAGTTCGTCTCGCTCACGCCGCTGGACCTGTTCGCCGATCTCGCGGCCGGCGAGCGCATCGCGCGCGAAGTCAAGCGCGCAGGCGGCGTGCTGGGCGCCTTCGTCTATCGCAACGAAGGGTTGGTGCACAAGCTGGGCCGCGTGTTCGACCTCGCGCGGGACCAGGGCCTCGGCCTCGACTTCCATGTCGACGAGGGCCTCGACGCCGATGCGAGCGGCCTGCGCAGCATTGCGCAGCTGGTGCGTGCGCGCGACTTCCGGCGCGGCGTGGTCTGCGGCCACTGCTGCTCGCTGGCGATGCAGGACGACGCCGTCGCCAACGAAACGCTGGCGCTGTGCGCGGGCGCCGGCCTCCACATCGTCGCGCTGCCGACCACCAACCTCTACCTGCAGGGCACCTGGGACCGCACGCCCGTGCCGCGCGGCATCACGCGCATCCGCGAGGCGGCGGCACGGGGCTTGCGTGCGAGCCTGGCAACGGACAACGTGCAGGACGCCTTCTATCCCTATGGCAGCTACGACCTTCTCGAAACCTTCGGCCTCGGCGTGCAGATGGCGCACCTCGCGCCCGCGGACGAATGGCTCGACGCGATCACCCTCAGCCCCGCGAAGGCGCTCGGCCTTGCGTGGGACGGCCGCATCGCACCGGGCTGCCCCGCGGACCTGGTGCTGCTCGCAGCCACCGGCGAGCATGAACTCGTCGGTCCGCGCGGACGCCGGCGCATCGTGATTCGAGGCGGTCAAAAAATTCTGGAGCCAACACGATGAGCATGGGCAAACCAATGGCCAACTACGCCGCCGCCAAGCGCGTGGGCGATTTCGTCTTCATGAGCGGCGTGGTTGCGGTCGATCCGGCCACGCGCCGTGCCGTGGCCGGCTACGACGCCATTCCCGAGGAAGCCCGCACGGCCCTGCAGGGCCTGGGCTATGCCACGGGGCAGATGTCGGTCGACATCTTCGAGGCCCCCATCGTGGCGCAGAGCTGGTTCGTGCTCGAGCGCATCCGCCAGATCGCGGCCGAGCATGGCGGCACGATGGAAGACGTGGTGAAGCTGGTGCAGTACTTCCGGCAACTGCCGCACTACGCCTTCTACAACCGCGTGCGCGGCCTGTTCTATCCGGGCGAGCCGCCGGTCAGCACGGTGGTCGAGGTGTCGCGCTTCCTGCCGGGCGACGAGGTGCTGGTGGAAGTGGAAGCCACCATGTACCTGCCCCAGCACCGGCCTATTTGACCCCCGCGCCCTTGAGCAGGAACTCCGTCACCTGCTCGATCAGGTAGCGCCGGTCCTTGTCGTCGCCCTGCTGCGCCACGTTGCGGAAGTACGCGGCCTGCGTGGCGTGGTCGGCATAGAACTGCGTCACCGCCCAGATGTGGAACAGCACCAGCATCGGGTCGGCCTTGTCCATCAGGCCCTGGTTCATCCAGTTCTGTATGACGGCGGCGGCCTGGTCGGTACGCTGCTTGCTCGTGTCCATCATGGTGTTGAGCACCGGCGCGCCGCGCATCATCTCGGCCGTGAAGATGCGCGAGCGCAGCGGGTGCTCGAACGAGAACACCATCTTGCGGCGGATCAGGTCGCCCAGCACCTTGCGCGGACCGAAGGCCTCGTCGGCAAAGCCGAACACCACGATCCAGTCGTTGAGGATGTCCTGCAGGATCTGCCGGTAGAGCGCTTCCTTGCTCTCGATGTAGTAGTGCAGCTGCGCCTTCGAGAGCCCGGCCTTGTCGGCAATCGCCTGGGTCGATGCACCGGCCAGCCCTTCGCTTGCAAACACCTCGATGGCGGCCTGGTTGATGAGGCCGAGCACCTGCGTGTACTTGCGCGAGCGGCCGCGCGTGGCGGGCGCCTCGCCGTCGCTTTCTTCCTCGATGCTCACAGCTGAAGCACCAGTTCCAGGCCCTTGGCGCGCGAGCAGCACAAGGCCACCTTGTGGCGCCGTTCGCTGCCGGTGAGGCAGAAGTCGCGGTGCTCGGCGCCTTCACCATCGCCCTCGACCACGCAGGTGCCGCACAGGCCCTGCTGGCACGACACCGGGATGTCGATGCCCACTTCGTGCAGCGCATCGACGGCGGTCTGGTCGGCCGCCACCGGCACGCTGATGCCGCGCTGCGCGAGCTTCAGCGTGAAGGGCAGGCCGGTGCTCGTGTTCGCATCGGTGGGGGCGGCGAAGTATTCGGCGTGCAGCGTGTCCCCGGGCCAATGCGCCGCGGCCTCGCGCACTGCCTTCATGAAGCCGCCGGGGCCGCAGACGTACAGGTGCGTATCAGGCGCGCGCTCGGCCAGCAGCGCGCGCAGGTCGATGCGCTGCGAGGCGTCGCCCTGGTCGAGGTGCAGGCGCAGGTGCGGCGCCAGCGCAGGCGAATGCAGCGCATCGGCAAAGGCCAGGTGCTCCTCGCTGCGTGCGAACACGCAGAGCGTGAACGAGGCACCGCGCGCCGCGAGTGCCTGCGCCATCGCCAGCAGCGGCGTCATGCCGATGCCGCCGGCCAGCAGCAGGTGGTGCTTCGCTTCCTCGCGCAGCGCAAAGGTGTTGCGCGGCGCGCTGATCGCGAGCAGGTCGCCCTTGCGCACGCGCTCGTGCATCGAGGCCGAGCCGCCGCGGCTTTCGGCTTCGCGCTTCACGCCGATCACGTAAGAGCCGGTATTCGACGGCGCGCGCGCCAGCGAATACTGGCGCGAGAAGCCGCCCGGCATGTGCACGTCGATGTGCGCGCCGGCCTCGTACTCCGGCAGCGCGCGACCCCAGGGGTGGATCAGTTCGAAGGCCAGGATTTCCGGCGTCTCGCGCGAGATGCGTTCGACGCGGACGGTGAGCGTGCGTTCGAGGCTCATGGTGTTGTCTCCCTGGCTAGATGCTCTGCAGCTTGCGCGCAACGCGTTCGATGAAATGGGTGCGGTCGAGCGCGGTGACGGCGTTCATGTCGTGCAGCTGCAGCCACGTGACCTTGCAGCGCCACGCGAACAGTGCCCGCAGCGCGCGCGTGAAGAGCCGCCGGCCCGGGTCGCCGATGAGCATCACGAACCAGCGCGGCGAGCCGCCCGTGGTCACCACCGTCAGCCGCCGGATGTGCCGCATGCCCGACCTCGCGAGCTGCCCCTTGCGCTCTGCGGGCAGAAAGGCCACGCCCGGCAGCCACACCCGCTCCAGCCAGCCTTTGAGCATGGAGGGCGGCCCATGGAACCAGGTGGGATAGACGAACACCAGGTGCTCGGCCCACAGCAGCGCTTCGACATGCGGCTTGACGCGTTCGCGGATCAGTTCGGGGTTGTCGAGATAGGCGATGCGCTCTTCGCGCGTCAGCGTGGGGTCGAAGCCTTCGGCGTAGAGGTCGATGGCCTTGACGGGGTGCCGCGGCTGGAGGGCCTCGAGCGCGGTGCGGTAGAGCGCGTGGTTGAAGCTGTCAGGGTTCGGATGGCAGTGGACGACGAGCGTTTTCATGGGGAGGGCCGGTTCGCCGGTTCGGCGAGACGGGGTCAGAGCCCAGGGAATGAAGAGCCGCGCAGCGCCTTATGGCAACCCAGGCGCCGGCATCTGACCCCGGCGCAAGCCCCGCGCGGCCCGCGGGAAAAATCGGCGCCTACTTTCCAGCGAGCTTCTTGCGGACGTCGACACCGACGCCCTTGTTGACGAACTGCGTGGTCACGACCTTCGAGAGATCGACCTCGCCGGGCTTGTAGAGGCCGGCCTTCACCATCTTGTCGTAGAAGTCCTTCACGCGGGCCTCGTCCATCGCGCCGATGCCCTTGGTGAGCGACTCGCCGCTGTCGACGATGCCCATCTTCTTCATGAGCTCGATCGAGCCCTGCGACGCGGCGACGGGCGAGTCGGGGTTGATCTTGGCGATCATCTCGTTGGCGGCCTTGTTGTCGCCGTAGAGGTAGTTGTTCCAGCCGATGATCGAGGCCTCTACGAACTTGCGCACCGTCTCGGGCTTGGTCTTGACGAGGTCGGCGCGCGTCTCGATGGTGGTCGAGTAGGTCGAGAAGCCGTTGTCGGCCAAGAGCTGCACCACGGGATCGAAGCCGGCCTGGGCCTTGATCGAAAGCGGCTCCGAAATGGCGTAGCCCTGCTGGATCGACTTCTTGTCCGCGAGGAACGGGCCGACATTGAAGGTGTAGGGCTTGAGCTGCGAATCCTTGAAGCCGTGCTCCGACTTCATCCACTGCCAGAAGCTAAACTGGCCGTCCTTGCCGATGAAGGCCACGGGCGCCTTGGCCATGTCCTTGAAGGTGTCGAAGCCCTGGCCCGGATGCGCGAACATGGCCTGCGGATCCTTCTGGAAGAAGGCCGCGACCACCACCGTGGGCACGCCGTTCTTGACGTTGTCGAAGGACTGCAGCAGGTTGCCTGTCATCAGGAAGTCGACCTTGCCGGCCGGCAGCATCGGCCGGTTGTTGACCATCGGTCCGCCCTGCTGGATGTCGACGTCGAGGCCGTACTTCTTGTAGGTGCCGTCCACCAGCGCCTGGTAGAAGCCGCCGTGGCCGGCCTGCGCCTTCCAGTTGGTGGCGAACACCACTTTTTCCTGCGCCTGTGCGGCGAAGGCGGCGGCCGAGAGGGCGAGGGCTAGAGCAAGCGGGCGGATTGTCAGAGCGGGAACGCGCATGGCAGTGGACTCCTGGTGTGAATTCGACGGGATATTCTCATGTCAGCTTGGCCATCGTTCGATGGACGAGGCTGCAAGTTCGGTGCAGTTCGGGGCGCGTGCACAGGCCGCCGGGTACTTCCCTCCGCGAATGTCCCCCGGGGGCTGCGCCCCTCCTCCTTTATTTCGCTGCGGGAAGCACCCGACGCCCTGTGCACCTGGGCACGCTGTCGGTGAACCGCGATCAACGACCGTTGCTGATAACGCTCCCGTCGATGGGGTGCCTTGCGCAGCGAAATAAAGGAGGAGGCCGAAGGCAGGGGGACATTCGCGGAGCAAGGTACCCCGTCGGCGGGAGCGCGCCCCGAACAGCAGCGCTCGAAACCACCAACGCGACAGACGACCAAGCGACGCTTCATTTCAACGCTCGACAGCCATATCGGAAGTCCAGCCGCGCGTCTTGCCAGGGTTCATCAAGCCCATCGGATCGCTGCGCTTCTTGAACTCGATCTGCTGCGTGTCGATGGTCTTCATGCCGCCGTCCTCGATGGTGACCACGTGCGGGTTGAAGATCTTGCAGCCGCCCTGCGACTCGATCTCGCGGATCACTTCGTACTGGTGGGCCTCGCCCTTCCAGCGCACGAGCAGGATGCCGAAGGTGCCGCATTCGCCGCCGGCGCGCGCGAAGTCCTGGTGCTGCAGCACGTCGTCGCCGAAGATTTGCAGATGCCGTTCGACCACGGCCGGGTCGAAGGGTTGGGCGTAGGCCACCTGCAGGTAGGTCCAGCTGCGATCCGCTTTCAGCGCCTGCAGCGTCGTGTGGTTGAACGCGCATTCATAGGCGGGCGGCAGGCCCTCGGCGAGCAGATCGGGCTCGGTACCGGCGACGGAGATGGTGCCGCCATGCGCAGCGGCCAGCGCGCGGAAATCGGCCATCGACTCGGGCGAGACCATCGCGAACACCGCATGCCGGTCGGCAGGAAAACGATCGCGCATGGCCGTGTAGTAGGGCGAGAAGCGCGCCTCGACCGTCGAGAGCAGGAAGATGTCGAGCGTCGGCGCCTGCGCGGCGATGCCGAAGTCCAGTGCGCCTCGGTAGTTGTCGAACAGCACCGTGCAGTGCACCCACTCGACGGCCGGGCTCAGCGCCACTTCCACGTCGAGGATCACGCCGTTGGTGCCGTAGGCATGGTGCACCTGCTGGATCTCGTCGCCATGCAGTTCGATGATGCGCGGCTCGCGCTCCACCGTCATCACGCGCGCGCGCAGCAGGTTGCCGGGGTCGCGCAGGATGCCGTGGCGGAACGAGCCGATGCCGCCGAAGCCGCCCGCGATGAAGCCGCCGATCGTGGCCACGTGCCAGGTCGAGGGCCACATGCGCAGCGCCTGGCCGGTCTCGCGCGCCGCAAGGTCGATGTCGTGCATGCGCGCCCCTGCCTCCACGCGCATGCGGCCCTCCTGGATGTCGAGCACGCGGCACATCTGCGTCACGTCGAGCACGACGCCGCCCTCGAGCGGCACGCACTGGCCGTAGTTGCCGGTGCCGCCGGCGCGCACGGTGAGCGGCAGATTCCACTTCGCAGCCACGGCCGCGGCCTGGCGCACGTCGTCCTCGGTGCTGACCTTGACCACGAGGTCGGCCACGCAGCCCGCGAGCTGCGCGCTGAGGATGGGGCTGTACCAGTAGAAGTCCTTCGACAGCTGCTTGCGCTGGGCCGGCGCGGTGATCAGGTTGAGGCCGCGCAGGTCGGCGCGCACGGCCTCCCAATCGGCGGCAGGCACGATGGTCCTAGCGTTCACGGCGCATTTCGCTTTCATGCCAGTGGCCCAGCACCAGGCGCGATAGCGCGGCGAACACGATGAAGATGACGATGCCCAGCAACGACACCAAGAGCAGCGCCGCGAACATCATCGGGATCTCGGTGCGGAAGCTCGATTCGAGGATGCGCGAGGCCAGCCCCGTCTCCTTGCCCGCCGTGCCGGCCGTGAACTCGGCCACCACCGCGCCGATCAGGCTCAGGCCGCCCGCGATCTTCAGGCCCGCCATGAAGTACGGCAGCGCGCTGGGTGCGAGCAGATGGCGGAAGGTCTGCCACGGCGAGGCCTTGTAGAGCTGGAACAGGTCGCGCAGGTTGCTGTCGGCGCTTTTCAGGCCGATGACGGTGTTCGACAGGATCGGGAAGAAGGCCACGATCCAGGCGCACAGCAGGAGCGCCGCGGTGGTGCTCGACACGTAGATCAATATCAGCGGCGCGATCGCGATGATCGGCGTCACCTGCAGGATCACCGCGATCGGGAACAGGCCGATCTCCACCCACTTGAAGAGCGCGAAGGCAATCGCCAGCAGCACGCCGCCCACGATGGCTGCGCCGAGCGCGAGCAGCGTGAGCTTCACGGTGAACCACAGCGCGCTCGAGAGCGAGGCCCAGTTGTCGAACAGTGTCTTCAGGATGAGCGAGGGCGCGGGCAGGATGTAGTGCGGGATGTTGTTGGCGCGCACCATCCATTCCCAGGCCAGCAGCAGTGCGATGACGATGCCCGCGGGCACCGCGATGCGCAGCATCGATTCGCGCCGGCGCAGCCTGTCTTCGTGCGCGCGCAGCGCGGCCTCGGAAGGCGCCGTGTCCGTATCGGCGAGCGCGACGGGCTCAGTGATCGATGTCGACGCCATGCAGGGCTCCATGCAGGGATTGCGACACCGCGGTGCAGTGCGCGTTGTAGCGGCTCGAGGTGCGGAAGTCTTCGCCGCGCGGATAGGGCTCGTCGATGCGGATCTCGTCGATCACGCGGCCCGGGCGCGCGGCCATCACCACGATGCGGTTCGAGAGGTACACCGACTCGTAGACGCTGTGCGTGACGAACACCACCGAGAAGCGGTGCTCGCGCCAGATCGCGAGCAGGTCGTTGTTGAGCTTGATGCGCGTCATCTCGTCGAGTGCGGCAAAGGGCTCGTCCATCAGCAGCAGGCGCGGATGCGTGACCAGCGCGCGCGCGATCGACACGCGCATCTTCATGCCGCCCGACAGCTCGCGCGGGTACACGCCCGCGAAACGCGAGAGACCGACCATCTCGAGCGCCTGCTGCACCACCGGCGCGGCCGCATCGCGGCTCTGGCCGGCGAGCTTGAGCGGCAGCCAGACGTTGTCGAATACCTTGGCCCAGGGCATGAGCGTGGGCTCCTGGAACACGAAGCCCAGGTCGCGGTCGCTCTGAGTCTTGCCGGTGTTGGCGCCGGACCAGTGCATTTCGCCCGAACTGAGCCGGGTCAAGCCGGCGATCAGCCGGAGCGCGGTGCTCTTGCCGCAGCCCGAGGGGCCGAGAAAGCTGATGAAGTCGTGCTCGCCGATGTCGAGGGTCATGCCCTGCAGCGCGAGCGTTCCGTTGGCAAAGCGCTTGCTGACGCGGCGCAGGCTGACCAGCGGCGGGGAAGGCGGGCAAGAGGGCGCGAGGCTTTCCATGGTGGGTGCGAGCCTAGCGCCAGGCGGGAACATTGGCGAGGCGCGACAGCGGGAAGCGGTCCACCTCCTGCAGCAGTTCAACGAAGCGCCGCCCCACGTGGTCGAGCACCGCGGCGCCCTTTTCGGCGGTGGCGCGCGTGGCATCGCCGGCCGCGCCCGCGGGATTGATGTCGTGCATCTGCCAGCCGAGCTTGCCGCTGGGCGTGATCGAGAGGAATTTGTTCTCGGCGGCGAGGTCTTCGGTCATCGAGCGGAAGTTGCGGAACTGGTCGGGACGCACGTCGTCCGGCGCAAGGTGCAGCATCACCGAGCTTTCGAGGTCGCCGGCATGGATGCCGTGCCGGCCTTCGTGCGCGGTGAAAAGCCCTTCGGGCAGGCCCAGCGTGTACCAGTTGGCGGCCACGACCATCATGCCGTGTTCCTCGCGCAGGTCGCGCGCCACGATGTCCATCACGCTCATCTGGCCGCCGTGGCTGTTGTAGAGCACCAGCTTGCGCACGCCGGCCTTGGCCACGCAGGCGCCGATGTCCTTCCACAGCGAGATCAGCGTGGTGGCCGAGACGGTCAGCGTGCCCGGGTAGCGCGAATGCTCGTTGCTCTTGCCGTAGGCCACCGTGGGCAGGAAGAGCACCGGCAGCTCGTCCGGCAGGTGCGGCAGCGTGGCCTGCACCATGCCGTCGATGGTGGCGGTGTCGGTCGACATCGGCAAATGGGGGCCGTGCTGCTCGGTCGCGCCCACCGGCAGCACGGCGATCAGCCGTTCGCGGTCGAGGCGGGAGAACTCTTCGCTGGTCAGGTCGGACCAGAAGCGGCTGCGCAGGGGGTGCGGGTTCATCGTGGCGTACCTTGTGATGGCGGGCAACAGGGCCGGAATGATGAGCTAAATTATCCAATCGGTCAAAAAAAGATGGGTTGGCAATAACCCCCATGCCGCTGCCGCGTGAAATGCGGCGGCCACTTGATGGCGGCCTTCCTTGGGCATATAAGTCATTCATGGTTCCTTGACTCGTCGCAAGACGAAAGGGGGCGCTATGAAGAGGCGCATCTACTGGCTGATGCCGGACCTGGCGAGCGCCAGGCAGGCGATGGACGATCTGGTGTGGGCACGCGTCGACGTTGCGCACATTCATTTCGCCGGACCGGAAGGCATGGACATGGCCGGGCTCCATGCGGCCAACGTGTGGCAAACCTCGGACCTCGTCCACGCAGCCAAGACCGGGTGGGTGGTCGGCAGTGCCTGCGGCATCTTGGTCGGCCTCGCGGCCGCGCTGCTGTTCCCGATCACCGGCGACGGCCCCGAATGGGAGGTGGCTGTGCTGGTGGCCATCGTGGGGGGCGTGGTCGGCGCCTGGTCGGCCAGCATGATCGGCATTTCCATCCCGAGCCCCAGGCTGCAGCGTTTCGAGGGCGCCATCGCGCGGGGACAGATCCTGCTGATGGTGGACTTGCCGCGCTCGCGCGTGCGGGACATCGAGGCGCTGCTGCGCTCCGCGCATCCCGAAGCCCGGTTCGAGGGCGAAGAGCCGCAAGTCCCGGCGTTTCTCTGAAGCGCGCATGAGCCCCGAACCCATGCCGAGCCGAGGGAGCGCACATGATCATGGCCGTCGCCCTGCTGCTCGTCGTGCTCGCCTCGGTGCTGTTCCACGTCTTCAATCCGTGGTGGACGACGCCCCTTGCTTCGAACTGGCAGCTGATGGACGACACCCTGACCATCACGCTGGTGATCACGGGGATCTTCTTCATCGCCATCAACGTGTTCATCGCCTACATGCTGGTGCGCTTTCGCCACCGCGAGGGACACCGTGCGGCGCATGAGCCCGAGAACAGGAAGCTCGAGCGCTGGTTGATCGGCGGCACCACCGTCGGCATCATGGCGCTGCTGGCGCCCGGCCTCGTGGTGTACGCGAACTATGTCAGGGAGCCCCACGACTCCCTCGTGCTGGAGGTGCTGGGCCAGCAATGGCAGTGGCGCTTCCGCTTCCCGGGGGAGGACGGCAAGCTCGGCGCGACCGATGCGCGCTTTGTCAGCGCCACCAATCCGTTCGGGATCGACCCCGCCGACCGGGCCGGGCAGGACGATCTCCTGATCGCCGGCAACGAGGTGCACCTGCCGCTCGGCAAGCCGGTGCTGGTGCTGATGCGTTCGAACGATGTGCTGCACGACTTCTTCGTGCCGAACTTCCGCGCCCGGATGAACATGGTGCCGGGACAGGTCAGCCGCTTCTGGTTCACGCCGACCGTCGCGGGCCGCTACGAAGCGCTGTGCGCGCAGCTGTGCGGCGTGGGCCATCCCAACATGCGCGGCTACGTAGTGGTGGAAGATCCGGCGAATTACAAGGCCTGGCACGCGGCGCTGCCGACCTTCGCCAGGTCGCAGGCCAAGGCGCCCGAGCCCCCGGCCGGTGCCGCGGCGGCCGGCGGCACGCGCGCCGAACAGGGCCGCGCGCTGGCGGACGCCAAGGGCTGCGTGGCCTGCCACACGGTCGACGGCAGCCCGCGCGTGGGGCCGACCTGGAAGGGCCTGCACGGCAAGACCGAAACCATGGCGGACGGCTCCACCGCGCTGGTCGACGAAGCCTATCTGCGCAGCTTCATCCGCGACCCGCAGGCCCGCCACGTGAAGGGCTTCCCGCCGGTCATGCCCAGGATCGAAATGACCGATGAAGAACTGGCCGCGCTGGTGGCCTACATCCAGAGTCTGGGCAGTCCGCCGGCGCAGGCTGCCGCCGAACAGAAGGCCCCGCGATGAACTCTTCTTCGCCCACGGGGCATGCCATGTCCCACGCCGACGACGCCGGGCACCCCGCGCCGCAGAGTTTCCTGACCCGCTACGTCTGGAGCCAGGACCACAAGGTGATCGCCGTCCAGTACGCCTGCACCGCCATCGCGGTGGGCGTGGTGGGCGTGGTGCTGTCCAACCTGATGCGGCTGCAGCTGGGCTTTCCGGGCGAGTTCGAGTTCATCAACGCCGAGCGCTACTACCAGTTCGTGACCATGCACGGAATGATCATGGTGATCTACCTGCTCACGGCGCTGTTCCTCGGCGGCTTCGGCAACTACCTGATTCCGCTGATGGTGGGGGCGCGGGACATGGTGTTCCCCTACCTCAACATGCTGAGCTTCTGGGTCTACCTGCTGTCGGTGGTGGTCCTGATGGCGAGCTTCTTCGTCGCGGGCGGACCGACCGGCGCGGGCTGGACGCTGTACCCGCCGCAGTCGATCCTGCCCGGCACGCCGGGCCATGCGGGCGGCATCGTGCTGATGCTGGTGTCGCTGCTCATCTTCATCGTGGCGACCACGATGGGCGGCCTCAACTACGTGACCACCGTGCTGCAGGCACGCTGCGAAGGCATGACGCTGCTGCGCATGCCGCTCACGGTGTGGGGCATCTTCGTGGCCACCATCCTCGCGCTGCTCGGCTTCCCGGCGCTGTTCGTCAGCGGCGTGATGCTGCTGCTCGACCGCACGCTGGGCACCAGCTTCTTCATGCCGGCGCTGGTGTCGATGGGCCAGGTGACGGGCTACAAGGGCGGCAGCCCGCTGCTGTTCCAGCACCTGTTCTGGTTCTTCGGCCATCCGGAGGTCTACATCGTGGCGCTGCCGGCCTTCGGCATCGTGTCCGACCTGATCAGCGTGCACGCGCGCAAGTGCATCTTCGGCTACCGCATGATGGTGTGGGCCATCGTCGCCATCGGCGCGCTCAGCGTGGTGGTGTGGGCGCACCACATGTTCGTGAGCGGCATGAACCCGTACTTCGGCTTCTTCTTCGCGACCACCACGCTGATCATCGCGGTGCCCACCGCGATCAAGGTCTACAACTGGATCCTGACGCTGTGGCGCGGCGACATCCACCTGACGGTGCCGATGCTGTTCGCGCTGGCCTTCCTGTGCACCTTCCTGATCGGCGGGCTCACGGGCCTGTTCCTCGGCAACGTGAGCGTGGACATTCCGCTGTCGGGCACCTATTTCGTGGTGGCGCACTTCCACATGGTGATGGGCGTGGCGCCGCTGCTGGTGGTGTTCGGCGGCATCTACCACTGGTTCCCCAAGGTCACGGGCCGCATGCTCGACGACCGGCTCGGCCGGCTGCATTTCTGGATCACCTTCCTCGGCACCTACCTGATCTATTTTCCGATGCACTACCTGGGCGTGCTGGGCATGCCGCGGCGCTACTACAACTTCGACGGCTACGCGTTCATCCCGCCCTCGGCATTCAGCCTGAACACGTTCATCACCGTGGTCGCGCTGATCGTCGGCGTGGCGCAGCTGCTGTTCATCGCCAATCTCGCCTGGAGCGCCCGGCGCGGGCAGCGGGCCGACGCCAATCCATGGCGCGCCGCCTCGCTCGAATGGCAGACGCCCGCCACGCCGCCGGGCCACGGCAACTGGGGGCCGCGGCTGCCGGTGGTCTACCGGTGGGCCTATGCCTATGGAGAGCCGGGTGCGGCGGAGGATTTCATACCGCAGAACGCCCCGCCGGAAGCCGGGCCCGGGGAGCCCGAGCCGCAGGGCCAGAGCGAGGTCCGGGGAGCGCCGGCATGAGCGCGGGCACCGCTTGGAGCCTCCGCGGCGGCCTGCCTCGCGACGCGCACGCGAGCGCGGCCAGCATCGGCCTGTGGGTCTTCATGGGCGTGGCCACCGCGTTGTTCTCGCTCTTCATCGTGGCCTACGTGATGCGCATGGGCGGCGACGATTCGATGACGATCGCGCTGCCGTGGCAGCTCTGGCTCAGTTCGGCGCTGCTGGTGGCGGGCGGCACGGCGCTGCAATGGGCCGGCGGCGCAGCGCGCCGTCGCGCCCCGATGCGGGCCCGCCGCCTGCTGCTCGCCGGCGGCCTCTTCGCAGTGGCCTTCCTGGGCGCGCAGCTGTGGGCCTGGCAGGCGCTGCTGAGCGCGCAGGTGATGCCGGCCGGCAATCCGGCGGGCAGCTTCTTCTACCTGTTGACCGCCATGCACGGGCTCCACCTGGCGGGCGGGCTGGTCGGGTGGGCCTGGACGGCGAACGCCGCATGGCCCGATCCGGCCCGGGCCGCATGGCGCATTGCGCTGTGCGCGCGCTACTGGCACTTCATGCTGGCGGTGTGGCTGGTGCTGTTCGCGCTGCTGGGCTGGGTGACGCCGGAGGTGGCGCGCTTCATCTGCGGCACATCCTGAGGAGGCGTCCCATGAACAACACCGCAACGATCGCCGCAAGGCCCTTGAGTCCGAGCCTCGCCGCCAGCGGCTGGCGCGGGCTGATAGCCGACTGGTCCTCCGACCGCCAGGCCTTCCACGTGTCGTGGGGCAAGGCGATGATGTGGATCTTCCTGCTCAGCGACACCTTCGTCTTCAGTTGCTTCCTGACCGGCTACATGACGGTGCGCGCCTCGACCACCGTGCCGTGGCCCAGCCCGAGCGAGGTGTTCGCGCTCCATGTGGGGGGCGCCGACATCCCGCTGCTGCTGATCGCGATCATGACCTTCGTGCTCATCAGCAGCAGCGGCACGATGGCGATGGCGGTCAATTTCGCCTACCGCCGCGACCGCGTGAACGCCGCCACGCTGATGCTCGTGACCGCGACCTGCGGCGAAATCTTCGTCGGCATGCAGGCCTTCGAGTGGTCCAAGCTGATCCTCGAGGAGGGCGTGCGGCCCTGGGGCAATCCGATGGGGGCCGCGCAATTCGGCTCGGCCTTCTTCATGATCACGGGCTTCCACGGGCTGCACGTGTCGGCCGGCGTGGTCTTCCTGTTCACCGTGGCCTTCAAGCTCTTGCGCGGCGACTACGACAAGGCCGGCAACTACCAGATCGTCGAGATCGCCGGGCTGTACTGGCACTTCGTGGACCTGGTGTGGGTGTTCATCTTTGCGCTGTTCTATCTCTGGTGAGGACCATCATGGACCCCGTCGCAGGCCAGCAACATCCGATCAGCCTCTATCTCAAGATCTGGGGGCTGCTGTTCGTGCTCAGCACGATGTCCTACCTGGTCGACTACTTCCATTTCCAGGGGTACCTGCGCTGGGCCCTGATCATCACTTTCATGCTGCTGAAGGCGGGGCTGATCGTCGCGGTCTTCATGCACATGGCCTGGGAGCGGCTGTCGCTGGTCTATGCCATCCTGGTGCCGCCCCTGTGCCTGCTGGTGCTGGTCGGGCTGATGGCGGCAGAGGGCGGCCATACCTTCCTCACGCGGCTGCAGTTCTTCCACTGAAGCCGCTGCCGGTCGCTCAGCGCTTCACCACGTAGCGCGTCACCACCGGCGGCGACTCGCCGATGTGGAAGGCCAGCCGCCGCTCGCGCAGCGCCATGTCGGCGGCCGTGGCGCGGTTGAAGCGGCGCAGGTGGTCGGTCCAGCTTTCGTCCACGATCTCTTCCAGGTAGCGGCCCGGCTCCGCGATGTCGTGCAGCAGTTCCCAGCCGATGGCGCCCTGGCCCAGGCGCGCGCGCCGGGTCTGGTGCATCACCAGGTGGAAGGCGGCCGCGCGCGCGGGGTCGATCATGTATTCGATGGTGATGACCACGCGGCCGTTTTCCTCCGGCGTTTCCGCCGGCGGGCCCGCGGCCCAGCCGGCACGCGCCGGGCTCATGTCGGCTTCCTCGCCCGAGACGTCGGTGACCCAGCGCAGCGCCGCCAGCATCAGCAGGGTGCCGCTCGCGGCGGCGATCTCGAGGCTGGAGCGCAGGTCGGTGACGGTGGCCACCTGGCCCCAGAGCGCCGCGCCGATCGCGCTCGCGCCCATGATCGCCATCTGGTAGGTCGACATGCCGCGCGCGCGCACCCAGTCGGGCAGCGCGAGCTGGGCCGACACCGAGAGCGAGTTGGCCACCGTGATCCAGGCCATGCCGCCGAAGAACATCGCGGGCACCGCCACCCAGGCGTTGGGCGCGAAGGCCATCACCGCGGTGGCGAGCGACTGCAGCACCGTGCCGCGCAGCACCAGCTGGTCGCGCCCGAGCGCCTGGCGCAGCCGCGGCAGGAACAGCACCGCGATGATCGCGCCCGCGCCCATGGCGGCCAGCAGCAGCGTGAAGGTGGCGGCGCCGCCGCCCTTGAGGTTGCGCGCCAGCAGCGGCAGCAGCGCGAGCAGGGCGGTGGAATGGAAGAAGAAGATCGTGATGCGCGAGAGCACGGCCCGCATGCGCTGCGACTGCCAGACGAACTGCACGCCCACGCGCATCGCGCTGATGAGTTTTTCGCGGCCCAGCGGATTGGGCGTGTGCTCGCGCCGCCAGCGCAGCACCACGAAGCCCGAGGCCACCGACAGCACCGCGTTGAGCGCGAACACCCAGACGCTGCCCGCGCTGGCAATCAGCATGCCGGCCGTGAGCGGGCCGATGATGCGCGAGGCGTTCATCGCGATGCCGTTCAGGCCCAGCGCCGCCGGCAATTGCGGCCGCGGCACCAGCTCGGGCACGATGGCCGAGAACACCGGCCAGCGCAGCGCCAGGCCGATGCCGTTGGCAAAGGTGAGCGCCAGCAGCAGCGGCGCGGTCATCAGGTCCATGGCAATGGCCGCGCACAGCACGATGGCCGTGCCCGCCAGCCAGAACTGCGTGGCCATCAGCCAGCGCCGGCGGTCGAGGATGTCGGCCAGCGCCCCGCTGGGCAGGCCCAGCAGGAACACCGGCAGGGTCGAGGCCGACTGCACCAGCGCCACCCAGATCGGCGAGGTGGTCAGCGAGGTCATCATCCACGCCGCCGCCACGTCGTTCATCCACATGCAGATGTTGGCGATGAGCCAGGTGCTCCACAGCATGCGGAACACGGGCAGCTTGAGCGGCTCGAGCGCTGCGAGCTTCGGCGGCTGCGGCCGGGAGGGGGGAATGGGTGTTTCTTCGGGCGAAATCGGCGGCATGTCGCCCGATTGTGCCTATCCCCTGTCGCTGCGCGCCAGCCGGTGCTCGAGCCGGCGCAGCATCGTCGTGAGCACGAGCGTCATCACCCAGTACACCACCGAGATCGCGAGGTACGGCTCCCAGTAGCGCGCATAGGCGCCGGCCACCGTGCGCGCGGCGTAGGCCAGCTCGGCCAGCCCGATGGCCGAGACCAGCGAGGTGTCTTTCAGCAGCGCGATCGCGTTGTTGCCCAGCGGCGGCAGCATGCGCCTGAAGGCCTGCGGCAGCACCACGTAGCGCATCACCTGCAGGGGCGTGAAGCCGATCGAGCGGCCGGCGTCGAACTGCCCGCGCGAGATCGACTGGATGCCGGCGCGGAACACCTCCGAGATGTAGGCCGCCGAATTGAGCGTGAGCGCCACCACGCCCGAGATCAGCGCGCCATGCTCCTGCTTGAGCTCGCGCGCCAGGTCGCCGCTGATCAGCAGGCCGGTCGCCGGATGGATGAACACCGGCATCACCGCGAAGTGGATCAAGAGGATCTGCACGAACAAGGGGGTGCCGCGGAAGAAGCTCACGTACACCGTGGCCGGCCAGCGCAGGAAGAAGCGCGCCACCCAGCTCCAGGGCGCATGGCGCGGCCGGGCGAGCCGCGCGAGCGCCAGGCACAGGCCCCAGCTCGAACCCAGCAGCACGCACACCACCGTCATGCGCAGCGTCATCCAGGCGCCCTGCCAGAACAGGTCCTTGTATTCGACCAGGATGTCCCAGCGGAACCATCCGAACAGAAGGATCGGCTGTTCCATCTATTGCGCCCTCGCGCTCGGACCGGCCGCGCTCATCGCGCGTTCGGGTCCTTGTTGAACCACTTCTTGTAGATGGTGGCGTAGCTGCCGTCGGCGCGGATCGCGGCCAGGCCGGCCGTGAGCTTGTCGAGCAGCGCCTTGTCGCCCTTCTTCACGACGATGCCGAAGCCTTCCTCGGGGAAGGACTTGTCGTCGATGGTCTTCAGCTCGGGGTTTTGCGCAACGCGGTAGGCGATCACGCCGTTGTCGCCCATGGCGGCATCGACGCCGCCGCCGGCCAGCTCGGAAATGATGAGCGGCGTGCTCTCGAATCGGCGGATGTTGGGGCTGGTCTTGCCGAACTCGCGCGAGGCGATGTCGTCGGCCGTGGAGGCGCTCACCACGGCAATCTTCTTGCCCGCGAGGTCCTTCAGCGAGGCGACCGTGCTGTTCTTGGGCAGCGCGATCAGCTGGCGCGCCGCGAAGTAGGGCGGCGTGAAGTCGTAGCTCTGCTTGCGCTTCTCGTTGATGGTGACGCCCGAGATCACGAGATCGACGTCGCCATTGTTGAGCGCGCCGAAGATGCCGGTGAACGGCGTGTTCACGACCTTGATCTTCAGGCCCTGCTGCCTGGCGATGGCGTTGATGATGTCGATGTCGAAGCCGACGATCTGCTTGTCCTTGTTCTCGAACGCGAAGGGCGCGTAGGTGGCGCTGGAGGCCACGATGAGTTCGCGGTTCTGGGCCTGGGCGCCGAGGGCGAGCGTGGCGGCGGCAAGGCCGAGCGCCAGGGCGCGGCGGATGGGGTTCATTGCGGGGTCCTCTTCGACTTGATCCGCCGGCTGGCGGTGTGTGTATATGGGTGGGCGGGAATTCTAGGTTGCCGCTAGCGCGCCAGGTGCCCGAGCGGCCAGGCGCTGCTGGCCTTCACCTCGCCCAGCGAGAAGCTGGTGTGCAGGTCTTTCACGTTCGGCAGGTTCATGAGGTGCTGGCGCGCGAAGGCCGAGAAGCTGTCCAGGTCCTGCGCCACCACCTGCAGCTCGAAGGTGCCGGTGCCGCTGATGTAGTGGCAGGCCACCACCTCGGGCAGCTTGCGGATCGCGTCCTCCAGTTTCAGCGTTGCATCGTTGGTGACGCGCTCGGTGTCCACGCGCACGAAAGCGAGCACGCCCAGCCCGATCTTGTGGCGGTCGATCTCGGCGTGGTAGCCCTTGATGAAGCCGGCTTCCTCCAGCGCGCGCACGCGGCGCCAGCAGGGCGCGGCCGAGAGCCCCACGCGCTGCGCAAGCTCGGCGTTGGTGAGGCGGCCATCGGCCTGCAGTTCTTGCAGGATTGCGAGGTCGAACTTGTCAATGCTTTCCATGGATGGCGATATTAAGCAAGATTCTTCCTGGAAGCCGCTTTTTTGGGGCACAGAACGCAAACACCTGTCGCGCACCCCGGCATACACTTTGCGTGATCATGGGCTCGCGCCCGACCCGGGCACAGACCCACACCCCATCAGCCAGGCCCAAAAGGCCCTGCCACACGGAGACAGACAACAATGAACGCACCGCTGCCGGAGCACATTCGCAAGGCCCTCGAAACGGTCACGCTCGACGACAAATACAGCCTCGACTACGGCCGGGCCTTCATGAGCGGCGTCCAGGCGCTGGTCAAGCTGCCGATGCTGCAGCGCCTGCGCGACAAGCAGGCCGGCAAGAACACCGCGGGCTTCATCAGCGGCTACCGCGGTTCCCCGCTCGGCGGCTACGACCAGGCGCTGTGGAAGGCCAGCAAGTTCCTGAAGGAACAGAACATCGTCTTCCAGCCCGGCGTGAACGAAGAACTCGCCGCCACTGCGCTCTGGGGCACCCAGCAGCTGGGCTTCTCGCCCGCGGGCACCAACAGGTTCGACGGCGTCTTCGGCATCTGGTATGGCAAGGGCCCGGGCGTGGACCGCTGCTCCGACGTCTTCAAGCACGCCAACATGGCGGGCACCACCGCGTGGGGCGGCGTGATTGCGGTGGCGGGCGACGACCACATTTCCAAGAGCAGCACGGCCGCGCACCAGAGCGACCACATCTTCAAGGCCTGCGGCACGCCGGTGTTCTTTCCGGCCAACGTGCAGGAAATCCTGGACCTGGGCATTCACGCCTTTGCGATGAGCCGCTTCTCGGGCATCTGGTCGGGCATGAAGACGATCCAGGAAATCGTCGAGTCGAGCGCCACGGCCATGATCGACCCGGACCGCGTCGAGATCGTCATTCCCACCGATTTCCAGATGCCGCCCGGCGGCCTGCACATCCGCTGGCCCGACCACGCGCTCGAGCAGGAAGCGCGCCTCATGCACTACAAGTGGTATGCCGCGCTCGCCTACGTCCGCGCCAACCGGCTGAACCACAACGTGATCGAAGGCCCGAACGACCGCTTCGGCATCATGGCCAGCGGCAAGGCCTACAACGACACCCGCCAGGCCCTGATCGACCTGGGCCTGGACGACGCCACCTGCCGCCAGCTGGGCATCCGGCTCCACAAAGTGGGCGTGGTGTGGCCGCTGGAGGCGCAGCTCACGCGCGACTTCGCCACCGGCCTGCAGGAGATCCTGGTGGTCGAAGAAAAGCGCCAGGTCATCGAATACCAGCTGAAGGAAGAGCTCTACAACTGGCGCGCCGACGTGCGCCCCACCGTGCTCGGCAAGTTCAACGAGCTCGACGGCGATTTCTCCGGCGGCGAATGGGCCATGCCCAACCCCACCGCCAACACGCTGCTGCGCGCCAACGCCGACCTGAACCCGGCGCTGATCGCCAAGGCGATTGCGCAGCGCCTGCGCAAGCTCGGCATCCTGGAGCAGGCCGGCGCAGACATGCGCGCGCGCATCGACGCCCAGATGGCCATCCTCGAAGCCAAGGAGCGCTCGATGGAAGTGCTCAAGGTGGGCGGCGTGCAGGGCGCCGACCGCCAGCCCTGGTTCTGCTCGGGCTGCCCGCACAACACCAGCACCGTGGTGCCCGAGGGCTCGCGCGCGATGGGCGGCATCGGCTGCCACTTCATGGCCACCTGGATGGACCGCTCCACCATCGGCTTCACGCAGATGGGCGGCGAGGGCGTGCCGTGGGTGGGCCAGCAGCCTTTCACCACCGACCAGCACATCTTTGCGAACCTGGGCGACGGCACCTACTTCCACAGCGGCCTGCTCGCGATCCGCCAGAGCATCGCGGCCGGCGTGAACATCACCTACAAGATCCTCTACAACGATGCCGTGGCCATGACCGGCGGCCAGCAGGTCGGCGAGCGGCCCGAGGGCCACTCGGTGCTGCAGATCGCCGAGAGCCTGCATGCCGAGGGCGCCAAGAAGGTCGTCATCGTGACCGACGAGCCCGAGAAGTACGAGGGCGTGAACATCCCGGGCGACCATGTGGCGGTCAAGCATCGCGACCTGCTCGACGAGGTCCAGCGCGAATTCCGCCAGATCGCCGGCACCACCGCCATCATCTACGACCAGACGTGCGCCACCGAGAAGCGCCGCCGCCGCAAGCGGGGCACGGCCGTCGATCCGGCCAAGCGCGTGGTCATCAACGAGCTGGTCTGCGAAGGCTGCGGCGACTGCAGCGTGCAGAGCAACTGCCTGTCGGTCGAGCCGCTGGAAACCGAGTTCGGCCGCAAGCGCACCATCAACCAGAGCAGCTGCAACAAGGACATGAGCTGCCTCAAGGGCTTCTGCCCCAGCTTCGTCACGGTCGAGGGCGGGCAGCTCAAGAAGAAGGCCCGGGACAAGGCCGATTCGCCGCTCGCACTCGGCCCGCTGCCCGAGCCGGCCGTGCCGGTGCTGGCGCAGGACCAGGTGTGGGGCATCGTGGTGGCCGGCGTCGGCGGCACGGGCGTCATCACCATCGGCCAGCTGCTGGGCATGGCGGCGCACATCGAGGGCAAGGGCATCGTCACGCAGGACGCGGCCGGCCTCGCGCAAAAGGGCGGCGCCACCTGGAGCCATGCGCTGATCGGCCAGTCGCAGGAGGCGATCCGCACCACGCGCGTGGGCACCGCCGCAGCCGACCTGATTCTGGCGGCCGATCCGCTGGTGGCCGTCAACGCCGAAACCCTGGCGCGCATGCGCGAAGGGCGCACGCACGTGGCGCTCAATACGCACAGCACGCCCACCGCCGCCTTCGTGCGCAACGCCAACTGGGTGAACCCGCAGGACGACTGCGCCAGCCAGATCGCGCGCGCCGTGGGCGCCGACGCGCTCGGCACCTTCGATGCCGATGCCGCGGCCACCACGCTGATGGGTGACAGCCTCTATGCCAACCCGATGCTGCTGGGCTTTGCCTGGCAAAAGGGCTGGATTCCGCTGGCGCTCGAGTCGCTGCTGCGCGCCATCGAGCTCAACGCGGTGGCGGTCGAGAACAACAAGACCGCCTTCGCATGGGGCCGCCAGGCGGCCGTCCATCCGGACGAGCTGCAAAAGCGCCTGCGCCCGGGCCAGGTGATCGAGTTCAAGAAGCGCGAGACCGTCGAAAGCCTGGTGGCGCGCCGGGTCGAATTCCTCACGGGCTACCAGAACGCGGCCTATGCCGAGGAATACCGGCAGTTCGTGGACAAGGTCCGGCAGGCCGAGTCGGCACTGGGCAAGACCGCGCTGGCCGAAACGGTGGCGCGCTACCTGTTCAAGCTCATGGCGTACAAGGACGAGTACGAAGTGGCGCGGCTGCATGCCGACCGTTCGTTCCTCGACCGCGTCGAGGGCATGTTCGAGGGCGACTTCAAGCTCAACTACCACCTCGCGCCGCCCATCATCGCCAGGAAGAACGCCAAGGGCCAGCTGCAGAAGCAGAAGTTCGGCCCCTGGATGCTCGCCGGCTTCAGGCTGCTGGCCCGGCTCAAGGGCCTGCGCGGCACGGCCCTGGACATCTTCGGGCGCACCGAAGAGCGCAGGACCGAGCGCGCGCTCATCGGCGAGTACCGCGCGAGCATCGAGGAAGTGATGGCTGGCCTTCGCGCCGAGAACCATGCGCTGGCGCTGGAGATCGCGAGCCTGCCCGAGCAGATCCGCGGCTACGGCCACGTGAAGGAGCGCAACCTTGCCGCGGCCCGCACCCGCTGGAGCGAGCTGCTCGCCAAGTGGCGCCATCCGCAGCAGGCGCAGCGCGCCGCCGCGTGATTCCGGCGCGGGGCGCGGCCCGGCGGCCCCCCGCCTCGGGCGTTTGCTTCTGAAAAGATAGCGACCGGAGCCCGTGGAAAGCCCCGCTCCGCGCGCCGGATAAGCGCGCGGAGTGGGGCATTGCCACGAATACAATGCCCGCTGCTGCGCGCGGCCGAGGCCGCCTCAAGCTCTGACTCGCGGCCTTTTCCCCGGGGCCGCGGAACCGCGGGCCCGGTCCGCGCTTCTGACATTCCTCTCTTCTCTCTGCTGGAGACTCTCTTGTTCATTTCCTCTGCTTTCGCCCAGACCGCACCCGCAGCTTCCGGCGGTGGCGACATGCTGTCCTCGCTGGGCAGCATGCTGCCCCTGGTGCTGATGTTCGTGGTGCTGTATTTCGTGATGATCCGCCCGCAAATGAAGCGCCAGAAGGAAGCCCGCGCCATGATCGAGGCGCTGGCCAAGGGCGACGAAGTGGCCACCGCCGGCGGCGTGCTCGGCAAGATCACTTCGCTCGGCGACCAGTACCTCGGCCTCGAAATCGCCAATGGCGTGGAGATCAAGATCCAGCGCAGCGCTGTGGTCCAGGTCCTGCCCAAGGGCGCCGTCAAGCAGTAAGCCCAGCAATCAACGCGCGGCTCGGCCTTGCGCTTCGTGGCGCATGGCCTCAAGTCACGCCGGTGTCCTGTTTCTGAAAAGCGCTTTCTCATGAACCGTTATCCGGTCTGGAAGTACGCGATCATCGTGATCGTGCTGCTTGTGGGGTTGATCTATTCCCTGCCGAACTTCTTCGGCGAGGCGCCTGCCGTGCAGGTGTCCGCGGCCAAGTCCACCGTCAAGGTCGACGCGGCCACCCAGAGCCGGGTCGAGGAGGCGCTCAAGGCCGCCGGGCTCGCGCCCGACCTGCTCACGCTCGAGGCCGGCTCGCTGCGCGCGCGCTTCGCCACGCCCGACGAGCAGCTCAAGGCGCGCGACACCCTGCAGCGCACGCTGGTGCCCGATCCGGCCGATCCACCCTACGTGGTGGCGCTGAACCTGGTCTCGCGTTCGCCGGCCTGGCTCACGTCGCTGCATGCGTTCCCGATGTACCTGGGCCTGGACCTGCGCGGCGGCGTCGACTTCCTGCTGCAGGTCGACATGAAGGGCGCCATCGACAAGAAGGCCGAATCCTTCGCGAGCGACCTGCGCACCACCTTCCGCGACAAGGGCATCCGCGGCACCTCGGTGAGCCGCAACGGCCAAACCATCGAGGTCCTGTTCCGCGACGCGGCCGCGCTCGAAGCGGCCAAGCGCCTGATCCAGGACCAGTTCCAGGACCTCGCCACCACCGACAGCCAGGACGGCAGCAACTGGCGCCTCGTGGCCACCATCAAGCCCGAAGCCGCGCGCCGGCTCCAGGACGCGGCGCTCAAGCAGAACATCACCACGCTGCACAACCGGATCAACGAACTCGGCGTGGCCGAGCCGGTGATCCAGCAGTCGGGCCTGGACCGCATCGTGGTGCAGCTGCCCGGCGTGCAGGACACGGCCAAGGCCAAGGACATCCTGGGGCGCACCGCCACGCTCGAGATGCGCCTGGTAGACGAAAGCGCCGAAGGCCGCGCGGCCGAGCTCAGCGGCGGACCGGTGCCCTTCGGCTCCGAGAAGTTCCTCGAGCGCAACGGCCGTCCCGTGATCGTGAAGAAGCAGGTGCTCGTCACCGGCGAGAACCTCACCGACGCGCAGCCCGGCTTCGACCAGCAGAGCAACCAGCCCAAGGTCGACCTGACCATGGACGCCAAGGGCGGCCGCATCATGCGCGACGTGAGCCGCGAGAACTACAAGAAGCGCATGGCCATGCTGATCTTCGAGAAGGGCAAGGGCGAAGTGCTCACGGCCCCGTCGATCAATGGCGAGCTCGGCAACCGCTTCCAGATTTCCGGCTCGATGACCGTGGTCGAGGCCAACGACCTCGCGCTGCTGCTGCGCGCCGGCTCGCTGGCCGCGCCGATGGAAATCATCCAGGAACGCACCATCGGCCCGAGCCTGGGCGCCGACAACATCGAGAAGGGCTTCAAGAGCGTGATGTATGGCTTCCTGGCCATCATGGTGTTCATGTGCGCCTACTACGCGCTGTTCGGCCTGTTCTCGTCGATCGCGCTGGCCGTCAACCTGATGCTGCTGGTCGCCATTCTCTCGATGCTGCAGGCCACGCTCACGCTGCCCGGCATCGCGGCCATGGCGCTGGCCATCGGCGTGGCCATCGACTCCAACGTGCTGATCAACGAGCGCGTGCGCGAGGAGCTGCGCAACGGCGCCTCGCCGCAGGCGGCCATCCACGCCGGCTACGACCGCGCCTGGGGCACGATCCTCGACTCCAACGTGACCACGCTGATCGCGGGCATCGCGCTGCTGGCCTTCGGCTCGGGGCCGGTGCGCGGCTTCGCGGTGGTGCACTGCATCGGCATCGTCACCTCGATGTTCTCGGCCGTGTTCTTCTCGCGCGGCCTCGTGAACTTCTGGTACGGCCAGAAGAAGAAGCTCAAGACGGTGTCGATCGGCACGGTCTGGCGCCCCAAGACCGACGGCACGGCCGTGGCTGAAGGCAAGTAAAGGTCAAGGACAAGCGCCATGGAATTCTTCCGCATCCACAAGACCATCCCGTTCATGCGCCACGCGCTGGTGCTGAACATCATCTCCTTCGTCACCTTCGCGCTGGCGGTGTTCTTCCTGCTGCACCGCGGGCTGCACCTGTCGGTGGAGTTCACGGGCGGCACCGTGATGGAGGTGGCCTACCAGCAGTCGGCCGACATCGGCAAGGTGCGCGAGGCCATCGGCAAGCTCGGCTACCCCGACGTGCAGGTGCAAAGCTACGGCACCTCGCGCGACGTGCAGATCCGCCTGCCGGCGCAAAAGGGCATGAACTCCGACCAGCAGAGCGCACAGGTGATGCAGGCGCTCAAGACGGTCGATCCCTCGGCCACGCAGCGCGGCATCGAGGTGGTCGGCCCGCAGGTCGGCGAGGAGCTCACCACCAACGGGCTCAAGGCGCTCGGCATGGTGGTGGTGGGCATCATGATCTACCTGGCGATCCGCTTCGAATGGAAGTTTGCGCTTGCCACCGTGCTCGCCAACCTGCACGACGTGGTCATCATCCTGGGCTTCTTCGCCTTCTTCCAGTGGGAGTTCTCGCTCGCGGTGCTGGCGGCGGTGCTGGCGGTGCTGGGCTATTCGGTCAACGAGTCGGTCGTGATCTTCGACCGGGTGCGCGAGAACTTCCGGCGCTACCGCAAGATGAACACCGTCGAGATCATCGACAACGCAATCACCTCGACCATCAGCCGCACCATCATCACGCACGGCTCGACGCAGCTGGTGGTGCTCTCGATGTTCTTCTTCGGCGGCCCGACGCTGCACTACTTTGCGCTGGCGCTGACCATCGGCATCTGCTTTGGCATCTACTCGTCCTGCTTCGTGGCGGCGGCCATTGCCATGTGGCTGGGCATCAAGCGCGAAGACCTGATCAAGGGCGGCCCGACCAAGCGCGACGGCGGCTCCGAGGACGACCCGAACGCCGGCGCCGTGGTCTGATTGCGCCGGATCAAGGGGACCGCACCGCGCAAGCCCGCAACCATGCCGCAGGTGATGCACACTTATGCGGTGGCGCTTGCCGATGCAAGCTTTCGGCTTTCGCCGAAAAATAGAGTCCCATTGGCCTTCCTGATCCTTCAATGAGCACTGCGCGGTCCGCCTCTTCCCTGCAGCTCGCACGCGAGACGCGCGAGCGCTTCGTGCGTGCCACCGAGGGCGTCATCGTCCCGCTGGCGCAGGCGATACGGGACCGCCTGACGCAGCAGGCCTCGGAAATCGGCAGTGCGCGCACCATGCAGGAGAGCCGCGACGACTTCGTGGCGTTCCAGGGCCAGGCCTCGCAATGGGTGTCGCTCGCGCAGGCGGGCTGGCGCAAGTCGGTGGACGCTACAGCGGGTGCGGCGCCCGCTGCGCCGGCCGCGAAGCTGCGGCTCGAACTCATCGGCGACGATGCCATGGAGAGCAGCATCCTGTCGTCGCGCCTCGCGCAGCTGATCCACGACAAGGCCAGCTTCGAACTCAGCGACCTGCGGCTGCGCATCCAGTTCCTGGAAGGCACCGCGGAACTCGACGCCCACGACGTGCTCAGGCCCGAAACGCTGGCCCGGCTGCTGGTGGACCAGTGGCTGGCGGCCGGCCTGAGTCGCGCGCTCTGGGCCCGCGTGCAGGACACCGTGCAGCAGCAGCTCGTCGGCGTGGTCGTCAAGGCCTACGAAGACGCCAACGCCTTCCTGGTCTCCCGGGGCGTGATGCCCGAAATCGATCTCAAGAGCTTTGTCCGCCGCACCGGCAGCAGCACCGGCAGCGTCAGTCCCACCGGGCCGGCGACGATGCCGGCATCGCCCTACGCCGGCGGCGCCGTGCAGCGCCCGGGCGCCGCGCCGGCCTTCACCACGGGCGGCTCGCCGCTGATGGTCGCCCGCCAGCGCGCGCAGACGGCGCTCCTGAGCCTCAAGCGCTTCGTCGCCGCCCGCATCGGCGCGGAGCCGCCGGCCTCGCCTTCGCCCTCGATGACGACGACGGGAATGGACGGCCATGCGGCCGTCGCCGGCGCGACCGGCGCCGGGGGCGCCCGCGCCGTCTCCCGGACCTTTGTCGGCGCGATCGCCGAAGCCGAGGCCGCCTACCGGGTGGCTGCCTCGCAGTACATGCAGGGTTCGGTGCCGGGCTCCGCGGAGCAGGCCACCCTGATCCAGCAGACCGCGGTCGACCTCCGGCGGCGCAGCACCGAGCTCAAGAAAAGGGCGCCCACCACCGCCGACAAGGCCACGGTCGAGATCGTGGCGCTCATGTTCCAGGCCATCCTCGCCGAGGAGCGCATTCCTTTCTCGGCGCGCGTGTGGTTTGCCCGCCTGCAGATGCCGGTGCTGCGCGTGGCCATTGCCGAGCCCGAGTTCTTCGGCACGCTGCAGCACCCCGCGCGCATGCTGATCGACCGCATGGGCTCCTGCGTGATGGGCTTCGATGCCGCCGCCATCTCGGGCAGCGCGCTCGAGGGCGAGATCCGCCGCGTGGTGCAGGTGATCGAGCAGTATCCCGAAACCGGCCAGCGCGTCTTCAAGCTGGTGTTCGACGAGTTCGTCGCCTTCCTCAACCGCTATCTCACGCAAAGCGACGCCACCCAGCGCGTCATGAGCGTGGCGCAGCAGGTCGAGCAGAAGGAAACGATGGCGATCCAGTACACCATCGAGCTGCGCAAGATGCTCAACGACATGCCGGTGCGCGAGGAGATCCGCGAGTTTCTCTTCAAGGTCTGGGCCGAGGTGCTGGCGATTGCCGCGCTGCGCTACGGCGCGCAGGGCGAGCAGACGGTGATGCTCAAGCGCGTGGCCTCCGAGCTCGTGTGGGCGGCCAGCGCCAAGCCCAACCGCGCCGACCGCGCCCGCGTGATCCAGGACCTGCCGCAGCTGCTGCAGCGCCTGCGCCTGGGCATGAACCTGCTGGGCATCATCGACGAGCCGCAGGAGGCCCACATCAAGGCCATCGGCGCCACCCTGTCCGACGCCTTCCTGTCGAAGACCGAAGCCATTCCCGCGGCCAAGATCGAGGCCATGGCCGAGCGCCTCGCGCACCTGGAAGATTTCGTCAGCGACGACGGCGGCGCCTCCAGCCTGCCGCTCGATGCGAACAGCATCGAACTGCTGCTGGGCGTGGATGCGGCCTCGATCGAGGTCGTGGCCGACACCATGGGCGGCGTTCCGGCCGAAGACATGCTCGCGTGGGCCCACGAACTGGAGGTCGGCAACTGGTTCATGCTCGACCACAACGACCGCGTGAGCCAGGTGCAGTTCGTCTGGCGCAGCGACCGCAAGCAGCTGCACCTGTTCGCCTCGGCCGACGGCCGCAGCTTCCTGATCCAGGTCGGCCGGCTGGCCAGCTACCTGCAGGCCGGCCTTCTGGTGCCGGCCGAGGAAGAAACGCTCACGGTGCGCGCCACGCGCGAGGCGCTGGCCAAGCTCGACGCCAATCCCGAGCGGCTGCTGAACTAGTGTGCGACGCGGCCTTCGCGGCTTTCGCAGAGTTCGTCGAGCACCAGCGCATCGGGCTCGATGCCGGTGCTCCAGTGCACCATCAGCACGATGATCTTGAGCTCGTCGAGCGCGACCGGATCGCCCGGCGCCGCCATGGCGCGCTCGATGACGATCTCGCGCAGGCCGCAGGACAGCACGTTCGATGATTCGAGAAAGCGGATGAAGCCCAGGCAGTCGGCGCCCAGGTGCTCCTGCTCGGCCTGCGAGTAGACCCGCATGGCGTTGTCCGACTGGGGCAGGGCCGCTTCGGGCGCGCCGCGCAGCGTGACCGTGGCCACGGCGTCGTCGCCGGGACTTCGTTCGAGCTGCATGCCCTGCGTGGCAAGGCTCAGGCCGTCGAGCCAGTGAAGCGCATCGCGGATTTCTTCGGGCTCGAAGCCGTGGGCGCTGAGCTTGCGGCCCAGTTGATGGGGTTCGGGGCAGGCATCGCCGCGCCAATAGTTTTCGTAGACAAACACGAGCACTTCGAACATGGGCCCAATATAGCCGAGGAAATGTGGCTCGCCCCCAGGCTTCGTGCACTTCGTGCCGCTTCGCCCACCCCTACCGGGGGCAACACCAGCGGCCCGGCAAAGCCGGTTCCGCGGTGTTTCACGAAAAAGCGGGCCCGGGCGTCAGCCGATGGCTGCTCGCTGGAACAGGCCGCCGGGCAGCCGCGCGACGTGGCCGTCGAGCTCGAGTTCGAGCAGCCGGGCCTGCAGCGCGGCGGCGCTCCAGCCGGTGCGCGCGCTCAGCGCGTCCAGGCTCACGGGGTCGAAGCCGAGCGCGTCCAGCAAGGGCTCTTCGCGCGCGCCGGGCACAGCGCCGGCATCGCCGTTCGCGGCTGCCGGCGCCGGCGCCGCCGCCGCGCTGCCCGCGTGCAGCGACGGCAGCTCCTCGAGGATGTCGTTGACCGATTCGACCAGCTTCGCGCCCTGGCGGATCAGCGCATGGCAGCCGCGCGACTGCGGCGAATGGATCGAGCCCGGAATGGCGAACACTTCCTTGCCTTGTTCCGAGGTGAGCCGCGCGGTGATCAGCGAGCCCGATGCCAGCGCGGCCTCGACCACCAGCGTGCCGCGCGCCAGGCCGGCGATGAGGCGGTTGCGCTTGGGGAAGTTCTGCGTGAGCGGCGGCGTGCCGAGCGGCAGCTCGCTCACGATCAGCCCTTGCAGCGTGATGCGGTGCGCCAGGTCGCGGTGCCGCGCGGGATAGACGCGGTCCAGGCCGGTGCCCACCACGGCCACCGTGGCGAGCCGCGGCATGTCGCCGGCCGCATCGAGCGCGCCCTGGTGCGCGGCGCCGTCGACGCCGAGCGCAAGGCCCGACACCACCGGCAGGCCCGCTTCGCCCAGCGCGCGCGCAAAGGCGCGGGCATTCGCGGCGCCCTGGGGCGTGGGGTTGCGGCTGCCGACCACCGCAATGCTGTGGCCGAGCTGGGTCAGGTCGAAGTCCGTGGCACCGAGCACGTAGAGCATTAGCGGGGGGTCGGCCATCTCGAGCAGCGAGGCGGGGTAGGCGGCATCGCCCAGCGTGACCAGGCGGCGCGCGCCGCCGTCATCGTGGCCGGGCTGCAGCCACTGCCAGGTCTGGTCGAGCTGGGCCTGCAGGCCCGGCAGCGGCTGGTGCAGGGCGTCGGCCTGCGCTGGCGAAACGACCTGGCGCAGCGCCTCGCCCGTCTGCGCAAAGATATTCTCGGGCAGCCCGAAGGCCGCCAGCAGCCGGCGCGCGGCGCCATCGCCGATGCCCGGCGTCAGTGAAAGCCGCAGCCAGCCTGCGAGTTCTGCTCGGTCCAAATGAAGCGGAGAAAGAAGAAAGCGGAAAAAGCGTCAGGGATTGACGAGGAAGTCGCCCGCCTTCGGAGTGTCGGTGATCTCGAGCACCAGTGCGTACGAAACCTTTTCGAAGGGCCGGAACACCATCAGCAGGCCGATGCGTTCGTTCGGCAGCTTGATGGTTTCCTTGCGCGCGCCGGTGCGGTCGAGAATGGTCTCGCCGTTCTTCAGGATGGCCAGCACGTGGCCGCTGTCGATGCCGTCGCGCGTGCCCTTGTTGATGGCCACCACCTGGTTCTGCGCCGCGAACTGCACCGCATTGCCGTAGACCGAGATGATGCGGCCCTCGACCTGCGAGGAGGGCGCGCGCGGCACATAGCTCAGCAGCTGGCGCGGCGGTTCGGGCAGCAGGCGGTCGCCGGCGCGGATTTCCTCGCGCGCCGCGATGATGTCGATGCTGGCCGGCACCACGGTGATGACGTCCTTGTCGTCGGTGGTCTCGACCGTGGTCGATTCGCCGCGCTGCAGCTGCGCCTTGCCCAGGTACTGCGCCTCGTAGCCGAGGATTTCGCCGGTTCCCGGGTCCTTCAGCGGCGTGGCGCTGCGGAACACGCGGAAATTCTTCAGCGGGCCGGGCGTCTCGAGCAGCGGCGTCTCGGCGTTGCCGCGCGCATAGGCGCGGTCGCCGCGCGACAGCAGGACGCGGCTGTCGTTGCCGGCAACGATGCGCGGCGCGGCCTGCAGCGTGTCGGCGTCCACCACGATCGGCTCGCTCAGGAAGGGCTCGATGATGCTCGGGTTGAGCGTGGGCAGGGCCATGCCGGCCAGCGAGTCGAAGCGCGTGCGCGGCGACAGCTTGATGGTGCCGCCATCGGCGCTGCCGCCAGCGCCGCGGCGCATGGTCAGGCGTGCGCGGCCGCCAGTCTTGTCCAGGTAGAGAACCTGCCCGGGGTAGATGCGGTGCGGATTCGCGATTTCGCTGATGTTCATGCCCCACAGTTCCGGCCAGCGCCAGGGGCGCAGCAGGTAGAGGCGCGAGATGGCCCACAGCGTGTCGCCGGGCTTGACCGTGTATTCGTCGGGCGCGTTGGGCGCCAGTTCGCTCAGCGGAACGCCGTTCTGGGCGGTTTGCTGGGCGGTGGCGCGCTGCTGCGGCGTGACGGGGTAGTTCTGCGCCCACGCCGCCGTCGTGCCGCCAGTGATCACCGCAAGGGCAGCCAACGTGGCGAGAAGATGCGGGCGCTGGCGGACAGTGATTCGGAGCTTTTTCATGTCTGGATGGGTGAGCGCGCCGCGTATCGGCGTGCATACGAATCTCACAATTTGCTACGAATTCTGCGCCCGAAGCCCTTGGGAGGGCAACGTTTTCAGGCGATCCGGAGTCGCCGCGTCGCGGAATTGGCGAAAATAGCCACAACTTTCTCCCTGTTTCATGGCCAAACGAATCATTCTGAGTTACCCGGACAAGCGCCTGCACACGGTGGCCAAGCCCGTGCAGGGCGTCGACGCGCGCATCAAGGCCCTGGTGGCCGACATGCTCGAGACCATGTACGACGCCAGCGGCATCGGCCTGGCCGCGACCCAGGTCGACGTGCACGAGCGGCTGGTCGTCATCGACGTGTCCGAGGAACGCAACGAGCCGCTGGTGCTCATCAATCCCGAAATTATCTGGGCAAGCGACGAAAAGGTGTTGAACGAAGAGGGCTGCCTCTCGGTGCCGGGCATCTACGACGGCGTCATGCGCTCCACCTCGGTCAAGGTCCAGGCGCTGGACGAGAACGGCGAGCTGCGCACCATCGAGGCCGAAGGCCTCCTGGCCGTGTGCATCCAGCACGAGCTCGACCACCTGCTGGGCAAGGTGTTCGTCGAATACCTGTCGCCGCTCAAGCGCAACCGCATCAAGAGCAAGCTGCTCAAGCAGCAGCGCGAAGAGGCCAAAGAGGGCCGGGCGTGACCGTCTCCCTGCGGCCCTGGGCCCTCGGCCTTGCCGCAGCAGGGCTCGTGCTGGCGGGCTGCGCGAGCGAACCCACGCGCATCGTGCCTGGCACCACCGCCGCCGAAACCCTGCAGCGCCTGGGCGCACCCACGGGCCGCTATCCGCTCAACGGCGGCGGCGAGCGCCTGCAATATTCGCGCATGCCGGCGGGTTTCGAGGTCATCGACATCGACGTCGATGCCGCCGGCAAAGTCGTTTCCGTGACCCAGGTGCTCAACGAGGCGCGCTTCGGCCACGACATCAAGGTCGACCGGTGGCGCCAGAACGACGTGCTCGCCTTCTATGGCCGGCCTTTTGAAACCAGCCGCGTCAGCTCGTTCGACGGCGTGGTCTGGACCTGGCGCTACAAGGCCGTGAACGAGCGCCGCATGCTCTATATCTACATCGATCCCACCGGCGTGGTTCGCCGCTATCACACGGGGGACGACCTCGAACTCGATCGGATCCGCGATTGACCCCGCTGAAAGTCGTTTTCGCGGGCACGCCCGAGTTCGCGCGCGCCGCGCTCGAAGCCATTGCCGCCGCCGGCCATGAGATCGCGCTGGTGCTGAGCCAGCCCGACCGGCCCGCGGGCCGCGGCATGAAGCTGCAGGCCTCGCCCGTCAAGCAATGCGCCCTCGCCCACGGTTGGCCGGTGGCACAGCCGCGCAGCCTGCGGCTGGACGGCAAGTACCCGCAAGACGCCGCAGCCGCGCACGACGCGCTGCTGGCGGCCCGGCCCGACGTGATGGTGGTCGCGGCCTACGGCCTCATCCTGCCGCAATGGGTGCTCGACCTGCCGGCGCACGGCTGCCTCAACATCCACGCCAGCCTGCTGCCGCGCTGGCGCGGCGCGGCCCCCATCCACCGCGCCATCGAGGCCGGCGACGCGCAGACCGGCATCACGATCATGCAGATGGACGCCGGCCTCGACACCGGCGACATGCTGCTGCGCGAAGCCGTCGACATCGGCAGCGACTCCACCGCGCGGCTGCACGACCGGCTGGCCGAGCTGGGCGGGCGCCTGATCGTCCAGGCGCTGGCGAACATCGGCCACCTTGTGCGCACGCCGCAGCCCGCCGAAGGCGTCACCTACGCCAGCAAGGTCGAGAAGCACGAAGCCCAGATCGACTGGACCCAGCCAGCCGACGCCATCGTGCGGCGCATCCGGGCCTTCGACCCGTTCCCGGGCGCCAACAGCCTGCTCGACGGCGAAACCATCAAGCTCTGGGCCGCGCATGCGGTGCCGCCGGCCGAGGTTGTGGCCGCGCCGGGCACCCTGCTGGCCGTGAGCGACGCCGGCGTGGCGGTGGCGGCGGCCGGCTCGGTGGTGATGGCGACCGAACTGCAGCGGCCCGGCGGCAAGCGCCTGGCCGTGGCCGACTTCCTGCGCGGCTTCGACCTGAAGCCCGGGCAGCGGTTCGGCTGATGTTCCTTTCCGCAGCCATTCGCCGCCGCCCCGAATTCCGCGCCGGCATCCGCGACATGTCCTCGGCCGCGCTGGGCATCGGCGCCTGGGGCCTGATGACCGGCGTGGCCATGGTCAAGTCGAACATGAGCGTGCTGGAGTCGGTGGCCATGACGCTGCTGGTCTATGCCGGCAGCTCCCAGCTCGCGGCCATTCCGCTCTTGTTCGCGGGCGCGCCGGCCTGGGTGATCCTGGCCACGGGCTTTTGCGTCAACCTGCGCTTCGTGGTCTTCAGCCTGCACCTGCGGCCCTACCTCATGCACATGCCGCGCTGGCGCCGCATGACGCACGGCTACCTGACGGCCGACCTGAGCTACGCGCTCTTCACCCGGCAGTACGCGGCGCCGCCGGCCACTGTTGCCGAGCAGCAGTCGCAGGAGGCCTATCTCACGGGCAACTACTTCGTGACCTGGTGCTCCTGGATGGGCATGAGCCTGCTGGGCATTGCGCTGGCCAACTTCATCCCGCAGAGCTGGGGCCTGGGTTTTGCCGGCGTGCTGAGCCTGGTGGCGATCGTCTGCTCGATGGCCACCACGCGGCTGCGGGTGCTGGCCGCGCTGGTCGCGAGCGCCACCGCGGTGGCCGCCTATGCCCTGCCGCTCAAGCTCAACATCGTGGTGGCCATCGGTGCCGCGGTGCTGCTGTGCTTCTGGCTCGAGAAGCGGTTCGGGCTCGACCCCGACGCGGAGGACGACAAGTGAGGGGCACCGACCTGTGGACGATGGGCGTGATCGTCGGGCTGGCCGCGGTCACGGTGCTGACGCGCTGCTTCTTCTTCATCCTCGACCGGCCCTGGGGCCTGCCCGAGTGGGCGCACCGCGCACTGCACTACGCGCCCGCCGCCGCGCTGGCCGGCGTGATCGCGCCCGAGATCGTGATGACCCAGGGCCACCTGATCACCACGCTGCACGACGCGCGCCTGTATGCGGCGGTGGTCGGCGCCGCTTACTACTACTGGCGGCGCGGTGTGCTCGGCACGATGCTCGCGGGCATGGCGGTGTACCTGCCGCTGCACCTCGGCCTGGGCTGGTAGGGCCGGCGACTCTCCGTTCAATCCAGTTTCACGCCGGCGGCCTGGATGATCTTGCCCCAGCGTTCGCTCTCGGCCCGCGAGAGCTTGTAGAAATCCTGCGGCGTGCCCGGCAGCGCCTCGAAGCCGAACTCCGCGAACAGCTTCACCACCTTCGGGGCCTTCATCGCCTTGTGCAGTTCGCCGTTGATGCGTGCCACCGCTTCGGGCGGCATGCCGGCCGGGCCGATCAGGCCGTGGAAGGCATAGGCGTTGACGTCGCTGAAGCCGGCCTCGACGAAGGTGGGCACCTCGGGCAGTGCGCTCGCACGCTGCGGCAGCGCAATCGCCAGCACCCGCACCTTGCCCGCCTTGATGATCGGCAGGCCAGAGGCCAGGTCGAGCATCATCGTGGGCACCTGGCCGCCCATCACGTCGGTCATTGCGGGCGCGGCGCCCTTGTACGGCACGTGCGTGATGCTCAGGCCGGCCTTCTGCTTGAAGAGTTCCATCGCCATGTGGTGCGGCGAGCCGTTGCCGGGCGAGGCATAGCTCACCTTCTCGGGGTTGGCCTTCACGTGGCGCACGAACTCGGCCACGTTCTTCGCGGGAAAGTCGGGGTGCACCACCAGCGCCACCGGAAAGCGGCCGATGGCGCCGATGTAGGTGAAGTCGCTCGCGGGCTTGTAGGGCAGCCTGGCGAACATGTGCTCGTTGAAGAGCAGCGCCGCGTTCTCGGCCTGCATGATGGTGTAGCCGTCGGGCTTGGCCTGCATCATCACGGACACGCCGATGTTGGTCGATGCGCCGGGGCGGTTGTCGATGATGAGCGGCTGTCCGAGCGAAGGCTGCATCGCCTCGGCCAGCGCGCGCGCGAGGTTGTCGGTGCCGCCGCCGGCCACGTAGGGCACGATCCATTTGACGGGCTGGCTCGGGTAGGCGGCGGGCTGCTGCGCCGATGCGAAGGGGCTGGCCAGCCCGAGGGCCGCGGCCATGAGGGAAATCAGTCGCTTCATCGTTTCTTGTCTCCGTTGCTTGTTGTCTTGAAATCTGGTTCAGCTCATTCACCGCGCAGCGTCTGCCACAGTGCGCGGTCGCGCTCCGCGGTCCACACCACGGGGTGTTCGATGCCGCGCAGTTCGTCGTACGCGCGCGAGACGTCGAAAGGCAGCACGTGCTGGAACACGGGCCAGCTGCCGAAGCGCGGCGCCATCGCCGCCTCGGCGCGTGCGAAGCAGCCCTTGAGCGTTTCGCCCGCGGCGATGCCGGCTTTCACGCTGTCGAGCAAGGTCTGGAGAAAAGCCTGGGTCAGCCCGATGGCTTCGAAGCATTCGGCTTCGCCCTGCAGCACGGCGCCGCGGCCCGGCACCAGCACGCGCGGCTTCAGGGCCCGCACCGCATCGAGCGTGCCGGTCCAGTCGCCGATGTAGGCATCGCCCGCATAGACGCCGCAGCGGTTCTCGACCACGTCGCCCGAGAACAGCACGCCGCAGTCGGGCAGCCACGCGACCGTGTCGCCGCTCGAATGGCCGCGGCCCAGGGCCATCAGCCGAAGCTCGCGGCCCTGGCCGGGGCCGAGCCAGAGGCTCATCTCGCGCTCGAAGCTCTGCGTGGGAAAGGTCAGGCCTGGAATCTCTTCGACGCCCGCGAAGAGGCGCGGGAAGCGCCCCACCTCGGAATCGAAGTCAGCCTGGCCGCGCGTGTGGATCCAGTCGAGCGTGCCACGGCTCGCGATGACGGCCTCGACCTCGCCGAAGGCGCTCGCCCCCATCACGCGCACCGCGTGGTAGTGCGTGAGCACGATGGTCTTGATGGGCTTGTCGGTCACCGTGCGGATGGCCGCCAGGAAGTCGCGCGCCATGCGCGGCGTGGGGCGCGTGTCGATCAGCACCACCTGCTCGTCGCCGACGACGAAGCCGCAGTTGGGATCGAAGTCGCTGATGTAACCGTAGACGTCGGGCGCGAGTTCGCGCAGTTGCGGCTTCTGCTCGCGCGTGTCGGAGGCCGAGGCGAAGGAGATGTTGGCGGTCATGGTGCGGTGCTTGTCGTGGGGTCTTCGGCCGCGGCGTGGATGCAGGCCAGCAGCACGGCCTGGTCGCCGCACTGGCTGGCCAGCAGCAGCACGAGCCGGGCGTTGAGATCGGCGCTCTGCGCTTCGCTCAGGCCTTCGTGCGCGGCCAGCAAGGCGGCGTAGAAGCCGTCGGGGTCGGGGATGCGGGGCTCGGTGATCATGGGGCGTGGTGGTCGTGGGCGAGGGCCGTGCGCAGCGCGCTGGCGATCGCATTGGGCGTGGCCTGCGCCAGCGTCGCGGCGCGGTAGGCGTCGGGCCGCACGAGGACGAAGCTGCCCGCATCGTGGATGCCAAGGTGGCACGTGAACTTCTCGTCGGCTTGCAGCGTCGGCAGCCCGCTGTCGCCGCCGATGGCCAGCAGGCGCAGCGGCAGCGAGGCCGTGGCGTCCATCGCCGCTCTGGCTGCGGCGCGCGTGGGTGCGAGCCACAGGCCCAGGCACTGCGTGCCCTCGGCCAGCAGCTGCATCAGCGTGGTCTCGCGGCCATCGGCCCAGCGCAGCGGCAGGTTCTGCACCGTGCGTGCGCCTTCGGGCAACTGCGGCGCGGGTGGATAGTCGTTGGCAACCGACATGCGGCCGGTGTTGACCAGCGCACGCGCAAATGGATGGCGCGCGGCCAGCGCCACCACCGCGCGGCGCAGCGTGTGCTCGGCCGGCGAGCGTGGCGCAAGGAAGCGCGCCGAGCGGCTCGTGACTTTCAGATTCTCTTTCGCGGCCGGCTGCCGTTCGGCGTCGTAGCTGTCGAGCAGCGCATCGCCGGCCTGCCCCTGCGCGACCAGCGCGAGCTTCCAGCCGAGGTTCGCCGCATCCTGGATGCCGCTGTTGCCGCCGCGCGCGCCGAAGGGGCTCACCACATGCGCTGCGTCGCCGATGAAGAACACGCGGCCGTGGCGGAAGCTGTCGAGCAGGTGATCGCGGTAGCCGTACGGGCCGATCCAGACGAACTCGAACTCCACGCCCGGTCCGAGCTGCTCGCGCAGCCGCGCGCCCGCCACTTCGGGCCGGCTGATGTGGGCGGTGTCGCAGTCCTCGGGCATCTGGTAGTCGATGCGCCAGACGCCATCGGCCATCAGGTGCTGCCAGACACCGCGGCCTTCGTTGAAAGGTGCGTCGACCCAGGTCCAGCGCTCAGTGGGCAGCGGCTTTCTGAAGCGCACGTCGCTGATGCACCAGCGGTCGGTGCTGCGCGAGGCGTGCGCGTCGATGCCGAGCTGCGTGCGGATCGGGCTGTTGGCGCCGGTCGCGTCGACCAGCCGGTCGGCCTCGATCGTGTAGCGGCCGGCCGGCGTTTCGATGCCGATGCGCACGCCATCGCTCAAGGGCTCGATGGACGTCACGCGGCTTTTCCAGCGCACATCGGTGAGCCCGAGATCGAGGATGCGCTCGACCAGGAACCACTCGATGTAGAACTGCTGCAGGTTGATGAAGGGCGGCTGCCTGGAGACGCTCTCTGCCTGCAGGTTGAAGCTGTAGACCTCCTGTTCGCCCGAGAAGGTGCGCCCGAGCGACCAGGTGATGCCCTTGGCCGCGATGCGCTCGTAGATGCCCAGGCGCTCGAATATTTCGAGGCTCTTCTGCGCGTAGCAGATGCCGCGCGACGACGCGCCGCGCACGCCCACGGTGTCGTCCTCGTCGAGCAGCACCGCGCGTATGCCGCGCTGCGCGAGGTCGCAGGCCAGCGTGAGGCCCGAAGGCCCGGCGCCGACGATCACGATCGGGTGGCGAACGGTTTTGGTGCTGCCCAGTTCGGGCGGCGGCACGAAGGGCCAGACCGGCAACTCGTAGGCCGGTGCAAATGCAAAGCTTTCCATGTCTCTTCTACAGCGCGTGGGCGAATTCGGCGATGGCATCGGCCGCCTGGGGGATCAGCTCGGGCTGGCCCGCGAGATAGTGGTTGCCGCCCACGATGTCGACGTTGCGGATGCGCGCGCCGCCCGCGGCCATCCACGCATCGCGTGTGCTCGGAAAGGTCGACTGGTCGCCGGTGTAGGTCAGCAGCAGCTTGGGGCAGGTGGTGCGCGCGAGGTTGGTGGGCCCGTCCGCCTGCGAGCGCGAGGACCATTGCGAGAGGAACGCGGTGAGCGAGGTGGTGCGGCCCATCGCGTTGGCCGAGTAGTTGACCTGGCGCGCATCGCCCCACACGCTGCCCGGCAGGCGGTCGTTGGCATCGAGCGACAGGTCCACGCAGCGCGGGTCGGCGTGCGTGCGGTAGACGATGAAGGCCTGGTCGCGCGGCGCGCCCGGGGTGCTGCGCAGCAGCGCGAGGCGATCGACGCACCACTGTTCGATGCGATCGAGCCGCGCCTGCTGCGCCGCGCTGAAGCGCGCGAGAAAGCCACGGTCGTAGGGCATGCGGTGGCGCGGGTCGTACATGTCGAGCTCGGGGTCCACCGAGAGCGGATCGTGCTCGTCGGTGACGGACGGGTCGATCCAGTCGCGCATCAGCCGCGTGCGGCCCAGGTGCGCGGCGCACAGCGCGATGCCGTCCACCGGCGGCAGGTCGTCGGGGTGCAGGTGCGTGGGGTCGCCGTCGGGCAGGTGGGTGGCGGTGAGATTCTCGGCCTGTGCCTGGTAGAAGGCCGAGAGCGCCGCGCCGCCGGAGTTTCCGACCAGGAACACCTTCTCGTAGCCCGCCGCGCGCAGGTACTGCACGCCGGCACCCAGGTCCTGGATCGCACGCTCCATCAGCAGCACGGTGTCGTTTCCCACGTAGCGCGAGTTCAGGCCCATGCAGCAGATGCCGCGCTCGGCCAGCGGGCCGATCAGGTAGTGGCCCATGAAGTTGCTGGTCGGGTGCATCACGATGGCCGCGACCTTCTCCGGGCCCGGCGGCGCGCGAAAGGCGCCGTAAATGCGCGGCCGCAGCAGCTGCAGGCCCGACTGGCTTTCCATCGCCGCGCCGGGCTTCACGTCGATGACGGCGAGTTGCAGCTCAGCCATGCGCCGCGTCCTTCGCTGCGCGCAGCCCGGCCTTGCGCATGGTCCACGCATCCAGCTCGGCACGCGCGCGCAGCGCATGCGCCTCCATCTCGGCCTGCGGCACGGTCGGCGTGGTCAGTTCCACGCGCAGGCCGTTGGGATCGAAGAAGTAGATCGATTCGATGATGTGGTGGTCGGTCACGCCCAGCACTTCGACGCCCGCGCCTTCGAGCCGCGCCTTGGCGGCGAGCAGGTCGGCCACGGAATCGACCCGCAGCGCGATGTGGTTCACCCACGCCGGCGTGTTGGGCGAAGGCAGCGCGGCGATGCCGTCGCCCAGGTCGAAGAAGGCGATGTACGAACCATCGCGCATGCGAAAGAAGATGTGCACGTAGGGGCAGTACTCGCCCGTGCTCGGCACGTGGTCGCTCTTGATGACGTGCGCGAGCGGCAGGCCCAGCAGGTCTTCGTAGAAGCGGCGGGTTTCCTCGCTGTCGCGGCAGCGCCAGGCGAAATGGTGCAGCCCGCGAACTGGCGGGGCCGCGGGGTCGGTCGTCGGCATGGCTTCTTGTCTCCGGTAAGCCGCGATTGGGCAATGCCTCGTCTTATGATGCAATCGAAATTAATTCATAGATTGATGAAGTAAACATATGAATTTGACCCTGCGCCAACTGCGCGCCTTTGCAGCCGTGGCCGAGACCGGCAGCTTCACCGCGGCCGCGCGGCAGCTGCACCTCACGCAATCGGCGCTCAGCGTGCTGGTGCGCGAGCTCGAGCGCGAGATCGGCGTGCAGCTGCTCGACCGCCATACGCGGCGCGTGCAGCTCTCGGAAGCCGGGCGCGAGTTCCTGCCTTCGGTGCACCGGCTGCTGGGAGACCTCGCGGGCGCGGTGGCAGGCGTCACGGATTTGCGTGACAAGAAGAAAGGGCTGTTGCGGCTTGCAGCGCCGCAGCTCATGGCCTGCACGCTGATGCCGCGCGTGATCGCGCTCTACCGCGAGGCCTTCCCCGACGTCGACGTGCGCCTGGCCGACACGCTGCCCGAGCACCTGCTGGCCGGCGTGATGGCCGGCGACGTGGAGCTTGCGGTGGGGCAGGACGTGGCCGTCGACGGCGCCGTCGAGCGCCGCACGCTGTTTCGGGACCGGCACTGGCTGATCTGCCCGCCCGGCCACGCCTTTGCGAAGCGCCGCAAGGTGCGCTGGAACGAACTCGGCCCGTACACCTTCATTGCGCCCACGCGCGACTTCCGCCAGCGCGTGCTGCCCGAGCTGGCGCCGGCCGAGCGCGAGCTCATGCTGCGCCCGGGCACCCAGGAGGTGTCGTACATGACCACTGCGCTGGGCATGGTGGCCTCGGGGCTCGGGCTCACGGTGTGCCCGACCTATTCGGCGCCGCTGGTGCGCGCCCACGGCCTGCAGATGGTGCGGCTCGAATCGCCCGACTTCCACCGCGAGGTCTGCATCTACAGCGCAGCGCGGCGCACCCTGTCGCCCGCGGCCGCGAGCTTCGTCGAGATCCTCGAGCGCTTTGCCAGGACGCAGCCAAAGGGGTGAAAAGGATCGGCGCGCCGCAACAGGCGCTCGGAGCGGCGCCGGGGCCAAACCTACAATGGAAGGCGACTCGTCTTCCACCACCTCCTCCAGATCCATGAACGTCATTCGATTCACCGACCTCTGCGCGCAGGGCAAGGCCGCCGGCCAGCGCGTCTTCATCCGTGCCGACCTCAACGTGCCGCAAGACGATGCCGGCCACATCACCGAGGACACGCGCATCCGCGCCTCGGTGCCCTGCATCCAGCTGGCGCTCGATGCCGGCGCCGCCGTGATGGTCACCTCGCACCTGGGCCGCCCCACCGAAGGCGAGTTCAAGCCCGAGGACTCGCTCGCCCCCGTCGCCAAGCGCCTGGGCGAACTGCTCGGCCGCGAAGTGCCGCTGGTCGCCAACTGGGTCGACGGCGTCGACGTCAAGCCCGGCCAGGTCGTGCTGCTCGAGAACTGCCGCGTCAACAAGGGCGAGAAGAAGAACGACGAGGCACTGGCCCGCAAGCTCGCAGCGCTCACCGACATCTACGTGAACGATGCCTTCGGCACTGCCCACCGCGCCGAAGCCACCACCTACGGCATCGCGCAGTTCGCCAAGGTGGCCGCGGCCGGCCCGCTGCTGGCGGCCGAGATCGACGCCATCACCAAGGCGCTGGCGCAACCCAAGCGGCCGCTGGTGGCCATCGTGGCGGGCTCCAAGGTCAGCACCAAGCTCACCATCCTGAAGAGCCTGTCGGCCAACGTCGACCAGCTGATCGTCGGCGGCGGCATCGCCAACACCTTCATGCTCGCGGCCGGCCTTTCGATCGGCAAGTCGCTGGCCGAGCCCGACCTGGTCGACCAGGCCAAGGCGGTGATCGAAGCCATGCGCGCGCGCGGCGCCGACGTGCCGATCCCGGTGGACGTGGTCACGGCCAAGACCTTCGCGGCCGATGCGCCCGCCACCGTCAAGGCAGCGAACGACGTGGCCGACGACGACCTGATCCTGGACATCGGCCCGAAGACCGCCGCGATCCTGGCCGCGCAGTTGCGCGAAGCCGGCACCATCGTCTGGAACGGCCCGGTGGGCGTGTTCGAGTTCGACGCCTTCGCGGGCGGCACCAAGGCCATCGCCCAGGCCATCGCCGAGAGCAGCGCGTTCTCGATTGCCGGCGGCGGCGACACGCTCGCGGCCATTGCCAAGTACGGCATCGAGAAGCAGGTCGGCTACATCTCGACCGGCGGCGGCGCCTTCCTCGAAGTGCTCGAGGGCAAGACGCTCCCGGCTTTCGAAATCCTCGCCAAGCGTGCCGCAGGCTGATTTTTCGCGCCCGCGCCGCGGTGCCCGCTTCCTGTTGTCACACAAAGTGTATACAGTAGCGGATACAAAATGGAGACACGCTCAATGATCACGGATCGCCTTCCCCGCCACGCCACCAAGATCGTCGCCACGCTCGGCCCGGCGTCCAACACGCCCGAGCTGCTGGAGCAGATGATCCTGAACAAGGTCAGCGTGGTGCGGCTCAATTTCAGCCACGGCACTGCGCAGGACCACATCGACCGTGCGGCCATGGTGCGGGAGGCGGCGCGCAAGACGGGCCGCGAGGTGGCGATCATGGCCGACCTGCAGGGCCCCAAGATCCGCGTCGGCAAGTTCGCGCAGGGCAAGGTCTGGCTCGAGCCGGGCGCCAAGTTCGTGCTCGACGCCTCGCGCACCGAGCCCGGCGATGCCGAGGCGGTCGGCCTCGACTACAAGGACCTGCCGCGCGACGTGCGCCCCGGCGACCGGCTGCTGCTGAACGACGGCCTCATCGTGCTCACGGTCGACGCGGTGCGCGGCGAGGCGGTGCACACCACCGTGAAGCTCGGCGGCGAGCTCTCCAACAACAAGGGCATCAACAAGCAGGGCGGCGGCCTCACGGCGCCGGCGCTCACGGCCAAGGACATGGAGGACATCAAGACCGCGATGAGCTTCCAGGCCGACTACGTGGCCGTGAGCTTTCCCAAGAACGCCACCGACATGGAAATGGCGCGCCAGCTGTGCAACGTGGCGGCGGCCGAGTACGGCCACAAGCCGGGCCTGATCGCCAAGATCGAGCGCGCCGAGGCCATTCCCAAGCTGGAGGAGATCCTGCGCGCGAGCGACGGCATCATGGTGGCGCGCGGCGACCTCGCGGTGGAGGTGGGCAATGCCGCCGTGCCGGCGCTGCAGAAAAAAATGATCCGCATGGCGCGCGACATGGACAAGGTGGTGATCACCGCGACCCAGATGATGGAGTCGATGATCACCAACCCGGTGCCCACGCGCGCCGAGGTGAGCGACGTGGCCAACGCCGTGCTCGACGGCACCGACGCCGTGATGCTCTCGGCCGAGACCGCCTCGGGCCGCTACCCGCTCGAAACCGTGCAGGAGATGAGCCGCATCTGCGAAGCCGCCGAAGCGGCCGAGGACAAGACGCTGGACGCCGACTTCAGCGGCAAGACCTACAGCCGCATCGACCAGTCGATTGCGATGGGCGCGCTGTTCACCGCCCACCACCTGGGCGCCAAGGCCATCGTGGCGCTCACCGAGTCGGGCTCCACGCCGCTGTGGATGAGCCGCCACCGCGCGCACATCCCGATGTACGCGCTGACCTCGCGGCTGGCCACGCAGCGCCGCATGGCGCTCTACCGCAACGTGCGCCCGCTGCTGATGGATTCGGAGAGCGACCGCGACACCGCGCTCGAGCAGGCCGAAGCCCACCTGAAGAAGCGCGGCATCGTGCAGACCGGCGACGTCTATGCCATCACCTGCGGCGAGCCGATGGGCGCCCCCGGCGGCACCAACATGCTCAAGATCTGCCGCGCGAGCTGAGCCCGCTCAGCCATTCCTGAACAGGAAGCTGTAGGCGTTGAGGGCCGGCACGCCGCCCAGGTGCGCGTAGAGCACCTTCGAGCCGGCCGGGAATTCGCCCAGGCGCACCTTCTCGATCATGCCGTGCATCGACTTGCCCTCGTACACCGGGTCGGTCAGCATGCCTTCCAGGCGCGCGCAGAGGCGGATCGATTCCAGCGTGCCTTCGTTGGGCAGGCCGTATTCGGGGCCGCCGAAGCGGCGGTCGAGCACCACGTCCTTGTCGGTGATGTCGCGGCCCAGTTCGACCAGTTCAGCCGTGCCCTTGGCAATGCGCACGATCTGCTCGAAGGTCTGCTGCGGCTTGGCCGAGGCGTCGATGCCGATCACGCGATCGGCCCGGCCGTCGGCCGCGAAGCCCACCACCATGCCGGCCTGCGTGCTGCCCGTGACCGAGCAGGTCACGATGTAGTCGAACTTGAAGCCCAGCTCGGCCTCCTGCTGCCGCACTTCTTCCGCAAAGCCGACGAAGCCCAGGCCGCCGCGCGGATGCTCCGAGCAGCCGGCCGGAATCGGAAAGGGCTTGCCGCCGGCCTTGCGCACGTCGGCCATGGCCTCTTCCCAGCTCTTGCGGATGCCGATGTCGAAGCCCGCGCTGTCGAGCCGCACGTCGGCGCCCATGATGCGGGACATCTCGATGTTGCCGACGCGGTCGTACACCGCATCGGAATAGTTGACCCAGTTCTCCTGCACCAGCACGCACTTCAGGCCCAGATGCGCGGCCACGGCCGCCACCTGCCGCGTCTGGTTCGACTGGATGCCGCCGATCGACACCAGCGTGTCGTAGCCGCCCTCGAGCGCCTCGGGAATCAGGTATTCGAGCTTGCGCGTCTTGTTGCCGCCGAAGGCGAGGCCGCTGTTGCAGTCCTCCCGCTTGGCGTAGAGCTCGACCTCGCCGCCCAGATGGGCACTCAGGCGCTTGAGCGGGTGGATCGGGGTGGGGCCGAAGGTCAGGGCATGGCGGGGGAATTTCTTGAGGTTCATCGATGTGCTCCAGAGAAGTGGAATGCCATCGATCGTAGGAAGAAGCCGCCGAAACGTGCTTGCAAACTTTGGTGGAATTGCGGTGAAAAAAAAGACAAGATCGGGGATTCCGCGTTTTTTGAGTCGTAAGAAAAAAAATGAGCACAACAAAATTGCGTTCCACGCCGGCGCAGGCGGCCGAAACGGCGGCGGAGCTCGACCGCACCGATCGCGCCATCCTGCGCGCCCTGCAGCGCGACGCCTCGGTGTCGAATGTGGCCCTGGCCGCCAAGGTCAACCTCAGCGCGCCCGCATGCCTGCGCCGGGTCGAGCGGCTCAAGGCCGCGGGGCTCGTCAAGGGCATCGTGGCGCTGCTCGACGCCCAGGCGCTCGAGCTCGGCATGCTGGTGATGATCGGCGTGGTGCTCGACCGCTCCACGCCCGATTCCTTCGCCGATTTCGAAAAGGCCGCGCAAAAGGTCTCGGGCTGCCTCGAATGCCACGTGGTCACGGGCGAGTTCGACTACTTCATGCTCGTGCGAACGCGCGACAACGACAGCTTCAACCGGCTGCATGCCGAGCAGCTGCTGTACCTGCCGGGCGTGCGGCAGATCCGGACTTTCGTGGTGCTCAAGCAGGTGCTGTCGACCACGCAACTGCCCATCTAGCAGCGCCTGCGCCGCGTGTCAGTGCCGTCCCACAAGGGGGCTCGATAGAATTGGGGCAGTTTTCTCTCGTCTTTCCGCCTTCTTTTTCCCCTATTTCCGCGAGGTATTTCCCATGGCACTCGTCTCGATGCGCGAACTGCTGGACCACGCAGCCGCCAACGGCTACGGCATTCCGGCCTTCAACGTCAACAACCTCGAACAGGTCCAGGCCGTCATGGAGGCCGCCAAGGAAACCGGCGCGCCTGTCATCCTGCAGGCCAGCGCGGGTGCCCGCAAATACGCCGGCGAAGCCTTCATCAAGCACCTGATCCAGGCTGCGATCGAGCAGTACCCGAACATCCCGCTGGTCATGCACCAGGACCACGGCCAGAGCCCGGCCATCTGCCAGGGCGCCATCGACCTCGGCTTCTCGTCCGTGATGATGGACGGCTCGCTCAAGGAAGACGGCAAGACGCCGGCTTCTTTCGACTACAACGTCGACGTGACCCGCAAGGTGGTCCAGCTGGCGCACAAGGTCGGCGTCACGGTCGAAGGCGAACTGGGCTGCCTGGGTTCGCTCGAAACCGGCATGGCCGGTGAAGAAGACGGCATCGGCGCCGAAGGGGTGCTCGACCACTCCGCGCTGCTGACCGATCCCGAGGAAGCCGCCCAGTTCGTCAAGGCCACGCAGCTCGACGCGCTGGCCATCGCCATCGGCACCAGCCACGGCGCCTACAAGTTCACCCGCAAGCCCACGGGCGACATCCTGTCGATCTCGCGCGTGAAGGAAATCCACGCCCGCCTGCCCAACACCCACCTGGTGATGCACGGCTCGTCGTCGGTGCCGCAGGACCTGCTCGAGATCATCCGCAAGTACGGCGGCAACATGAAGGAAACCTACGGCGTGCCGGTCGAGGAAATCCAGGAAGCCATCAAGTACGGCGTGCGCAAGATCAACATCGACACCGACATCCGCCTGGCCATGACCGGCGCGGTGCGCAAGTTCCTGGCCGAGAACCCCGAGAAGTTCGACGCCCGCGAGTGGCTCAAGCCCGCGCGCGAGGCCGCCAAGCAGATCTGCAAGCAGCGCTACATCGAGTTCGGCTGCGAAGGCCAGGGCCCCAAGGTCAAGGGCGAGACGCTGCAGGTCGTCGCCGCCAAGTACGCCAAGGGCGAGCTCGCGCAAGAAGTGGTCTGAAGACAAACTTTTTCCGCGAATCACAGGCCACCGTTCGCGGTGGCTTTTTTCTGCGCGCACAATCCGTTTTCCCCCGTCACCCGTTTCCGCACAGCAGCACCGTCCCATGACCACCGTCCACACCTCTTCCATCCAGAGCCTGCCCCTGCTTGCGCGCGGCAAGGTGCGAGACAACTACGCCGTCGGCGAAGACCGCATCCTGATGGTCGCGAGCGACCGGCTCAGCGCCTTCGACGTCATCATGGGCGAGCCGATCCCGGGCAAGGGCGAGATCCTCACGCAGATGGCACTGTGGTGGTTCGACCGCCTCGGCCAGCTGTGCCCCAACCACCTGACGGGCGAAGCGCCCGAGAGCGTGGTCACGCCCGAAGAGGTACCGCAGGTCACCGGCCGCTCGATGCTGGTCAAGCGCCTCACGCCGATCCCGGTCGAGGCCGTGGTGCGCGGCTACCTGGCCGGCAGCGGCTGGAAGGAATACCAGGAAAGCCGCTCGGTCTGCGGCGTGCCGCTGCCCGAAGGGCTCACCAACGCGAGCAAGCTGCCGCGCCCGATCTTCACGCCCGCGGCCAAGGCCGCGGCCGGCGAGCACGACGAGAACATCAGCTACGACCGCGTGGTCGAGATCGTCGGCCCCAAGCTGGCGCAGCAGATCCGCGAGACCAGCCTGGAGATCTACGAAACCGCCGCGCAGATCGCGCTGGCCAAGGGAATGATCATTGCCGACACCAAGTTCGAGTTCGGCCTGGACGAGGCCGGCACGCTGGTGCTGATGGACGAGGTGCTCACGCCCGACAGCTCGCGCTACTGGCCGGTCGAGGGCTACCAGGCCGCGCTGGCCGCGGGCGCCAATCCGCCGAGCTACGACAAGCAGTTCGTGCGCGACTGGCTCGAGGCCACCAAAATCAACGGCAAGCCCTGGGACAAGACCCCGCCGGCGCCGCGCCTGCCAGCCGAGGTGATCGAGAAGACCGCGGCCAAGTACCGCGAGGCGCTGGAGCGCCTGACCGGCTGAAGAAGAAGCGGGCTCGCCCCCTCAGCGGCTCGCCGAGTTCAGCGTTGCCACGGTCCGCCCGCTTGCGTCGAGCAACGCGAGCCGTCCCGGGCCGGCCAGGCGATAAGTAGTGGTGGTCTGGAGCGCCGAGATGAATTGCGCTTCGTTGGCACCGCGCACCGGGTCCGCGCAGGCCATGCGGGTCGAGGCCAGCTGGCCGATGCGCAGCGTGATGCCGCTGCGCGTGAACGACCCCGAAACGCGGTTGCAGCCGCCCGTTCCGCTGACGCGCCCGCTGCTGCGGTCGAACTGGATCTGCGCCTCGCCGCCGGGCGCCACGGGTTCGTCGCCCAGCTGCACCAGGCGCCAGACCGGTCCCTCGATCGGCTCGTCGAGGCTGATGCCGCTGCCGCAACCGGCCAGGGCGGCGGCCAGCAGTGCGGTCGCGAAAACGGGGAGCGCGATGCGGGCGCGGTGGCGGGCGGGGAGACGCATGGCCGGGATTTCCTTTTCAATTGCAACAAGTTGAATCGTTGCCATCGTATGCGACGCCGCACCGGCTCGCCAAGATGCGTCCGTTCCCCCGCAATTTGCCGCCAGGCGGCTCAGTTCGGCTCAGCTCAGCACCACGCTGCTGAGGCGGCGGCGGTAGGTGGCCACCACCGGATCGTCCGGCGGAATCTGCCCGTCCGCCACCTTCACCTTGGGCGGCTCGATCAGGTCGAGGATCGCGATGTAGGTCTTGCGCGCGAGCTCCTCGTTCCAGGCCTTGTCGCGCATCAGGATCTCGAGCAGCTCGTCCATCGCATCGGTCCAGCGCTGCTCGGCCATCAGCAGGCGGGCGCGGCCGAAGCGGGCGTCGAAGTCGCGCTTGCCGGCGGCGATCTTCGCGTCGAACTCGGCGATCGCGGGCGCGGCGCCCGAGGCCGGCGCCGCAAAGTCGATCGCGTCCATCCAGCGCTGCAGCGAGTCGAAGCGGCGCACCAGCGTGGTCCGGGCGATCACCGGCGCGAACGCCACCTTGGCATCGTCGATGCGGCCCATCTGCAGCAGCAGCTTGATGTAGTCGAAGCGCGCGTCGTCGTTGGCCGGGTCGGTCGCCACCGCATGCTGCAGCCGCTCGAGCGCACCCTCGGTGTCGCCTTCGGCCAGCGCTTCCTGGGCCGCGGCCTCCTGGGAGGCGGCTTCGACCTGCTCGGCGGCGGGCACGTGCTTGTCGAGGAATTCGCGGATCTTGTCGGCCGGAATGGCGCCGACGAAGCCGTCGACCGGCTGGCCATCCTTGAACATCACGCAGAACGGGATGCTGCGCACACCGAACATTTCGGACAGCTGCGACGAGATCTGCGGCACCTTGTCGGCGTCCAGCTTGGCCAGCGTGAAGCGCCCGGCGTACTCGGTTTCGAGCTTTTCGAGCACCGGGCCGAGCTGCTTGCATGGTCCGCACCATTCGGCCCAGATGTCGAGCAGCACCGGCGTGGCGACCGAGCCTTCGATCAGTTCAGCCTGAAAATTTTCGAGAGTGATGTCGATCATCGGGAACAACTGGGGGTGAAACGTAAAATTGGAACCATGAACGAAACCATTCAGGTCGGTGTTGTGATGGGCTCGAACTCCGATTGGGAGACGATGCGCCACGCGGTCGAGATTCTCCAGCAATTCGGGATCCAGCACGAAGCGAAGGTGGTCTCGGCCCACCGGATGCCCGATGCGCTCTTCGCCTATGCCGAAAGCGCCGCCGGGCGCGGGCTGGCTGCGATCATCGCGGGCGCGGGCGGCGCCGCCCACCTGCCGGGCATGCTGGCCGCCAAGACCACGGTCCCGGTGCTCGGCGTGCCGGTGGCCAGCCGCCACCTGCAGGGCGTCGATTCGCTCTACAGCATCGTGCAGATGCCCAAGGGCGTGCCGGTGGCCACCTTTGCCATCGGCAATGCGGGGGCAGCCAATGCGGCGCTGTTCGCGGTGGCGATGCTGGCGGTGAAGGATCCGGCGCTGCGCAGCCGGCTCGATGCCTTCCGCGCTGCGCAAACCGCCGCGGCCGAGGCGATGGTCCTGCCGCCGCCGGTGGACGGCGCTGCCGTGTCGCCCTTTTCGCCGCAGGGCGGGGGTGCGCTGTGAGCAACAACGATCTGCCCATTCTTCCGGGCGCCACGCTCGGCGTGCTCGGCGGCGGCCAACTGGGCCGCATGTTCGCCCACGCCGCCCAGCGCATGGGCTACTTCACGGCCGTGCTCGACCCCGACGCCGACAGCCCGGCCGGCCGCGTGAGCCACCACCACATCCACACCGACTACGCCGACGTCGACGGCCTGGCGCGGCTCGCGGGCCTGGCCGATGCGGTCACGACCGAGTTCGAGAACGTGCCGGCGCCCTCGCTGGAGAAGCTGTCGGTGGCTCGGCCCGTGGCCCCCGACGCGGGCGCCATCGCCATCGCGCAGGACCGCATCGCCGAAAAGGCCCATTTCACGCGCTGCGGCGTGGCCTGCGCGCCCTATGCGGTCATCGAGACCGCGGCCCAGCTCGCCGCCGTCGAGGACATGCTGCTGCCCGGCATCCTCAAGACCGCGCGCCTGGGCTACGACGGCAAGGGCCAGCAGCGCGTGTCCACGCGCGCCGAACTGGTCGACGCCTGGCAGGCCGCGGGCTGCGTGCCCTGCGTGCTCGAAAAGCTGCTGCCGCTCGAATTCGAATGCTCGGTGATCGTCGCGCGCGGCCGCGACGGGCAGCTGGTGCACTTTCCGCCGCAGCGCAACCTGCACCGCGACGGCATCCTGGCCGTGACCGAGGTGCATGCGCAGAACATGCCCAAGACCGTGGCGCAGGCGGCCATCAACTCGGCCAAGAGCATTGCCACCGGGCTGGACTACGTGGGCGTGCTGTGCGTGGAGTTCTTCGCGCTGGCCGACGGCTCGCTGGTGGTGAACGAAATGGCGCCCCGGCCGCACAACAGCGGCCACTACACCATGGAAGCCTGCGACGTGTCGCAGTTCGAACTGCAGGTGCGCACCCTCGCGGGCCTGCCGCTGGCCGCGCCGCGCCAGCACAGCCCGGCGGTTATGCTGAACCTGCTGGGCGACCTGTGGTTCAACGCGGGCGGCGACAAGCCGGTGGCGCCGCGCTGGAGCGAAGTGCTCGCGCTGCCCGGCGTGCACCTGCACCTCTACGGCAAGATCGAACCGCGCCGCGGCCGCAAGATGGGCCACCTCACGCTCACCGGTGCCACCCTCGAAAGCGTGCGCGCCGCGGCCTCCCGGGCCGCCACCGTGCTCGGCCTGCCGGCGCTGTCGGCGGCCGACTTCGCATGATCCTCGACGGCCAATCCCCGGAAGCCATTGCCGAGGCCGTGCGCGTGCTGCGCGCCGGCGGGCTGGTCGCGTTCCCGACCGAGACCGTCTACGGCCTGGGCGCCGACGCCACCAGCGACATGGCGGTGGCCGGCATCTTCAAGGCCAAGGGCCGGCCGGCCGACCATCCGCTGATCGTCCACGTGGCGGCCGGCATCAAGGGCACCGAGGCGCTGTCGCGCTTTGCGCAGCCGCTGCCGCCCTTTGCGCAGAAGCTGGTGCAGGCCTTCTGGCCCGGCCCGCTGACGCTGATCGTCACGCGCCAGCCCGGCGTGGCGGCCGCGGCCGCCGGCGGGCAGGACACCATCGGCCTGCGCTGCCCGTCGCATCCGGTCGCGCAGGCCCTGCTCGAGGCCTGCGCAGAGCAGGGCGTGCCGGGGCTCGCGGGCCCGAGCGCCAACCGCTTCGGCCGCGTGAGCCCCACCACCGCACAGCATGTGCATGACGAGTTCGGCGACGCGCTGACGGTGATCGACGGCGGCGCCTGCGAGGTGGGCATCGAGTCGACCATCGTCGACTGCAGCCGCGGTGCACCCGTGCTGCTGCGCCCGGGCCTGATCACGCGCGCGCAGATCGAGGCCGCCGCGGGCGAGCGCCTGAGCAACCGCGAGGTGCTCGAGACGCCCGATCCGCGCGCCTCCGGCACGCTCGAGGCGCACTACGCGCCGAACGCCAAGCTGCGGCTGATGGATGCCAAGGCCATCCAGGCCGGCCTCGACGTGCTCGGGCCGGGCGCGGCCCACATCGCGGTGTGGACGCGCGCCGAGGTGCGCAGCCATTCCCAGCGCGTGCTGCAGCGGCGCATGCCCGACGACGCGGCGGCCAGCGCACACCAGCTGTTCGCGGTGCTGCGCGAGTTCGATGCCGAAGGCGTCAAGCTGATCTGGGTCGAGACGCCGCCCGACACGCCCGAATGGGAAGGCGTGCGCGACCGCCTCCACAGGGCGTCCATGGGCTAACCCCGGTCTTCGCTAGCCGCCGGCGGCCAGCACGCCCTGGAAGAAGCCTCGCGCCGAAGCCAGGCAGAACGGCGGCGCCAGGGTGCCGTGGTAGGCCAGGGTGACGGCCTGCCGCTTGTCGGCGTCGCTGCCGGGGGTGTTCTGCGCCAGGGTGCTCTTGGCCTGGGCGAAGCCGGCGCGCGCGGCGGAATACGCGTCGGTGGTGGCGTTATCTTCCAGGTCGACCACGGTCAGCGCGGCCGCGGGCATGCCGCGGGCGCGGAAGTAGCCGGCGGTGGCGCGGGTGCTCAGGAAGTTCACGGTCGGATCGTTGGCGCCGCCGCACATGAGCACCGGCCGCGCCGGCAGCCAGTTGCGCAGGTCGTTGGCGCGCGCCGCCTTGCGGAAGCCCACGGCCGGCTTGCAATCGAGCGGCGAGGTGGTGCCCAGCGAGGCGGCCGTGGCGGGCAGCGCATTGCCGGGGCAGGGATTCGCCTGGATGTCGCCGGCCGCCTGCGTCAGGTAGCTCTGGCGGATGAGGTTGTTCGCGCCGTAGAAGATCGACAGCTCCGGGCTCACCGGCCCCGGCGTCGCGCCGGCGGGAAAGAGCGCAAGCTGCGGCAGCTTGCCGTTGGCATACAGCGTGGTGAGGGGCGTGAGGCTCGGCAGCAGGGTGTCGATGCCGGTGGCGTACTGCGCTTCGTAGATGTCGCCGGTGCTGCCGTAGACGTCGCCGAACTGCTGCTGCCAGCTGGCCGAGAGCAGCGGCACGAAAAGCGTGCTGCCGAGCGCCGGCCAGCCCATGAAGGTGTAGTCCGCCAGCAGGCCGATGGCCGAAGGCGCCGAGAGCGGCGCCGACGCCGTCACCGCCCGGCCCGTGGCCTGCATCTCGCGGTGCGCCGCCAGCGCCACGTAGCCGCCCTGCGAATAGCCGGTGATCAGCAGCGAGCCCGCGTCCGTGGCGTCGATGCCCGTGAAGGTCTTGCGCGCCGCGGTGAGCGCATCGACCATGTCCTTGCCCTGCTGGTCGCCATTGAGGTACGGGTGATAGGGCAGCGTCGACTTGTCGTAGCCCGCGTAGTTGGGCGCCACCACGATGTAGCCCTGCGCCGCGAACATGGCGGCGATCGTGAGGCCTTCGCCGGCCGCCGGCTGCGTGGAGTCGGTCCATTTGGCGAGGTTGTAGTTGCGCGCGGCGGTGGTGCCGTGGGCATACAGCACCACCGGCCGCGGCCCGTTGCAGGCCACGTCGGCGCCGGAGGGCAGCATGATCGCGGCGGTGGCATTGGTGGCTTCGTTCTTGCCGCCGATGGTGCGGTATTCGAGGTAGCGCACCTCGACCCCGCACCTGGGCGCGCCCGCCACTTGCAGCAGGGCCTTGCCCTGGTCGGTCGCCTGGAGGTTGGTCCGGAGCTGGTCGGCCGAGAGCTTCGCGGTCTGCTCGGGCGGGTCTGTGACGACCGAGCCGCGGCCGGTGTCGCCGACGGGAGGCGGCAGTCCCACGCCGATGCCGCCACCCCCTCCACCGCCGCCGCAGGCCGCCAGCAGCAGCGTGACGCCGCCGAGTGCCGCAATCCTGTGCAGCGGAGTGGAGAGTTGTCGTTGCGGCTTTTTCAAGGCGTGGCTCCTGATGTTGTCGAATCGAACGGGCGTCCGATTCTGTGCAGTGCCATGGCCACGCGCAAGCGGCGCGTATACCTAGAGAAGTTTTCAGTACACGGACGCTTGATGGCCGTCAGTTGTCCTGCGAAGCCCAGTCGACCAGCGCGTCGAACGCGGCGCGCGCAGCCCCGGCGTTCTCGCCGTTGGCAATCGCCACCAGCACGTAGCGGCGGCCGCTTGCGCCGTGTACATAGCCGGCCACGCCGGCGGCATCGCGCAGCGAGCCGGTCTTCAGGTGGGCCGCGCCGCCCGAGCGCAGCGTGCGCTTCCTGAGCGTGCCGTCCACCCCCATGGCGGGCAGCGACGACACCAGCTCCGGCATCAGCGGCGAGCGCCAGGCGACCTGCAGCATCTTGCCGAGCGCCGCCGCGCTGATGCGCTCGTCGCGCGACAGGCCCGAGCCGTTGTCGAACACCGGCGGCGCCTCGCCGGTGCCGATGCGCTCGCGCCACCACTGGCCCAGCGCGCTGCGCGAGGCCTCGAAGCTGCCGCGGTTCCTCTGCGTGAGCCCGAGCGTGAGGAACAGCTGCTGCGCCATCACGTTGTTGCTGTACTTGTTGATGTCGCGCACCACCTCCGAAAGCGGCGGCGAGCCGAATTCGAACACCGGCTTGAGCCCGGCCGGCACGCGGCCGTCGCGCATCTGGCCGCCGACCCGGCCACCCATCTCGGCCCACATGCCGCCGATGGCGCGCAGGCCGTAGGTGCGCGGATCGGCATAGGCCACGGCCCAGCTCTTCTCGCCGCAGGCGGCCGGCAGGACGCCCATGAAGCGGATGCGGTTCGGGTCGCTGAAGTCGGGCTTGATCGCGGCGCGCCAGTCGCCGCATTCGCCGGGCGCGAGCGCAACCGCGGGCTGCATCGACACGCTGGCGAGCGGCGGCTCGTAGCTCACGCGTGCCTGCTGGCCGCCGCGCTCGGGTGTGAAGACCATGTTGACCGACTTGAAGTTGACCAGCAGCGCCTCGGGCGAGGCGTTGTAGGGCCGCAGCGGCTCGCCGTCGAAGGCGGCCGGGTCGTTCTCGCTCGTGCCGTCGAAGGCGCTGCGGTCCAGCACGATGTCGCCGCTCACGGTGGTGATGCCCAGCCCCTGCACGCGCCGCAGCAGCAGCCAGGCGCGCTCCAGCACCAGCTTGGGATCGCCCTGGCCCTTGATGTAGAGGTTGCCGTTGAGCACGCCGTTGCTCACCGTGCCGTCGACGTAGACCGGCGTGCTCCAGCTGTAGGCCGGCCCGAGCAGGTCGAGCGCGGCGTAGGTCGTGACCAGCTTCATGATCGACGCCGGATTCACCGGCACCTGGGCGCGCCAGGCCAGGCGCGGCGGGCGCAGGCCGTCGGCGTCGGCCACCAGCATCGTCACCGCGTCGCGCGGCACCTTGGCGCGCGCAAGGGCGGTCTCCACTTCGCCCGGAAGGGCCTGCTGTGCAAGCGCGCCCGGAGCGGCCAGGGCGGTGAAGGAAAGCGCGCAGGCGGCGCGCAGGAAGAAGGAGAGACGACGAAGACGCATCGTGCCGATTATCTCGGCGCGAAAACATGCAGTTGCGCGTGATACAGCAGCATCACCGTCTTGGCGTCGGCGATGCGCCCGTCCGCCACCATGGCCAGCGCCTCGTCGATGCCGAGCTCGAGCACCTCGATGTCCTCGCCCTCCTCGGCCAGGCCGCCACCGCCGCCGATGCGCATCGAGGGCTCGTACTCGGCGACGAAGAAGTGCAGCTTCTCGGTCACCGAACCCGGGCTCATGAAGGCTTCGAACACCTTCTGCACCGCGTCCAGGCGATAGCCCAGTTCTTCCTCCACCTCGGCGCGGATGCGCTCCTCCGGCGCCGCGTTGTCGAGCAGGCCGGCGGCCGCCTCGATCAGCAGCTCGTCATGCCCGTTGACGAAGGCCGGGTAGCGGAACTGCCGCGTCAGCAGCACCGTGCGCTGCGCGAGGTTGTAGGGCAGCAGCGTGGCGCCGTTGCCGCGGTCGTAGGTCTCGCGGTGCATGCGCTGCCACTGGCCGTCGCTGCGCCGCCAGTCGAAGGCGGTGGTCTTGAGGGTGTACCAGTTGTCGGAAAGCAGGGTGACTTCGTGCACCCGGACGCGGTCGTGGAGGGTTGTCATGGCGCGCAGCTTATGCGCAAATTCGTGCAGAAACAAGAAAATTCGTGCAATCTGCAGTCCTGCCCGCTACCATCGCCCGATGCTCACCCGCCAGCGCAAGCAACACATCCTCTCGGTCCTGCAGCGCGACGGCAACGTCGTCGCCAAGTCGCTCAGCGAGGAGCTGGCGCTGTCGGAAGACACGATCCGCCGCGACCTGCGCGAGCTGGCCGCCGAGGGGCTGCTGCAGCGCGTGCACGGCGGCGCGCTGCCGGTCGCCCCGGCCGAAGCCGACTTCGCGGGCCGCCTGCAGCTCGCAACCGCGGAAAAGGTGGCCATCGGCCGCGCCGCGGCACGGCTGGTGCGGCCCGGGCAGGTGGTCTTCATCGATGGCGGCACCACGGCCGTGCAGATGGCGCGGCACCTGCCGGCCAGCCTGCTCGCCACGGTGGTCACGCACAGCCCGTCGGTGGCGGTCGAGCTGGCGGGCCATGCCGGCATCGAGGTGGTGCTGATCGGCGGGCGGCTGTTCCGGCATTCGATGGTGGCGGTGGGCGCCGCGGCCATGGACGCCATCTCGCGCGTCCACGCCGACACCTGCTTCCTCGGCGTGACCGGCGTGCATGCCGAGGCGGGCCTGACCACCGGCGACGTCGAGGAGGCCGCGATCAAGCGCGCACTCATGGCGGCCGCAGCCGAGACGGTGGTGCTGGCCTCGTCGGAAAAGATCGGTGCGGCCTCGGCCTGGGTCATCCACCCGGTCTCGGCCGCCACCAGCCTGCTGGTGTCGCCGGAAGCGCCCGTCGCCGCGCTGGCACCGCTGCGCAAGGCCGGGCTCGCCATCCTGCGCAGCGACGGTGGTTGACGGCGCCCGGGCGCCGATTCGCCCCTGGCCGGCGCGGCCGCGGCCTGCCCTGGATAATCGCGGGATGCCCGCCCTGCCCCGTTTTTCGCCCCGCACGATCGGCATCGGCGCGGCCGTGGTCACCGTGCTGGTCTGGACTGCCTTCATCGTGATCGCGCGGGCTTCGGCCGCACGCTCGCTCACCCCGTTCGACCTGGCGCTCGCGCGCATCTGCGGTGCCAGCCTGGTGCTGGTGCCCTGGGGCGCCTGGATGGTCATGAAGGGCCAGCGGCAGAAGGACGACGCCGCGTCGTCGCTGTTCGGGCTGTCGCCGCTGTCGCTGCGCGTCACGGCCGGCGCCGGCATCTTCGGCGGCGTGGCCTATGCCCTGCTGGCCTACAGCGGCTTCTTCTTCGCGCCCGCGGGCCACGCCTCGGTGCTGATGCCCGGCAGCCTGCCGCTGTGGACCACGCTGCTGGCCGCGCTGGTGCTGCGCGACCGCATCACGCCGGCCCGCGCCTTCGGCCTCGCGCTGATCGTGGCCGGCGACCTGGTGGTCGGCGGGCGCAGCCTGCTGCATGCCTTCGAAGGCGGCGAGGTCTGGAAGGGCGACCTGCTCTTCATGGCCGCGGCCTTCTGCTGGGCCTGCTACAGCGTGGTGGCGCGCCGCCACGGGCTCGACGCCGTGCGCGCGACCATCGCCATCACCGTGTTCGCGCTGCTGGCCTATGTTCCGGCCTACGGCCTGCTGGTGGCGGGCGGCGCGGTCGTGAGTCGCATCGGCGCCGCGCCCTGGGGCGAGGTGGCGTTCCAGATGCTGTTCCAGGGCGTCGGCTCGGTCGTCGTCTCGGGCATCACCTTCACGAAGATGATCCAGTACTTCGGGCCGGTGCGCAGCACCATGATCACGGCGCTCGTGCCCGGCCTCTCGGCCTTCGGCGCGGTGATCTGGCTCGACGAGCCGCTTTACTGGAACCTGATCGCCGGCCTGCTGCTGGTGACCGCGGGCATCCTGTTCGGCGTGCAGAAAACAACAGCCGGGGGGCGCGCGGCTGCGCGACCCGCGATACCGGCCACCGCCGCGGGGTGCCGCGATGCCTAGGCTCCTGGCTTTCGACACCAGCACCGAGCACCTGTCGGTGGCGGTGCGCCACGGCGAGCGCCTGTTCACGCACAGCGGTGCCGGCGGCGCACAGGCGTCGAGCACGCTGATCCCGCTCATCCTGCAGCTGCTGGCCGAGGCCGGGCTCGAACTTGCTGCGCTCGACGCCATCGCCTTCGGCCGCGGGCCGGGCTCCTTCACGGGCCTGCGCACCGCCTGCTCGGTGGCGCAGGGCCTGGCCTTCGGCGCCGGCGTGCCGCTGCTGCCGGTCGACACGCTGCTGGCCGTGGCCGAGGAGGCGCGCCATGCCTTCGGCGCGCGCCAGGTGGTGGCGGTGCTCGACGCGCGGATGGACCAGCTCTATGCCGCGCGCTACGACTTCGATGGGGGCGGTGCGCTGGGCGGCGCGGACGTCGAGCCGCTGCTGCTCGCGCCCGAAGCGCTCGAAGTGCCCGCCGGCTGGTCCCTCGCCGGCAACGCCTTTGCCGCCTACGGCCCGCGCCTGGCCCCGGCCGCGGCGCGCCACGAAGTGCTGCCGACGGCCACCGCCATGCTGCGGCTGGCGCCCGCGCTGCTGGCCGCGGGGCGCACGGTGGATGCGGCACATGCCTGGCCGCTCTATGTTCGCGATAAAGTGGCGCAAACCACCGATGAGCGTGCTGCCATCAAGGCGGCCGCGCTGGCGGTTCCACCTGTTGCCAATCCATGAGCGCTGTCCTCCAGCCCGTCGAAGCCCGCCTCGAACCGCTCACCGTCGAGCGGCTCGATGCCGTCTGCGCGGTCGAGCAGACGGCCTACAGCCATCCGTGGACGCGGGCCAACTTCATCGATTCGATGGCGGTCGGCTACCACTGCCAATGCCTGCTGGCCCCGGTTTCGCGGCCCGACCTGGGCACGCCGATCACCAGCCTCGGCGAGACGCTGATCGGCTACTTCGTCGCCATGAAGGGCGTGGACGAAGTGCACCTGCTCAACATCACCGTGGCGCCGGCCTTCCAGCGCCAGGGCTGGGCGCCGCTGATGCTCGAGGCGCTGACCGGCTGGTCGCGCGCGCAGGGCGCGCAGTGGCTCTGGCTCGAGGTACGCCAGAGCAACCGGCGCGCGCTCGACATCTACATGCGCCAGGGTTTCCGCAGCGTGGGCGTGCGCAAGGGCTACTACCCCGCCCATGAAGGCAAGCGCGAGGACGCGGTCGTCATGAGCCTGCGATTGAACGAATCAGGCTCTGCCTGGGGAGCCTTGCGATGAGCGCGGTACAGACACTGAAGCTCGACGCCCGCCAGCGCGCGATGCTCGACGAGATGGGCGTGAAGGTCTGGTGGCCGATGCCCGAAGCTGCCGAAGCGGCGCCCGCGGCCGTGGAAGCGGCAGCGGTGGCCGAGCCGCCGTCCGCCGTCCGCGAGCGCGCGCCCGCCGTGGCCGAAGCGCCGTCCGCCGCGCCCACGCCG
>NZ_JACVBS010000026.1:0-76321 GCF_014852545.1 Variovorax sp. VRV01
AGGTCGCCTTGGTGGCATGCATGCACAAGCTGCTCATCATCCTCAACGCCATTGCCAGAACCAGGCAACCTTGGCGCGACGACTTTGCGGTGGCAGCTTGAGTTGGTCATACAAGATGGTTGCTGTTATTCATCCGGCCCTGGCGGCATCGCCAAAACTGAATTCATAATTATGGAGACCGATCTTGCAGCAAGCTGACGGCCGGAACAATCCGGCCGAGCCCTTGTGGTGCGCCGCCGGCCGCGGCTATCGGATCAGGGCGAGCAGTTCGGAAAACGCGGGGTGCTCCGCCGTGCGCAGCCATTCGAAGCCGACCATCTCGGTCGTCACGAGTTCAGCCCCCGCACCGGCCAGCCGGTCGAAGGCGGCGTCGCGGTTGCGCTCGGTGCGCGAACTGCAGGCATCGGTGACGACCCAGACTTCGAATTCATCCTCCAGCAGGTCGAGCGCAGTCTGCAGCAGGCAGACATGGGCTTCGCAGCCGGCAATCACGATGGAATTGCGCTCTTCGGCGGCCGCAGCAGGCTTCTGCAGGTGCTTGGGCAGGCTGCGGGCATTGCCCTGCGGCGCCTTCGCCGGCACGCGCAGCCATTCGCCAAGGCCCTCCTCCACGCCGCTGAAATGCATCTTCGACAGGGTGCGCTGGCACAGCGCGCGGATGTCGGGCACGTTTTCGCCGAGCTTGGAGGGGTTGTGCTCGGTGCCCCACACCGGCACCTGGAACAGCTGGGCCATCCTGCCGAGCCGCACCGCGTTCTGCGCGACCGCTTCGCCCTCGAAGATCGACGGCATCAGCCGCGCCTGGAAGTCGACCAGGACGAGTTGGGAAAGCGAGGCGTCGAGCAGCATGAACCGGTTCTTTCATTCAGATGGAATTGATGGGGCCAGACCGTACCACCGAAAGGGCACGTATCTCTCTAGACTCCGGTCGGATGCGGATCTTCTTTTCGGCCCGGCGCCATTTGCCGATTCTGGCCCTTGGCGCGGCGCTCGTGGCGACCGGATGCGGCGGCCTGCGCACCGCCAAGGCGCCGCTGGAGCGCACGCTCGAGAAGAGCAGCTGCACGCCGAACGCCGACACGCTGATCGTGATGCTGCCCGGCGCGTACTCGCACCCGGACGAATTCGAGCGCGAAGGCTTCATCGAGGCCCTGAACGAAAACAGGCTCGCGGTGGACGTGGTGCGGGTCGACGCGCACCTTGGCTACTACAACGGCAAGACCATCCTCGACCGCCTGCAGCGGGACGTGATCGCGCCGGCGCGCAGCCAGGGCTACAAGGCCATCTGGATCGTCGGCATTTCGGTCGGCGGCTTCGGCGGGCTGCTCTACGCGCAGACCCATCCCGGCGAACTCGCGGGCATCGTCGCCATTGCGCCCTATCTCGGAGAACGCACGCTGGGCACCGACATTGCCAATGCCGGCGGCCTTGCCCGCTGGACCGGGCCGCTGGGCGATCCGCCGGGCAGCGACCCGCGAACGCCGAACGAGACCCAGCTGTGGCAGTGGCTGCGCGGCTATGTCGGCGCCACCGCCACCTTCGGGCCGCGGCCGCCGCTCTACCTGGGCTATGGCACCGACGACCGCTTTGCCTTCAGCCATCGGCTGCTGGCGGCCGCGCTGCCCGCGGGCCGCGTCTTCACGACCGAAGGCGGCCACGACTGGCCCGAGTGGACGCGGCTCTGGCGCCGCATGCTGCCGACTTTGCCGCTGCCGGGCTGCCCCGGCTGAGGGCTGGAGGCGGGCCTCAGTTCGGCCGCAGGCGCAGCAGCTTGCCGTCGGATTCGTCAGTCAGCACGTAGAGCAGGCCGTCCGGCCCCTGCTTCACATCGCGAATGCGGGCCCGGTCGTCGGCCAGCAGTTTGTGCTCGGCCACCACCTTGCCGTCCTTCAGCTCGATGCGGTCGAGATAGCCGAACTTGAGCGAACCCACGAACAGGTTGCCCTTCCATGCCGCACCGTAGCGGTCGCTGGTAAGAAAAGCCATGCCCGAGGGCGCGATCGACGGCACCCAGTAGTGCAACGGCTGTTCCATGCCATCCCTCGCCGTGATGCCCTCGCCGATCTTTCCGCCGCCATAGTTCTCGCCGTAGGTGATCACCGGCCAGCCGTAGTTGCGGCCGGCCTGCGGGATGTTGATCTCGTCGCCGCCCTGCGGACCGTGCTCGGTCATCCAGAAGCGGCCATCGGGCGCGAGCGCTGCGCCCTGTCCGTTGCGGTGGCCATAGCTCCAGATCTCGGGCAGCGCGCCCGCCCGGCCGACGAAGGGGTTGTCCCCGGGCGCCGATCCGTCCTTGGCGATGCGCACCACCTTGCCAAGGTGGTTGTCGAGCTTCTGCGCATCTTCCTTGCGGCTGAACCGCTCGCCCAGCGTGAGAAACAGCGTGCCGTCGCGCGCCTCGACGATGCGGCAGCCGAAATGGTGGCGGCTGGCCACCTTGGGCTGCTGGCTGAAGATGATTTTCAGGTTCTCGAGCCGCGTGCCGTCGGCCGAAAGCTGGGTGCTGGCCAGCGCCGTGCCGTTGCCCGCACCGCCGCCGCCTGCAGGTTCCGAGAAGCAGAAATACAGCGTGCGGTTCTTGTCGAAGCCCGAATCGGCCACCACGTCGAGCAAGCCGCCCTGCCCGCCGGCCGCGATGGCCGGCAGGCCGGCAATGGGCGCGCCGATCTTGCCGTCCGCAGCGATCAGCCGCAACCGGCCGGCCCGCTCCGTGACCACGAAACGGCCGCCCGGCAAGAAGGCCACGCCCCACGGATTCTCGAGGCCGGTTGAAATGGTTTCCGGGCGTATCTGCGCCGTGGCGGCACCCCCGACGGCCAGAACCGCCGCCAGGGCCGCCCTTCCCAGGAGGCGCCCAACTTCCTGAATTCGCAGGTTCATGTCTTTTCCGGGTAGTTGGTGCGATCTTGACGTGAAATGGAGTGCGAATCCAGGCTGTTCGCCCCTCCAATGCGAGTACAAAAGTTCGCCTTCAGCCAATCGCTTATGGTTCATAAAGATCGGCCGTTACATTTTTTCTTTGATCGGATCAAAAAAAATCAAACAAATCAAAGACTTGAAGATACATTCACCAATTCGGATGAGGTTGACATAACTGCGCGTCATCAATATCCTACGCGCCATGCGTTTTTTCGTCCTACCCGCGTCTCTCCTGTTTGCCGTCGCCGTCCAGGCCGCCCCCCAACAGGACCGAACCGACGACGAACTGGCCCGGTTGCTGGCCGACAAGGGCATCATCGGACAACTCAGGCAGGTCCGCCAAACCGTCGCTGAACGAACCTCCGATCTGGTGGTTACCGCCATCGGCTTCCTCGGCGTGCCCTATCGCCGCGGCGGCAACTCGGCCGAATCCGGCTTTGATTGCAGCGGCTTCGTTCGCGCGATGTACAACCAGACGCTCGGCCATGTGCTGCCGCGCCGCGCCGAGGAGCAGGCAGCCGCCACCGAGAAGATCGATCCCAGCCAGCTCAAGCCGGGCGACCTGGTCTTCTTCAACACCATGCGCCGTGCCTTCAGCCATGTCGGCATCTATGTCGGCGAAGGCAAGTTCATCCACTCGCCGCGCACGGGCGCCCAGGTGCGTGTGGAAGACATGAACGGCAGCTACTGGAGCCGCCGCTTCGACGGCGCGCGCCGCGTGCTCGGCGGCGCCCAGAACGACGAGATCAAGGCCGCGGCAACTGCGGCAACCCACACCGGCAACTGAGCCTTTCCCCGGATCTTCGCGTCCTCCATCAGGACGAAAAAAATCCCGCCGCGGCGGGATTTTTTGTGGCCGGCCGAAACCCCGGTCAGGCCGCCTTCTTGGCCGGCGGCAGATCGGTACAGGTCCCGTGCGCCACCTCGGCCGCCATGCCGATGCTCTCGCCCAGCGTCGGATGCGGATGGATGGTCTTGCCGATGTCGATCTCGTCGGCGCCCATCTCGATGGCCAGCGCAATCTCCCCGATCATGTCGCCGGCATGCGTGCCGACGATGCCGCCGCCCAGGATGCGATGCGTCTGGGCGTCGAACAGCAGCTTGGTGAAGCCCTCGTCGCGGCCGTTGGCGATGGCGCGGCCCGAAGCGGTCCACGGGAAATGGCCCTTCTTGATCTTGATGCCTTCGGCCTTGGCCTGGTCCTCGGTGAGCCCGACCCACGCCACCTCGGGGTCGGTATAGGCCACGCTCGGGATCACGCGGGCGTTGAACGCGGCGCTCGACAGCTCCTTGTCGCCCTTCTGCTCGCCGGCTATCACCTCGGCCGCCACATGCGCCTCGTGCACCGCCTTGTGCGCCAGCATCGGCTGGCCGACGATGTCGCCGATGGCGAAGATGTGCGGCACGTTGGTGCGCATCTGGATGTCGACCGGAATGAAGCCGCGGTCGCTCACCGCGACGCCGGCCTTCTCCGCGCCGATCTTCTTGCCGTTCGGGCTGCGGCCCACCGCCTGCAGCACCAGGTCATAGACCTGCGGCTCCTTGGGTGCCTGCTCGCCCTCGAAGCTCACCTTGATGCCCTCCTTCGTGGCCTCGGCGCCCACCGTCTTGGTCTTGAGCATGATGTTGTCGAAGCGCGGCGCATTCATCTTCTGCCAGACCTTCACGAGGTCGCGGTCTGCGCCCTGCATCAGGCCGTCGAGCATCTCGACCACGTCCAGCCGCGCGCCCAGCGTGGAATACACCGTGCCCATTTCGAGGCCGATGATGCCGCCGCCCAGGATCAGCATACGCTTGGGGTCGGTGCCCATCTCGAGCGCGCCGGTGGAATCGACCACGCGCGGGTCCTTCGGCATGAAGGGCAGGCTCACGGCCTGCGAACCGGCCGCGATGATCGCGTTGCGGAACTTGACGGTCTGCTTCTTGCCGGTAGTGTCCCAACTGGTGCCCGAGGTTTCTTCCACCTCGAGGTGATACGGGTCGATGAAGTTGCCGACGCCGCGCAGCACCGTCACCTTGCGCATCTTGGCCATGGCCGTGAGGCCGCCGGTGAGCTTGCCCACCACCTTGTTCTTGTGGCCGAGCAGCTTGGCGCGATCGACCGTGGGCGCGGCAAAGCTCACGCCGAGGTCGGCGAAGTGCTTCACTTCGTCCATGACCGAGGCCACGTGCAGCAGCGCCTTCGAAGGAATGCAGCCGACGTTCAGGCACACGCCGCCGAGCGTGGCGTAGCGTTCGATCAGCACCACCTTGAGGCCCAGGTCGGCCGCGCGGAACGCAGCCGAGTAACCGCCGGGGCCGGCGCCGAGCACGATCACGTCGCATTCGACATCGACCTTGCCGCCATAGCTCGACACCGCCACGGCCGCCGAAGCGGGAGCCGGCGCGGGTGCCGCCTTGGGTGCAGGAGCCGCGGCTACGGGCGCCGGTACGGCCGCTGCGGGCGCGGACGCGGCAGCACCGTCGACTTCCAGCGTCAGCACGACCGAGCCTTCGCTGACCTTGTCGCCCACCTTGACGGCCAGCGCCTTCACCACGCCGGCCGCCGACGACGGAATTTCCATCGAGGCCTTGTCCGATTCGACCGTGATCAGCGACTGCTCGGCCTTGACCGTGTCGCCGACGTTGACCAGCACCTCGATCACCGCGACTTCGTCGAAGTCGCCGATGTCGGGCACCTTGATTTGTTGTTCGCTCATTTGGACACTTTCAGTTTGAGTGTGAGAACGTCGACCGGTGGGGCCGAATTGCGATCGAATTCGCAGGCGGCGGCGATGCCCGCCTCCGCCACGTCGCGCGATGTGCGCGACTTGATGTCATAGGCCGCGTGCATGGCGCCGAGCGCAAAGCTGCGTCCCGAGCCGATGCTCCAGAACTGCTTGAACTCGAACACCTCGCGGTAGCTGTAGATGCCGTAGATGCCGCTCTGGTTGGCCATCAGCATCGTGAACTGGCTCGACTCGTAGGGCTCGTGCTCGTCTTCCTTGGTCTGCATGAAGAACGAGTCCTTCAGCACCGGATGCAGCAGCGTGAAGGTGCGGAAGATCTCGTGCTTGCTGCCGAACAGCAGCGCCTCGCGCGGCTGCGCGGCCAGCGCATGCTGCAGCACCAGGAAGTGCGCAGCGGCGCCGGCCACGGCGAACAGGCTCTGCCCCGCCGCATCCTCGACGGTGAAGATCTTCTGGTTTGCCTCGGCGCGGTGCGAAAGCCGCGTGTCGCCGAAGGTCACCAGTGAATCCGCCGCCATCGTGACCTGGCCGCCCTTGCGGACGGCCACTACGGTGGTCATAGCAGGATTCGGCGATAGTCCGCGAGCACCTGGCCCAGGTAGGCGTTGAAGCGCGCAGCCAGGGCACCATCGATCACGCGGTGGTCGTACGACAGCGACAGCGGCAGCGTCAGGCGCGGCACGAACTGCTTGCCGTCCCACACCGGTTTCATCTGCCCCTTGGAGAGGCCGAGGATGGCCACTTCGGGGGCATTGATGATGGGCGTGAAGTGCGTGCCGCCGATGCCGCCGAGCGAGCTGATCGAGAAGCAGCCGCCCTGCATGTCGGCCGAGCCGAGCTTGCCGTCGCGCGCCTTCTTGGCGAGTTCGCCCATTTCCTGGCTGATCTGCAGGATGCCCTTCTTGTCGGCATCCTTGAGCACCGGCACCACGAGCCCGTTGGGCGTATCGGCCGCAAAGCCGATATGGAAGTACTGCTTGTAGACCAGCTGGTCGCCGTCGAGGCTGGCGTTGAAGTCGGGGAATTTCTTCAGCGCCGCCACCACGGCCTTGATCACGAAGGCCAGCATCGTGACCTTGATGCCCGACTTCTCGTTCTCCTTGTTGGTGGAGACGCGGAAGGCCTCGAGCTCCGTGATGTCGGCTTCGTCGTTGTTGGTGACGTGCGGGATCATCACCCAGTTGCGATGCAGGTTGGCGCCGCTGAGCTTCTTGATGCGCGAGAGGTCCTTGCGCTCGACCGCGCCGAACTTCGTGAAGTCGACCTTGGGCCAGGGAATGAGGCCCAGCGCGGCGCCATCCGCGCCGCCGCCACCGGCCGGCGCCTTGGCCGCCGAGGCCTTGGTGCTGGCCTGGCCGCTCATCACGGCCTTGGTGAAGCTCTGGACGTCTTCCTGCGTGATGCGGCCCTTGGGGCCGGAGCCCTTGACCTCCTCGAGCGGCACGCCGAGTTCGCGTGCGAACTTGCGCACCGAGGGGGAGGCATGCGGCAGGTTGCCGCTGGGCGCGACCGTCGGCTCATGCGGCGCGGCTGCGGCAGCCGGGCTTGCAGCGGGTGCCGGCGATGCAGCGGCCGGCGCGGGTGCGCTGGCGGTTGCTGCGGCAGGCGTGGCAGCGGCAGCCTGGGCAGGCGCGGGTGCCGCGGCACCTGCCGAGCCTTCCAATATCGCGATCAGGTCGCCGACGTTGACCGTGTCGCCCACCTTGACCTTGAGCTCCTTGAGCACGCCGGCCGACGACGACGGAATCTCCATCGAGGCCTTGTCCGATTCCACCGTGATCAGCGACTGGTCGGCCGCGATGGTGTCGCCGGGCTTCACCAGCAGCTCGATGACTGCGACGTCCTTGAAGTCGCCGATGTCGGGCACCTTGACTTCGACCGGACCCGATGCTGCCGGCGCGGCAGCCGGTGCAGGCGCCGCGGCTGCCGGAGCGGCCGCCGCCGGGGCAGCAGGCGCAGGCGCGGGAGCCGGCGCGGCGCCCGCTCCCTCGGCCTCGAGCACGAGCACCACCGAGCCCTCCTTCACCTTGCTGCCGACCTCGACCTTCAGCTCCTTGACCACACCGGCAGTCGACGACGGGATCTCCATCGACGCCTTGTCCGATTCCACGGTGATGAGCGATTGCTCGGCCTTGACCGTGTCGCCCACCTTCACGAGCACCTCGATCACCGCGACTTCATCGAAATCGCCGATGTCCGGCACCTTGACTTCCACTGCTGCCATATTGTTCGTCTCCCGCCGTGAGGCGCCGTTCGTTCGTTGGTTGTTGCTTGTTGATGTTCAGGCGTAAAGCGGGTTGACCTTGTCGACATTGATGCCGTACTTCTTGATCGCCTCGACCACCTTGGCCACTGGCACCGTGCCATCTTCGCTCAATGCCTTGAGCGCAGCCACCACGATGTAGTGGCGGTTGATTTCGAAGTGCTCGCGCAGCTTGTTGCGGAAATCGCTGCGGCCAAAGCCGTCGGTGCCCAGCACCTTGTAGTTGCGGCCCTTCGGGATGAAGGGGCGGATCTGTTCCGCGTAGGCCTTCATGTAGTCGGTCGATGCCACCACCGGGCCGGCCGTGGGCGCGAGCTGCTCGGCCACGAAGGGCACGCGCGGCGCCTGGTCCGGGTGCAGAAGATTCCAGCGGTCGGCGTCCTGGCCGTCGCGTGTCAGCTCGTTGAAGCTCGGGCAACTCCACACCGAGGCCGAAACGCCCCAGTCCTTTTCGAGCAGCTCCTGCGCGGCGAAGCTTTCGCGCAGGATCGTGCCGCTGCCCAGCAGCTGCACGGTGGGCGACTTGGCCTTGAGCGCCGGGCCCTGCCTGGACAGGTACATGCCCTTGATGATCTGCTCCTCGGTGCCTGGCTGCAGGCCGGGCATCGCGTAGTTCTCGTTGAGCAGCGTGAGGTAGTAGTAGACGTTGTCCTGCTTCTCGACCATGCGCTTGAGGCCATGGTGCAGGATCACGCCCACCTCGTGCGCGAAGGTCGGGTCGTAGCTCACGCAGTTCGGAATGGTGTTGGCCAGGATATGGCTGTGGCCGTCTTCATGCTGCAGGCCTTCGCCGTTGAGCGTGGTGCGCCCCGAGGTGCCGCCCAGCAGGAAGCCGCGCGCCTGCATGTCGCCGGCCGCCCATGCCAGGTCGCCGATGCGCTGGAAGCCGAACATCGAGTAGTACACGTAGAACGGCACCATGATGCGGTTGTTCGTGCTGTACGAGGTGGCCGCCGCGATCCAGCTCGACATGCCGCCGGCCTCGTTGATGCCTTCCTGCAGGATCTGGCCGGCCTTGTCTTCCTTGTAGTACATGACCTGGTCCTTGTCGACCGGGGTGTACTGCTGGCCAGCGGGGTTGTAGATGCCGATCTGGCGGAACAGGCCTTCCATGCCGAAGGTGCGCGCCTCGTCCACCAGGATGGGCACCACGCGCGGGCCCAGCGCCTTGTCGCGCAGGAGTTGGGTCAGGAAGCGCACGTAGGCCTGCGTGGTCGAGATCTCGCGGCCCTCGGCCGTGGGCTCCATCACCGACTTGAAGGTGTCCAGCGAGGGCACCGTGAAGCTCTCGTCGGCCTTGGTGCGGCGGTGCGGCAGGTAGCCGCCCAGCGCCTTGCGGCGCTCGTGCAGGTACTTCATTTCCGGCGTGTCGTCGGCCGGCTTGTAGAACGGCAGGTCGGCGATCTTGCTGTCCGGGATCGGGATGTTGAAGCGGTCGCGGAAGGCCATGATGTCCTCGTCGCTGAGCTTCTTGGTCTGGTGGACGTTGTTCTTGCCCTCGCCGATCTTGCCCATGCCGAAGCCCTTGACCGTCTTGATCAGGAGCACCGTGGGCTGGCCCTTGTGCTTCACGGCCGCGTCGAAGGCCGCGTAGACCTTCTGCGAGTCGTGGCCGCCGCGGCGCAGCTGCCAGATGTCGTCGTCGCTCATCTTGGACACCATCTCGAGCGTGCGCGGATCGCGGCCGAAGAAATGCTTGCGGACGTAGGCGCCATCGTTGGCCTTGAAGGCCTGGTAGTCGCCGTCGTTGGTCTCCATCATGATCTTGCGCAGCGCGCCTTCCTTGTCGCGCGCGATCAGCGGGTCCCAGTTGCTGCCCCAGATCAGCTTGATGACGTTCCAGCCCGAACCGCGGAACTCGCCTTCGAGTTCCTGGATGATCTTGCCGTTGCCGCGCACCGGACCGTCCAGGCGCTGCAGGTTGCAGTTGATGACGAAGATCAGGTTGTCGAGGCCTTCGCGCGCGGCCAGGCCGATGGCACCCAGCGATTCGACTTCGTCCATCTCGCCGTCGCCGCAGAACACCCAGACCTTGCGGTTCTCGGTGTTGGCGATGCCGCGGGCATGCAGGTACTTGAGGAAGCGCGCCTGGTAGATGGCCATGAGCGGGCCGAGGCCCATCGAGACGGTCGGGAACTGCCAGAACTCGGGCATCAGCTTCGGATGCGGGTAGCTGGAGAGGCCCTTGCCGTCGACTTCCTGGCGGAAGTTGAGCAGCTGCTCTTCGCTCAGGCGGCCTTCGAGGTAGGCGCGGGCATAGATGCCGGGCGAGACGTGGCCCTGGATGTAGAGGCAGTCGCCGCCGTGGTTTTCGCTCTCGGCGTGCCAGAAGTGGTTGAAGCCGGCACCGAACATGTTGGCCAGCGAGGCGAAGGAGCCGATGTGGCCGCCCAGGTCGCCGCCTTCGGCCGGATGGTGGCGGTTGGCCTTGACCACCATCGCCATGGCGTTCCAGCGCATGTAGGCGCGCAGGCGCTCCTCGATCTCGAGGTTGCCGGGGCAGCGCTCTTCCTGGTCGGGCTCGATGGTGTTGACGTAGGCCGTATTGGCGGAGAACGGCTTGTCGATGCTGTGCTGCCGTGCATGTTCGAGCAGTTGCTCGAGAAGGAAGTGGGCCCGTTCAGGTCCCTCGCTTTGAATCACGGAGGACAGTGCATCCATCCATTCACGGGTTTCCTGGGCGTCCGCGTCGTTCGCGGCCGAGCCGAACAGGTTCTCGGGATTTGCCGACATGCTTGTCTCTCCTTTAGGGCTGTGGCTGTAATTTAGTGCGCTCTTCGATCACCGCGCGGGAGTTTCTCATAGAAATACTTCTATTTCAAATCGTGCATGCGAATTTCTTATTGTGATATTTTGGAAACAAAGTCGCCCGCGCCGGAATCAATGGCACTGCGGCCCTCTCTCCTTGGCACAAGGGTCATCACCTAAACTCGCAGCATGCCTTTTTCCTCTCCGCTGGCGGTTGCCCGCAGCGCCGTGAATGCGTCTCCGCTCTCGTGGTGGCGCCGCTGGTGGCGCCAGCAAACGCCGGTGCTGCAAGACGCGGTCGCCATGCTGGCGCCGATCGCGGCGGTGCTGCTGTTCCTGGCGGCCATCGTTTCGGCGTTCTGGTATTTGCGCACCGAGGAAGTCGAGCGCGAGCAGGAATCCGTGCGGCGGGACGTCGAATACGCGCAGCAGCGCATGCGCCTGCGCCTGCTCGAGCGCCAGGAACAGCTGATGCGCATCGCGCGCGACGCCTCCAATCGCGAGATCGACCCGATCGAATTCGCGAGCCGCGCAGAATCGCTGGTGAGCCAGTTCCCCGAGCTGCAGACCGTCACCTGGATCGACGACCGGCGCCGCTTCAAGGCCGGCTATTCGGCGCCGAGCGTGCATCCCGCGCAACAGCACCTGATCGGCGACGTGCTGCGCCCGGGGGACGTGGAAAGCAACTACGCCCTGGCCCGCGAGCTGCGCCAGCCGGTTTTCTCCCAGCCGGTGGCGGGCGGCGATCCCGCGGCGATGCTGCAGTTGCATATTCCTCTCTTCGACCAGGGCCTGTTCGCGGGCGTGGTGCTCGGCGAATTTTCGGTCGATGGCCTGCTGCGCTACGGCATGCCGTCGGAAGTGCAGGCGCGCTACGCGGTCTCGCTGCTCGACGCCAAGGGCGACGTGCTTGCGGGCAATACGGTCAACCTGAGGGAAAGCGGCAGGCGGCTCCTCCCCTGGCCCGAAAGAACCAACGAGTACGAGGTGCCGGTTTCGCCCGTCGGCAATGCGCTGGTGCTGCGCGCCCAGGCCTACCGCACTTCACAGGGCGTGGTCGGCAACGGCCTGTTCTGGCTGGTCTGCGCACTCAGCGTGCTGACCAGCTGGATGCTGATCGGCACCTGGCGCCACACCCGGCGGCGCCAGCAGGCCCAGCAGCGGCTGGTCGCCGAAACCAACTTCCGCCGTGCGATGGAAAACTCCATGCTCACCGGCATGCGCGTGCTCGACCTGCAGGGCCGCATCACCTACGTGAATGCCGCCTTCTGCGCGATGACGGGCTGGAGCGAGGCCGAACTGGTGGGCCAGTCGCCGCCCTTCCCCTACTGGCTGGAGTCGGACCGCGAAGTGATGAACGAGCGGCTCGAGGAAGAGCTGCACGGTCGCGCCCTGCCCGGCGGCTTCCAGGTGCGCGTGAAGCGCAAGAACGGCAGCGTTTTCAACGCCCGGCTCTATGTATCGCCGCTGATCGACGCGCGCGGCCACCAGACCGGCTGGATGACCTCGATGACCGACATCACCGAGCCCACGCGCATCCGCGAGCAGCTGTCGGCCTCTTATGAGCGCTTCACCACGGTGCTGGAGGCGCTCGACGCTGCCGTGTCGGTTGCGCCCATCGGCAGCGAGGAGCTGCTGTTCGCCAACAAGCTGTACCGCCTCTGGTTCGGCTCCGACACCGTGGGCCACCTGGGCATGGTGGCGCAGGCCGGCGTGCCCGCCTCCAATGCGCATGACGAGGGCCTGGACGACGTCGACCCCTACGCCGGCCTGCCGATCGACACCCTGACCGCCGCCCAGACGGCCAACAACGAGATCTTCGTGCCGCACCTGGGCAAGTGGCTCGAGGTGCGTTCGCGCTACCTGACGTGGGTCGACGGCCGGCTGGCCCAGCTGGTGATCGCCACCGACATCACGCCGCGGCGCGACGCCGAAGAGCAGGCCGCGGCGCAGGCCGACCGCGCGCAGGCCGCGAGCCGCCTGATCACGATGGGCGAGATGGCGTCCAGCGTGGCGCACGAACTCAACCAGCCGCTCACGGCCATCACCAACTACTGCAACGGAATGATGTCGCGCCTCAAGGGGCAGGCCATCGACACCGAGGCGCTGCTCGCGGCGCTGGAGAAAACCTCCAAGCAGGCACAGCGCGCGGGGCAGATCATCCAGCGCATCCGCTCGTTCGTGAAGCGCAGCGAGCCCAACCGCACCGCCGCCGACGTGTCCACCATGGTCAGCGAAGCGGTCGAGCTCGCGGGCATCGAGCTGCGGCGGCGCAACGTGCGGCTCAACCACTACGTGGCCGCGCGGCTGCCGGTGGTGCAGGTGGACCCGATCCTGATCGAGCAGGTGATGGTCAACCTGCTGAAGAACGCGGCCGAGTCCATCGACATTGCCGAGCGTCCGCTCGCGCGCCGCAGCGTCGAGCTGCGCGTGCTGCCCAAGGTGATCGAGGGCCACAACGCCATCGAGTTCTCGGTGCAGGACACCGGCAAGGGCCTGGCGCCCGAGGTGATGGACCGCCTGTACGAAGCCTTCTTCTCCACCAAGCCGGAAGGCATGGGCATCGGGCTGAATCTGTGCCGCACCATCGTCGAGTCCCATCGGGGCAGGATGCAGGCGGAGAACATCTACAATGGTCCGGATGTGATCGGATGCCGTTTTTCCTTCTGGATTCCGGTGTTGGACGCTCCCAGTTCCGTAGCAAGCGACGAGGCAAAGGTACCTGCATGAGTTTGATTCCGAAGAAGGGCACTGTCTATGTCGTCGACGACGACGAAGCCGTGCGAGATTCGCTGCAATGGCTGCTCGAAGGCAAGGACTACAGGGTTCGCTGCTTCGACTCGGCCGAGTCCTTCCTCTCCCGATACGACCCGCGCGAAGTCGCCTGTCTGATCGTCGACATCCGCATGGCCGGCATGACCGGCCTCGAACTGCAGGACCGGCTGATCGAACGGCGTTCCCCGCTGCCCATCGTGGTGATCACCGGCCACGGCGACGTGCCGATGGCAGTCGACAGCATGAAGAAGGGCGCCATGGATTTCATCCAGAAGCCCTTCAACGACGAAGAGCTCGTCACGCTGGTCGAGCGCATGCTCGAGCACGCGCGCGGCGCCTTCACCCAGCACCAGCAGTCGGCCAGCCGCGACGCGCTGCTGTCCAAGCTCACCGGCCGCGAGGCCCAGGTGCTCGAGCGCATCGTCGCCGGCCGCCTGAACAAGCAGATTGCCGACGACCTGGGCATCAGCATCAAGACGGTCGAGGCGCACCGCGCCAACATCATGGAAAAGCTCAACGCCAACACCGTGGCCGATCTGCTCAAGATCGCGCTCGGGCAGGCGGCGCCGGCCGCCAAAGCCTAGAAGCTATCCCCCCGATAGCAATGAATGACTCTCACGCCTGCGCAAGCGGGCGTTTTTACTTGGAAAATCGAAACCGATGACCGCCCAACTGATCGATGGCAACGCCCTCGCCAAAACCATTCGCGCCGAGGTTGCCGGCCGCACCGCCGCACTGAAGGCCAAGGGCGTGGACCCGGCCCTTTCCATCATCCTCGTGGGCAGCGACCCGGCCAGCCAGGTCTACACGAAGCACAAGGTCAACGACAGCACCGAAACCGGCCTCGCGGCCACCCTCGAAACCTATCCTGCCGACATGAGCGAGGCCGCGCTGCTGGACCGCATCCGCGCCCTCAACGACGACCCCAAGGTGCACGGCATCCTGGTTCAGCTGCCGCTGCCAAAGCACATGGACAGCCAGAAGGTCATCGAGGCGATCTCGCCCGCCAAGGACGTGGACGGCTTCCACGTGGCCAGCGCCGGCGCGCTCATGACCGGCGCGCCGGGCTTCTGGCCCTGCACGCCCTACGGCTGCATGAAGATGCTCGAATCCATCGGCTACGACCTGCGCGGCAAGCATGCGGTGGTCATCGGCCGCAGCAACATCGTCGGCAAGCCGATGGCCATGATGCTGCTGGCCAGGAACGCCACCGTGACCATCTGCCACAGCGCGACGCAAGACCTGGGCGCCCTCACGCGCCAGGCCGACGTGATCGTGGCCGCGGTGGGCAAGCGCAACATCCTGACGGCCGGCATGGTGAAGCCCGGCGCGGTCGTGATCGACGTGGGCATGAACCGCAAGGAAGACGGCAAGCTCGCCGGCGACGTCGACTTCGACGGCGTCAAGGAAGTGGCCGGCTGGATCACCCCCGTGCCGGGCGGCGTCGGCCCCATGACGCGCGCCATGCTGCTCGTCAACACCCTTGAAGCCGCGGAACGCGCCGCCAAGTGATTTCCATGGCCACAAAGAACAACCCCCTCCTCGACTTCACCGATCTTCCGCTGTTCGACCGCATCGAGCCCGAACACGTTGCGCCCGCGGTCGACATCCTGCTGGCCGAAGCCGAGGCAGCGCTGCAGACCGTGACGGCCGCCGACTTTCCCGCCGACTGGAATGCGATCTCCAAGGTGCTCGACGTGGCGTCCGAACGCTTCAGCCGCGCCTGGGGCGCCGTGGGGCATCTCAACGCCGTGGCCGACACGCCGGAACTGCGCGCCGCCTACAACGAGGCCATGCCGCGCGTGACCGCCTTCTGGACCCGCCTGGGTTCCGACGAGCGCCTCTATGCCAAGTACAAGGCCATCGACGTGGCCACCCTCAACCCCGAGCAGCGCCAGGCGCACAAGAATGCCGTGCGCAACTTCGTGCTGGGCGGCGCGGAACTGCAGGGCGAGGCGAAGAAGCGCTTTGCCGACATCCAGGAACGCCAGGCCGAACTGAGCCAGAAGTTCAGCGAGAACGCGCTCGATGCCACCGACGCCTTCTCGTACTACGCGGCGCTGGGCGAGCTCGAGGGCGTGCCCGAAGACGTGGTGAGCGCGGCCCGCGCAGCAGCCGAAGCCGAGGGCAAGCAGGGCTACAAGCTCACGCTCAAGATGCCCTGCTACCTGCCCGTGATGCAGTTCGCCAGGAGCAGCGCGCTGCGCGAAACGCTCTACCGGGCCTACGTCACCCGCGCCAGCGAGCTTGGCGATCCGGCCTTCGACAACACGGCGCTGATCAACGAGATCCTCGCGCTGCGGGAGGAAGAAGCCAAACTGCTCGGCTACAGGAATTTCGGCGAACTCTCGGTCGTGCCCAAGATGGCCGAGTCGCCCGAGCAGGTGGTCAAGTTCCTACGCGATCTCGCGGCCAAGGCCAAGCCGTACGGCGAACGCGACCTGGCCGACCTGCGCGCCTTCGCTGCGGACCAATTGGGCATCACCGATCCGCAGGCGTGGGACTGGAGTTACATCGGCGAAAAACTCAAGGAGGCGCGCTACGCCTTCAGTGAGCAGGAGGTCAAGCAGTATTTCCCGGCGCCCAAGGTGATGGCCGGACTGTTCAAGATCGTCGAGACGCTGTTTGAGGTTTCGATTCGCCGCGACAGCGCGCCCACATGGCACCCCAGCGTCGAGGTCTACCGCATCGAGCGCGCCGGGCAGAAGGTCGGCCAGTTCTACCTCGACCCTTCCGCCCGCGCCGCCAAGCGCGGCGGTGCGTGGATGGACGACGTGCGCGCGCGCTGGCTGCGCCCTGACGACGGCATGCTGCAAACGCCCGTCGCCCAGCTCGTGTGCAACTTCGCGAGCGGCGTCGACGGCAAGCCGCCGCTGCTCACGCACGACGACGTGACCACCCTGTTCCACGAATTCGGCCATGGCCTGCACCACATGCTCACGCAGGTGAACGAGCGCGACGTGTCGGGCATCAGCGGCGTCGAGTGGGACGCGGTCGAGCTGCCGAGCCAGTTCATGGAAAACTTCTGCTGGGAATGGGACGTGCTCAGGCACATGACGGCCCACGTCGACACCGGCGAGCCGTTGCCGCGCGCGCTGTTCGACAAGATGACCGCCGCCAAGAACTTCCAGAGCGGCCTGCAGACGCTGCGCCAGATCGAGTTCTCGCTGTTCGACATGCTGCTGCATACCGAATACCAGGCCGCCGCCGCGCAGCCGGGCGGCGTGCTCGCGCTGCTGGGCAAGGTGCGCACCGAGGTGGCCGTGATGCCCTCGCCTCCTTTCAGCCGCACGCCGAACACCTTCAGCCATATCTTCTCGGGCGGCTACGCGGCCGGCTACTACAGCTACAAGTGGGCCGAGGTGCTGAGCGCCGATGCCTATGCCGCCTTCGAGGAAACCGTGGGCACCGACGGCCAGCCGAACATCGAAACCGGCCGCAGGTACCGCCAGGCCATCCTCGAAGCCGGCGGCAGCCGCAGCGCCATGGATTCGTTCAAGGCCTTCCGCGGCCGCGAGCCACAGCTTGATGCGCTGCTGCGACACCAGGGCATGGCACAGACCCGGCCCGCTTGATGCGCGCCTGAAGCTTGCGATACTCGGGCGATGCATTCGATCCACCAGAAATCCTCCTTGCATCGCCTGTCCGGCTTCGCCCTGCTGCTGATCGCCGCAGGGGCAATGGCCCAGCCGATCTACCGCAACGTCGACAAGAACGGCAAGGTCACCTTCTCGGACCGCGCGCCCACCGCAAGCACGGAACCGGCCGCGGCCCCGCAGGCCGGCATCACGCCTCCCGCCAATGCCGGGCTGCCCTACGAATTGCGGCAAGTGGCGCAGCGCTATCCCGTGACGCTCTACAGCAGCGAGGAATGCGCGCCCTGTGGCACCGCCCGTTCGCTGCTCGTCACGCGCGGCATTCCGTTCGAGGAGCGCACCGTCAAGAGCAGCCAGGATGTGGAGGCATTGCAGCGCTTGAGCAACCAGGCCTCGCTGCCGCTGCTGACGATCGGCTCGCAGCAACTCAAGGGCTACTCGGACGCCGAATGGTCGCGTTACCTCGACGCCGCGGGCTATCCGAAGAGCAACAGCCTGCCCGCGGGCTACCGCAATCCGCCGGCGCGGCCGCTGGTCGCGCTGCAGCCGGCGCCCGGCGCATCCGAGCCCGCGCCCGTTGCGCAGCCAGCGCCACAACCGCCCACGCCCGCCCCGAGCGGTCCGAGCCCGAGCAATCCGGCAGGCATCAAGTTCTGAACCGGCCGGCCGCCGGCCAGAAGAGCACGCGGTCTTCCTTCTTCAGTCGAACTGCATCGTCTGCACGCCCGAGGGCGTACCCAGCAGGCACACGTCGGCCTTCTGATGCGCAAACACGCCGACCGTGACCACGCCGGGCCACTGGCTCACTTCGGATTCGAAGGCGAGCGGATCGCTGATCCGCAGTCCCGTCACGTCGACGATGTGCTGGCCGTTGTCGGTCACGAGCGGCAATCCGTCCTTCTCGCGCACCTGTGCGATGCCGCCCATGGCCTCGAACTGCCGCATCACCCGGCGCGCTGCCATCGGAATCACCTCCACCGGCAGCGGAAAGGCGCCGAGCGTGTCTACCAGCTTGGAAGCATCGGCAATGCAGACGAAGCGCCGCGACTGCGCCGCCACGATCTTTTCGCGCGTGAGCGCCGCACCGCCGCCCTTCACCATGAAGCCGTGGTGGTCGATCTCGTCGGCACCGTCGATGTAGACGCCGAGTTCGTCGACCTCGTTGCTGTCGAACACCGGAATGCCCAGGGCACGCAGGCGCTCGGTCGAGGCCACAGAGCTGGACACCGCCCCCTTGATCTGGTCCTTGATGGTGGCCAGCGCGTCGATGAACTTGTTCACGGTGGAACCCGTGCCCACGCCGACGATTTCACCCTTGGCCACGTAGGCCAGCGCGGCGCGGCCGACCTGGGCCTTGAGTTCGTCCTGGGAGATGGCGCCCGCGCCGTTCGCGGCGCCGGAGGCGGAAGAAGGGGAAACGGGTGCAGTCATCGCGGAGAATCCTTGGCTCATTGAAGTCGAGAATTATCCGATGCCCCTGCTCCCCTCTTCGCTCTACGGCCTGGCCCGGCCCTTTCTGTTCGGCTTCGACCCGGAGCATGCCCACGAACTCACGCTCGACGGGCTGGCCCGCACGCAGAACACGCCGCTGGCCTGCGCCTACGCCGCGCCGCGCGTCGATGATCCGGTCACGCTGGCGGGGCTGGAATTTCCCAACCGCGTGGGCCTGGCCGCCGGTCTCGACAAGAACGCCCGCTGCATCGACGCCTTTGCCGCCATGGGCTTCGGCTTCGTCGAAGTCGGCACGGTCACGCCCAAGGCGCAGCCGGGCAACCCCAAGCCGCGCATGTTCCGCCTGCCCCAGCGCGACGCGCTCATCAATCGGCTCGGGTTCAACAACGAAGGGCTCGACGCCTTTCTTGCCAACGTGCAGAAGGCGCGCTTCCGCAGGAGCGGCGGCGGCAAGAAGCCGATGCTGCTCGGGCTCAACATCGGCAAGAACGCCGCCACGCCCATCGAAAAGGCCGTGGACGACTACCTGGCCTGCCTGGACGGCGTGTACCCGCATGCCGACTACGTGACCATCAACATCTCGAGTCCCAACACCGCCAACCTGCGGACGCTGCAGAGCGACGAGGCGCTCGACGCCCTGCTGGGCGCCATCGCGGAACGCCGCCATGCCCTGGCCGAGCGCAGCCGTCGGCGCGTGCCGCTGTTCGTGAAGATCGCTCCCGATCTGGACGAGAGCCAGGTCGCCGTGATCGCCGCCACGCTGCAGCGCCACGGCATGGACGGCGTGATCGCCACCAACACCACGCTGGCGCGAGACGCGGTCGCCGGCCTGCCGCATGCCGACGAAGCGGGCGGGCTCTCGGGCGCTCCCGTGCGCGAGGCGAGCAACCGTGTGGTCTTGCAGCTGCGCGCGGCGCTGGGGCCGGGTTTTCCGATCATCGGGGTGGGGGGCATCCTGAGCGCGGCCGATGCCAGGGCCAAGATTGCCGCGGGCGCGGACGTGGTGCAGATCTACACAGGCCTCATCTACCGCGGCCCGGCGCTGGTCCGCGAGGCGGCGCAGGCCTTGCTGCAAAGCCGCAGCGCCGCCTGAGCCTTCGCTCTTTCTCTTTTCTTCTCAGCGCATGCGCCAGAGCACTGGCGCAATGAACGCGGCCCAGCGCAGCAGCCGCTTGGGCCGGAGCACCGCCACGGCCACCGCGGCGGCAACGCCGGTGGCCACGGGGTGCTCCCGCGCAATGCGCAAGGCCGCAGCTGCCGCCGATTCGTCGACCGGCGGTGCCTCGGAAGAAGCACCCGTTGCAGCGGCGGGCCGTGCCGGTCCTGCCCCCTGCATCGTGGCAATGCGTTCGCGCTGGCGCTCCATGCGGGCGAGCAGTTCCTCGCGCGTGGCGGGCCGCCGGGGACGCGGCGCTTCTTCGTCCTGGTCGGGATCCTTGCCGAGGCCGAAGCTGTCCTGCACCCAGGCCCAGTCGCGTTCGAATTCGCGGCGCGCCGGAATGAAGCTGTTCGAGGCATTGCGAAGGGTCAGGAACAGCCCCAGCGCCGCGCCCAGCCAGAGCAGGACCCACACGCCGGCCACCGACCACGCAGCCGCGATGCGGTGCGGTGTTTCCCAGAAATGCACCACCACCGCCATCGAGAGCAACGCCACCGCCACCGTGGTGAGCCCGAGCACGGCCACCACCAGCACGAGCATCAGCTTGAGACGCTGCTTCTCGTCCTCCCACGCCATGCGCAGGAGCTGCACGCGGTCTTCGGCCGCCAGCGCGCCTTCGGCCGCAGCGATCCGCAGCCGCCGCAAACGGGCATCGAGCCCGAACAGGGACAGCAATCTCATGCGCCGACTCCGGCTCGGCGAGGGACGGCGCGGCAACGGCTTGCGTTCAGGTCAGCGGCGGCCAAGCAGCAGGCCCACCAGCACGCCGACGGCCAGCGCAGCGCCGGCGATCTGCCACGGTTCGTCGTGGGCGTAGGCGTTGGCAGAGTTGGCCGCTTCGCGGGCCTTCTTGGCAGCCAGCTTGCTCTTTTCCGCGGCAAGCTCGCGCGCAATGGCGAGCTTGGTGTCGATGCGCTGGCGCAGCGCCTTGATGTGGGGAACCGAATCCAGGTCCTTGCTGGCCAGCACGCCGCGCACGTCGCTTGCGATGTCTTCGGCTGCCGCTTCGATATTGTTGGATGCACTCATTGGAATCTTTCCTCCGTGATGGCACCGGCACCGCGCCGGCGGCTTCACGCCAGCAAATGGCGTGGTGTCATGTTACAGGCACAAAAGCCTCTCGGGCACAGCTGTTGTGCAGACTTCTGCACGCGATGGGCCCTGATGTGCCTTCGCCGTCAGCCCGCCGCGAGCAGTCGCTCCACGTAGCGCCCGATGGCCAGGCTGCTTGTGAGCCCGGGCGACTCGATGCCAAAGAGATTGACCAGGCCCCGCACGCCGTGCGATTCGGGTCCGTCGATCATGAAGTCGCGCGCCGGCTCGTCGGGGCCCGAGATCTTGGGCCGCATGCCCGCGTAGCCGGGAATCAGCGCCCCGTCGGGCAGGGCGGGCCAGTACTTGCGCACCTCGGCGTAGAAGCCATCGCCGCGCGCCGGGTCCACCACCAGATCGTCGGCCGATTGCACCCATTGCACGTCGGGGCCGAACTTGGCTTGCCCGCCCAGGTCGATCGTCAGGTGCACACCCAGTCCGCCGGGTTCGGGCACCGGATAGACGAGGCGGCTGAAAGGCGCGCGGCCCGACAGCGTGAAATAGCTGCCCTTGGCAAAGTAGGCGGTGGGCACGGCCGCGGACGGCAAGCCTTCGAAGCGGCGGGCCAGTTCGGGCGCAAGCAGCCCGGCCGCATTGACCACGGTGTTGCAGCGCAGCGCCGTTCCGTCTTCCGCTACCAGGACGATAGCGTCCTGACCGCATTCCGCGCGTGCGATGGGCGATTTCAGCGCCAGCATGCCGCCCGCGTTCTCCACATCGCCGAGCAGGCTCAGCATCAAGGCATGGCTGTCGACGATGCCGGTACTCGGCGAATGCAATGCCGCCACGCAATGGAGCTGCGGCTCCATTTCCATGGCCTGCTGCGCGGTCAGCAACACGAGGTCGCCGACGCCGTTGGCGGCCGCCTTGGCACGGATCACTTCGAGCTGCGCCACCTGCTCGGCCGAAGTCGCGACGATCAGCTTGCCGCAGCGCCGGTAGGGCACGCCGCGCTCTGCCGCATAGGCATACAGCGCCTCCTTGCCCTCGACGCAAAGCCTGGCTTTGAGCGAGCCCTGCGGGTAGTAGATGCCCGCATGAATCACCTCGCTGTTGCGCGAACTGGTGCCGGTGCCAATGGCACCTTCGGCTTCCAGCACCACCACCTCCCGGCCCGCGAGCGCCAAGGCGCGCGCCACCGCCAGTCCCACCACACCGCCGCCGATGACGGCGCAATCGAGTTCATCCATCGTGCGAGCTTATCGCGGCTCGCGGGCGGATTTCATCAGGACGTGGTGGGGGGCGGCTCGGGATCGGTCGGCTCGTCCGGCGGCGTGCTCGGCCCTTCGTCGGGCTCCACGGGCAGATCCGGTGTGATCGGAGGCGGAAGATCGGGATGGGTGGCCATGGCGGATGCTCTCCTTTGTCCTGGTTCTATGCGGTTGCTTCAGGAATGCAGCCGGCGCGCGGCGGCAGTTGGCGTCAGCACGAGCCGACAGTGCGTCCGCGCAAACAAAAAAGCGACCTGGACAGCCAGGTCGCTTTTTATTTGGAATTGGTGGGCGGTGGAGGCTTCGAACCTCCGACCCCAGCAGTGTGAATGCTGTGCTCTACCCCTGAGCTAACCGCCCGTGACGCCGCGAGTGCAGTGCCGTGGAATTAATCGCGTTGCGCGAAGCCTTCGATTATGCCACAGGATTTCAGCTGTTTTGCCGAAACAGCGTGCGCCCGTTGCTGGATTTGTCGAGCTGCGACAACACGGCCTCGTGCGCTGCGAGCTCCTGCTCTGCGGCCATGATCACCGGCAGGTCGAACTGGCTCAGGTCGATGGCCACCACCGTGGTGCCCTGCGCCGGCTCGTTCGAGGCCACGTCGATCAGCAGGGCATCCTGGCCGCGCGTGAGATTGATGTACACGTCGGCCAGCAGCTGCGCGTCGAGCTTGGCGCCGTGGAAGGTACGGTTGGAGCGGTCGACGCCGAAGCGGTCGCACAGCGCGTCGAGCGAATTGCGCTTGCCCGGGTAGACCTGCTTGGCCATGGCCAGCGTGTCGGTCACCTCCCCGACGAAGCTGCGCAGCGGCGGCAGGCCGGCCAGCTCGAGCTCCTTGTTGAGGAAGCCGACGTCGAAGGCCGCGTTGTGGATGATCAGCTCGGCGCCGCGCAGGTACTCGACGATGTCGTTGGCCAGCGTGGCGAACTTCGGCTTGTCGCGCAGGAAGTCGGTTGTCAGGCCGTGCACCTTGAGCGCGTCCTCATGGCTCTCGCGCTCGGGGTTGAAATAGATGTGCAGGTCGTTGCCGGTGAGCTTGCGGGCAAACAGCTCCACGCAGCCAAGCTCGATGATGCGGTCGCCGTTCTCGGCGGACAGGCCGGTGGTTTCAGTGTCGAGGACGATCTGGCGCGACATGCGGTGGCTCTTTCAATGGTTCTCTTTGGCGTGGTTGATCGAGTACTTGGGAATCTCGATCGTCACGTCTTCCTGCGCCAGGATCGCCTGGCAGCTCAGGCGCGATTGTGGCTCCAGGCCCCAGGCGCGGTCGAGCAGGTCTTCCTCGCCCTCCTCGGCCTCGTTCAGCGAATTGAAGCCCTGGCGCACGACCACGTGGCAGGTGGTGCAGGCGCAGCTCATCTCGCAGGCGTGCTCGATGTTGATGTGGTTGTCCAGCAGCGCCTCGCAGATCGAGGTGCCGGCCGGCGCCGTGATTTCTGCACCCTGCGGGCAGTACTCGGGATGCGGAAATATCTTGATGGTGGGCATGTGGTTCTCAGAGGGATTCGAGCTTGCGGCCCGACAGAGCGCGCGCAATGCCCGCGTTCATGCGCTGGGCGGCAAAGGCCTCGGTGTCATTGGCCAGCGCCTTGGTGGCGCCTTCGATGGCCGCGGCGTCATTGCCCTTGGCAGCTTCGCGCAACTGCGCCATCGACGCATCGATGACTGCGCGCTCTTCTTCGCCCAGCAGATCGCCGTCGGCGTCGAGCGCGCTCTGCGTCGCAAGCAGCATGCGCTCGGCATCGACGCGCGCCTCCACCAGCGCGCGCGCCTGCATGTCCTGCTGCGCGGTGGAAAAGCTCTCCTGCAGCATGCGCGCGATCTGGTCGTCCGAGAGTCCGTACGATGGCTTGACCGCCACGCTGGCCTCCACGCCGCTGCCCTGCTCCCTGGCGCTGACGCTCAGCAGCCCATCGGCATCGACGGTGAAGGTCACGCGGATGCGCGCCGCGCCCGCCGCCATGGGCGGGATGCCGCGCAGCGTGAAGCGCGCGAGGCTGCGGCAGTCGGCGACAAGGTCGCGCTCGCCCTGCACCACGTGCAGCGCAAGCGCCGTCTGGCCGTCCTGGTAGGTGGTGAAGTCCTGCGCCATGGCCGTCGGAATGGTCTGGTTGCGCGGCACGATGCGCTCGACCAGGCCGCCCATGGTCTCGATGCCCAGCGACAGCGGGATCACGTCGAGAAGCAGCAGATCGCCCGCTCCGTTGTTGCCGGCCAGCTGGTTGGCCTGGATGGCCGCGCCAAGGGCCACGACTTCGTCGGGGTTCAGGTTGATGAGCGGCTCGCGGCCGAAGAATTCGGCGACGGCACGGCGGATCTGCGGCATGCGGGTGGAGCCGCCGACCAGCACGATGCCCTGCAGGTCGTCGGGCTTGAGCTTCGCATCGCGCAGCGCCTTGCGAACCGCTGCGATCGTGCGGTCGGTGAGCGCTTTGGTGGCGGCATCGAATTGCGCGCGCGCCAGGTCGAATCGGGCGGCGCCGCCGGCAAGCTCGGCGTGGAACGCCACGGAATCGGCACCGGTCAGCGCCTCCTTGGCCGCACGGGCGGCCACCAGCATGGCGGCCTTGTCGGCGTCGCTGCCCACTTGCAGGCCGGTTTGCGCGAGCACGAAATCGGCGAGCGCGTGGTCGTAGTCGTCGCCGCCCAGGGCGGAATCGCCGCCGGTGGCAATGACTTCGAACACGCCCTGCGTGAGCCGCAGGATCGAGATGTCGAAGGTGCCGCCGCCCAGGTCGTAGACCGCGTAGACGCCCTCGCTCGCATTGTCCAGGCCGTAGGCGATGGCTGCGGCCGTGGGCTCGCTGATCAGGCGCAGCACGTTGAGGCCGGCGAGCTGCGCGGCGTCCTTGGTGGCCTGCCGCTGGCCTTCGTCGAAGTAGGCCGGCACGGTGATGACGGCGCCGTAGAGCTCGCCGTCGAAGGTGTCTTCGGCGCGATAGCGCAAGGTGGCCAGAATCTCGGCGCTGATCTCCACCGGCGACTTGATGCCCGCGGCCGTCTCCACCTTGACCATGCCGCCTTCATCCACCAGGCGGTACGACATCGACTCGCGGTTGGCGATGTCGGCCAGTCCGCGGCCCATGAGCCGCTTGACCGAGGTGATGGTGTTTGCGGCATCCTGCGCACGCGCGGCGAGCGCATCGAAGCCGATCTGGCGCCGCTCGCGGTCGAGATAGCGCACGGCAGAAGGCAGGATCACGCGGCCCTGGTCGTCAGGCAGGCATTCGGCCACGCCATTGCGCACCGCGGCCACCAGCGAATGCGTGGTGCCCAGGTCGATGCCCACGGCGATGCGGCGCTGATGCGGGTCGGGCGCCTGGCCGGGTTCGGAAATTTGAAGAAGAGCCATCAGGCCTCCCGCCGGGCCGCCCCAAGGGAGGCCTGCGCCCCCTCGGGGGGCAGCGAATACACGAAGTGATGAGCGTGGGGGTTCATATCTGGCTATTGTCCCAACTGATCGAACTTGGCTTCGACGTCCTGTCCGAAGCGCTCAATGAACATGAGGGCTCTCACCTGCTGCGCAGCGGCGGGGTAGTCGCCCTTCTCGTCGATCAGCCAGTCGAGCGATGACAGCGCGCGGGCGCGCCCGGCCTCGACTTCGGCCTGCAGCTGCTCGACCGCGGCGATGTCGCCGGCATCGTCGAGCGCCTCGCGCCACTCCATCTGCTGCATCAGGAAATCAGGCGGCATGGCCGTGTTGTTCTCGGCGTTCAGCGGTGCACCGTGGAGTTCGCAGATGTAGCTGGCCCGGCGGATCGGGTCCTTGAGCCGCTGGTAGGCCTCGTTGATGCGCACCGACCATTGCATCGCCACGCGCTGCGCCGCGGCGCCCTGCGCGGCAAAGCGGTCCGGATGCGCCTCGCGCTGCAGCTCCTTCCACCGGGCGTCGAGCACGGCACGGTCCTGCGCGAAGGTCGCGGGGACGTCGAACAGTTGAAAGTCGGTGTCGTTGAGGTTCATCAGGCGGCCTGCGCCCTCGGAGGGCGGATCAAGAAAAAACCGCCAGCACATGACATGGTGGCGGCTGTGGTCGCTATCAGCGACGGCGCATCAGATGCGGAAACTCTCTCCGCAACCGCAGCGATCCCGCTCGTTCGGGTTGATGAACTTGAAGCCTTCGTTCAGGCCTTCGCGCACGAAGTCGAGCTGCGTGCCGTCGATGTAGGCCAGGCTCTTGGGGTCGACCAGCACCTTCACGCCATGGTCTTCGAACACCACGTCTTCAGGCGCGAGTTCGTCCACGTACTCGAGCTTGTAGGCCAGGCCCGAGCAGCCGGTGGTCTTCACGCCCAGCCGCACGCCCACGCCCTTGCCGCGTTTGCCGAGGTAGCGGGTGACGTGGCGCGCGGCGGCTTCGGTCAGCGTAACGGCCATGTCAGTGGACTGCCGATGGCTCGGCTTCTGCCGTCTTGGCGCCGTGCTTGGCCTTGTAGTCGCTCACGGCGGCCTTGATGGCGTCTTCGGCCAGGATCGAGCAGTGGATCTTGACGGGCGGCAGCGCCAGCTCCTCGGCGATCTGGGCATTCTTGAGCGCCGCGGCTTCGTCGAGCGTCTTGCCCTTGACCCATTCGGTGACGAGCGAGGACGACGCAATGGCCGAGCCGCAGCCGTAGGTCTTGAAGCGCGCGTCTTCGATCACGCCGGTTTCGGGGTTGACCTTGATCTGCAGCTTCATGACGTCGCCGCAGGCCGGCGCGCCGACCATGCCGGTGCCGACCGAGTCGTCGCCCTTTTCGAAGGAACCGACGTTGCGGGGATTTTCGTAGTGGTCGATGACCTTGGATGAATATGCCATGGTGTACCTCTCAAACTTTGTTCAATGCGTCAGTGGGCCGACCACTGGATCGTGCTGATGTCGACGCCGTCCTGGAACATCTCCCACAGGGGGCTCAGCTCGCGCAGCTTGGCGACGTTGTGCTTGATGGTCGAGATGGCGTAGTCGATTTCTTCCTCGGTCGTGAAACGGCCGATGGTCATGCGCAGGCTGCTGTGGGCCAGCTCGTCGCTGCGGCCCAGGGCGCGCAGCACATAGCTGGGCTCCAGGCTGGCCGAGGTGCAGGCCGAACCCGACGACACCGCCAGGCCCTTGATGCCCATGATCAGCGACTCGCCTTCGACGTAGTTGAAGCTCATGTTCAGGTTGTGCGGCACACGCTGCGCGAGGTCGCCGTTGATGAACACCTGCTCGACATCCTTCAGGCCGTCGAGCAGGCGCTTCTGCAGGCGCGCCGCCTTGGCGATGTCTTCCTTCATTTCGAGCTTGGCGATGCGGAAGGCCTCGCCCATGCCCACGATCTGGTGCGTGGGCAAGGTGCCCGAACGCATGCCGCGCTCGTGGCCGCCGCCGTGCATCTGTGCCTCGAGCCGCACACGCGGCTTGCGGCGCACGTACAGCGCGCCGATGCCCTTGGGGCCGTAGGTCTTGTGCGAAGCCAGGCTCATCAGGTCGATGGGCAGCCTGGCGATGTCGATCTCGACCTTGCCGGTGGCCTGGGCCGCGTCGACATGGAAGATCACGCCCTTTTCGCGGCAGGCGTTGCCGAGCGCGACCACGTCCTGGATGACGCCGATCTCGTTGTTGACGTACATCACGCTCGCAAGGATGGTGTCGGGGCGGATCGCCGCCTTGAACTTGTCGAGGTCGAGCAGGCCGTTTTCCTCGACGTCCATGTAGGTGACTTCGAAGCCCTGGCGTTCGAGCTCGCGCATGGTGTCGAGCACGGCCTTGTGCTCGGTCTTCACCGTGATGAGGTGCTTGCCCTTGCCCTTGTAGAAATGGGCCGCGCCCTTGAGCGCGAGGTTGTTCGACTCGGTCGCGCCGGAGGTCCAGACGATCTCGCGCGGGTCGGCTCCGATCAGCTCGGCCACATGGCCGCGCGCCTTCTCGACCGCCTCTTCAGCCTCCCAGCCCCAGGCGTGGCTGCGCGACGCCGGGTTGCCGAAGTGCTCACGCAACCAGGGGATCATTGCGTCGACCACACGCGGGTCGACCGGCGTGGTGGCGCCGTAATCGAGATAGATCGGGAAATGAGGAGTGACGTCCATGGCTGGCTCGGGCTGGCGTGGGGTTGTTTCTTTGATCTGGGCTTCTGGTGGCAGCGCCCGGAGGCGCTCCACGGCTTCTCAGGACTTCGCGAAGGCGTTGCCGAGGGCAAACACCGAATTCGGCGCGTTCACGCGAATCGGCTTGACCACCGGCTGCGCGGAAATGGCGCGCTTGACGACCGGCTTGTTCTCGATCTGCACGCCCTTGGCGATCTGGTCGTCGACCAGCTTCTGCAGCGTGACGGAATCGAGGAACTCGACCATGCGCTGGTTCAGCGAGGCCCAGAGCTCATGCGTCATGCAGCGGCCGGCTTCGCCCAGGCAGTTTTCCTTGCCGCCGCACTGCGTGGCATCGATGGGCTCATCGACGGAAACAATGATGTCTGCGACGGTGATATCTGCAGCCTTGCGGCCGAGGCTGTAGCCGCCGCCGGGGCCGCGGGTCGACTCGACCAGCTCGTGGCGGCGCAGTTTGCCGAACAGCTGTTCGAGATACGACAACGAAATCTGCTGCCGCTGGCTGATCGCAGCCAGCGTGACCGGACCGGTGTTCTGACGCAGCGCCAGATCGATCATTGCTGTGACCGCAAAACGGCCTTTGGTAGTGAGACGCATCGCAAGCTCCTTCAAGTGCTTACCGTTGAAATGACACCTTGGCCCGAGACCGCGGTGACTTCGTCTCCGCCCTGCCCGACCCCTGGCGCTGGTGAACCAGCCGGTGGGATCGGTTCTTCATCGCGAAGTTCTTTTTTTGTTGTTGAGTATTTCGCTCAAGTATAGCAGAAGACCTTGGAGCCTGCTCGGGTAAACCCCAGCGGAAACCGCTTGAAGGAACCGGAACCCCGCCCTAGGACGGCAGCACGGCGATATTGTCCCCGCCGGAGGCGCCAAAAGCCTGCTCCCGCAGCAGCGCCAGCTGGTCGCGCACCCGGGCCGCCTTCTCGAATTCGAGGTTCCGGGCGTGCTCCATCATGAGCTTTTCGAGCCGCTTGATCTCTCGGGCGATGTCCTTTTCGCTCATGTCCTCGACCTTGGCGCGTTCCAGGTCGAGCTTGGCCATTTCCTTGCCCGTCTTTTCGCTGTAGACGCCGTCGATCAGGTCGCGCACCTGCTTGACGATGCTGCGCGGGGTGATGCCGTTGGCCTCGTTGTAGGCGATCTGCCGGGCGCGGCGGCGCTCGGTTTCGCCGATGGCCTTCTTCATCGAGTCGGTCATCCGGTCGGCATAGAGGATGGCCTTGCCGTTCAGGTTGCGCGCCGCGCGGCCGATGGTCTGGATCAGCGAGCGTTCGGCGCGCAGGAAGCCTTCCTTGTCGGCGTCGAGGATGGCCACCAGCGACACCTCGGGAATGTCCAGGCCCTCGCGCAGCAGGTTGATACCCACCAGCACGTCGAAGCTCCCCAGGCGCAGGTCGCGCAGGATCTCGACCCGTTCGACCGTGTCGACGTCGCTGTGCAGGTAGCGCACCTTCACGCCGTTGTCGCCCAGGTAGTCGGTCAGCTGCTCGGCCATGCGCTTGGTCAGCGTGGTGATCAGCACGCGCTCGTTCTTCTCGACGCGGATGCGGATCTCGCCCAGCACGTCGTCCACCTGGTGGGTTGCGGGACGCACCTCGACCTCGGGGTCGATCAGGCCGGTCGGGCGGACCAGCTGCTCGACCACGTTGCCGGCATGGTCCTTCTCGTACTGCGCCGGCGTGGCGGAGACGAAGATGCACTGGCGCATGCGCGTCTCGAACTCCTCCAGCTTGAGCGGCCGGTTGTCCAGCGCGCTCGGCAGCCGGAAGCCGTATTCGACCAGCGTGGTCTTGCGCGCCCGGTCGCCGTTGTACATGCCGCCGAGCTGGCCGACCATCTGGTGGCTCTCGTCGAGGAACATCAGCGCGTCCTTCGGCAGGTAGTCGGTCAGCGTGGCCGGCGGCTCGCCGGGCGCAGCGCCCGAGAGGTGGCGCGTGTAGTTCTCGATGCCCTTGCAGTGGCCGATCTCGGCCAGCATCTCGAGGTCGAAGCGGGTGCGCTGCTCCAGCCGCTGCGCCTCCACCAGCTTGCCCTGGCTCACGAACTCCTTGAGCCGCTCGGCCAACTCGATCTTGATGGTTTCGACCGCGCTCAGCACCTTGTCGCGCGGCGTCACGTAGTGGCTCGACGGGTACACGGTGAAGCGCGGGATCTTCTGGCGGATGCGGCCCGTGAGCGGGTCGAACAGCTGCAGGGTCTCGATCTCGTCGTCGAACAGCTCGATGCGGATGGCCAGCTCGCTGTGCTCGGCCGGAAACACGTCGATGGTGTCGCCGCGCACGCGGAAGGTGCCGCGCGAGAAATCCTGCTCGTTGCGGGTGTACTGCATGCGGATCAGCCGCCCGATCACGTCGCGCTGGCCGATCTTGTCGCCCACCCGCATGATGAAGCGCATCTGCGTGTAGTCCTCGGGCGTGCCGATGCCGTAGATGGCACTCACCGTGGCCACGATGACCGTGTCGCGCCGCTCCAGCACGCTCTTGGTGGCCGACAGGCGCATCTGCTCGATGTGCTCGTTGATCGAGGAGTCCTTCTCGATGAACAGGTCGCGCTGGGGCACGTAGGCCTCGGGCTGGTAGTAGTCGTAGTAGCTCACGAAGTACTCGACGGCGTTCTTGGGAAAGAACTCGCGGAATTCGCTGTAGAGCTGCGCCGCCAGCGTCTTGTTGGGCGCGAACACGATGGCCGGCCGGCCCAGCCGCGCGATCACGTTGGCCATGGTGAAGGTCTTGCCCGAGCCCGTGACGCCCAGCAGCGTCTGGAACACTTCGCCGTCGAGCACGCCCTCGACCAGCCCGTCGATCGCCTTCGGCTGGTCCCCGGCCGGGGGGTAAGGCTGGAAAAGTTCGAAAGGCGAACCGGGGTACTTGATGAATTCGCCCTGCTTGGCCGGACCGATCGGGTCCAGTTTCTTCAGGTCTGCTATGGCTTCGTTGTTCTCTGGCATGGCTGTTCCCGACAGGTGGCGCTCGCGCCGGTAAAATTCAAGGCAACCGGAAAGGATAAAGCCTCCTCCGGTTGCAGCGAAGCTTTCATCCCAAAGGACCTTTCCATGTCTATGTTCACCGCGGTCGAAATGGCACCGCGCGACCCGATCCTCGGCCTCAACGAGCAGTTTGCAGCCGATACCAACCCCAACAAGGTCAACCTCGGCGTCGGCGTCTACTACGACGACAACGGCAAGCTGCCGCTTTTGCAGTGCGTGCAGGCCGCCGAACAGAACATGATGAAAACGCCTTCGGCGCGCGGCTACCTGCCGATCGACGGCATCGTGGCGTATGACAACGCAGTCAAGGGCCTGGTCTTCGGCGCCGACAGCGAGCCGGTGCAATCGGGCCGCGTGGCCACCATCCAGGCCATCGGCGGCACCGGCGGCCTCAAGGTCGGCGCGGACTTCCTCAAGAAGCTCAACCCCAAGGCCAAGGTGCTGATCAGCGACCCGAGCTGGGAAAACCACCGCGCCCTGTTCACCAACGCCGGCTTCGAGGTCGAAAGCTATCCCTACTACGACGCCGCCAGGCGCGGCATCAACTTCGACGGCATGCTGGCCGCGCTCAACGCAGCGCCCGCCGGCACCGTCGTCGTGCTGCACGCCTGCTGCCACAACCCGACCGGCTATGACATCACGCCCGAACAGTGGGACCAGGTCGTCGCCGCGGTCAAGGCCAAGGGCCTCGTGCCCTTCCTCGACATGGCCTACCAGGGCTTCGGCTATGGACTGAAGGAAGACGGCGCCGCCGTGGCCAAGTTCGTCGATGCGGGCCTGACCTTCTTCGTCTCGACCTCGTTCTCGAAGAGCTTCAGCCTCTATGGCGAACGCGTGGGCGCCCTCTCGGTGCTGTGCGAGAACAAGGAAGAAGCCGGCCGTGTGCTGTCGCAACTCAAGATCGCAATCCGCACCAACTACAGCAACCCGCCGATCCACGGCGGCGCCGTGGTGGCCGCGGTGCTCGGCAACCCCGAACTGCGCGCCCTGTGGGAAAAGGAACTCGGCGAAATGCGCGTGCGCATCAAGGCCATGCGCCAGAAGCTGGTGGACGGCCTCAAGGCCGCCGGCGTGAAGGAAGACATGAGCTTCATCACCACGCAGATCGGCATGTTCAGCTACTCGGGCCTCAACAAGGACCAGATGGTGCGCCTGCGCAACGAGTTCGGCGTGTACGGCACCGACACCGGCCGCATGTGCGTGGCCGCGCTCAACAGCAAGAACATCGACTACGTCTGCGCGTCGATCGCCAAGGTCATCTAGGCGTCAGCAAGATGTGAGGGAATCCGCGTTTTACGACTCCTTCACATTGCCGGCTCAAAACGGCCCTTCCGGTAGGGCCGATGTAGGGGTTAGGCCCCCTGCAAGTCAGCGAATGCGCTGATATATTGCATTGCAACATTCCACTCCAAGACCAGCGATGCTCTATCAACTCTACGAAGCCCAGCGTTCCCTCATGGAGCCGTTCTCGGACTTCGCGCAAGCGGCTTCCAAGCTTTATGGCCAGGGCGCGGTGTGGGGCCAGCTGCCCATGGCCCAGCGCATGGCTGCGGGCTACGACCTGCTCTATCGCCTGGGCAAGGACTACGAGAAGCCCGAGTTCAACATCAAGTCCGTGAAGGTCGAGGGCGAAGACGTGGTCATCCAGGAGGCCGTCGAACTCGACAAGCCCTTCTGCGAGCTGCGCCGCTTCAAGCGCTTCACCGACGAGCCGCACATCCTCAAGACGCTCAAGAGCCAGCCCGTCGTGCTGATCGTGGCGCCGCTGTCGGGCCACTACGCCACGCTGCTGCGCGACACGGTGCGCACCATGCTGCAGGACCACAAGGTCTACATCACCGACTGGAAGAACGCGCGCCTCGTGCCGCTGTCGGAAGGCGAGTTCCACCTGGACGACTACATCAACTACGTGCAGGAATTCATCCGCCGCCTGCAGGCCGAATACGGAAACTGCCACGTCGTGAGCGTGTGCCAGCCGACCGTGCCGGTGCTGGCCGCCGTGTCGCTGATGGCGAGCCGCGGCGAGCCGCTGCCCCTCACCATGACGATGATGGGCGGCCCGATCGATGCGCGCAAGTCGCCCACCGCGGTGAACAACCTTGCGATGAACAAGAGCTTCGAGTGGTTCGAGAACAACGTGATCTACCGCGTGCCGCAGGGCTTCCCGGGCGAAGGCCGCCGCGTGTACCCAGGCTTCCTGCAGCACACGGGCTTCGTGGCCATGAACCCCGACCGCCACGCCTCCAGCCACTACGACTACTTCAAGGACCTCATCAAGGGCGACGACGCCAGCGCCGAGGCCCACCGCAAGTTCTACGACGAGTACAACGCCGTGCTCGACATGGACGCCGACTACTACCTGGACACCATCCGCACCGTGTTCCAGGAGTTCGAGCTCGTGAACGGCACCTGGGACGTCAGGAACCCGAAGGGCCAGATCGAGCGCGTGCGTCCGCAGGACATCCATTCGACCGCCCTGCTCACGGTCGAGGGCGAGCTCGACGACATTTCGGGCTCGGGCCAGACCGAGGCCGCGCACAGCCTGTGCACCGGCATTGCCGATTCGCAGCGCGAGCACTATGAAGTCAAGGGCGCGGGCCACTACGGCATCTTCAGCGGCCGCCGCTGGCGCGAACTGGTCTACCCCAAGGTGCAGAAATTCATCGCGGCCCACGACCAGCCCCAGCGCCGCGCCGGCGCACGCGAAAGCCTGCCGGCCGAAGACCGGATCAAGCCGGGCCGGAACACGGCGGCCGTTGCAGCCACGAAGAGCACCTCGGCCAGGAAAGCGGTGGCGGCTGCCCCCGCCAAGAAGCCCGCGGCACGCAGGAAGTGAACGGACTGGCCGCACGCATCCACGATGCACTGCCGCAGACGCAGTGCACACGTTGCGGCTACCCCGACTGCGCCGGCTATGCGCAAGCCGTGGCCGACGGCAACGCGGGCATCAACCAGTGCCCGCCCGGCGGCGCCGAAGGCGTGGCCAGGCTGGCGCGGCTCACCGGCCGCGAGGCGCTTCCGCTCGACCCGCAGTTCGGCACCGAAGGCCCGCGCGCCATGGCGGTCATCGACGAAGCCTGGTGCATCGGCTGCACGCTCTGCCTCGATGCCTGCCCGACCGACGCCATCGTGGGCATCCACAAGCGCATGCACACCGTGATCGAAGCACACTGCACGGGCTGCGAGCTCTGCATTCCGGCCTGCCCTGTCGATTGCATCTCGCTCGAAGTCGAGACGCCGGGCCGCAGCGGCTGGCAGGCCTGGTCGCAGGCCCAGGCCGAGGCCGCGCTGCGGCGCTACAAGCTGCATGGCGAGCACCGCCGCGCGGACAAGCGCAAGGGCGAGCAAGAAGCGCCCGCCGTCGCGCAGCCGCAGGCCGCCGACACGCGCAAGCGCTCCATCGTCGAAGCCGCGCTGGCGCGCGCCCGCGCCGCCTCGCAACAACAACGGCCACCCGCCGCCAAGCCATGACCCTCGACACCCTGCTCATCTACGTCGTCGCCTCGCTCGCCCTGGCCGTGATCCCCGGCCCGACGATGCTGCTGGCGCTGTCCAACGGCATCGACGGGGGCATGCGCCGCGCGAGCTGGGGCATTGCCGGTGCGTCGCTCGGGAGCGTCATGCTGATCGCGGTGGTAGCGCTCGGACTCGGTTCGCTGCTCGCCGCATCGGAATTGCTCTTCAATGCGATCCGTGCGGCGGGTGTCGCCTACCTGATCTGGCTCGGCGTCAAGCTGTGGCGCAGCGAAGCGGCCGACCTCGGCGCGGCGCTGGCCAAGTCGGCCATCGAGGTCCGCCCGCACGGCCGCGTCGCGCTCATGCGCAGCCTGCTCGTGGCGCTGTCGAACCCCAAGACCGTGCTGTTCTTCGCGGCCTTCCTGCCGCAGTTCATCGACATCACCCGGCCGCAGGGCGCGCAGTACCTGCTGCTCGGCTCGATCTTCGTGGCGCTCGACACCTGCGTGATGCTGGCCTATGCGGCCGCCGGAACACAGGCCGTGCGCTGGCTTTCGCGCCGCGGCCTCAGGGCGCTGAACCGCAGCTGCGCGGCCGGCATGTGGCTGTTGGCGGCCACGCTGGCCTTCTGGCGCCGTCCGGGCACCTGAACGGCGCGGGGTTCAGTTTTCTTGCGCCTTCTGCGGGCGCTTGAAGAGCAGCAGCAAGACACCGGCCAGCACCACGGCCACCGCATACCACTCGAAACGCGTGACGGTCTCGTTGGCAATCCACACGCCCAGCAGCATCGCGATCACCGGATTGACGAAGGTGTAGCTCGCGGCCAAGGCGGCGGGTGCTTTCGCCAGCAGCACCATGTAGGCATTGAACGCGATCAGCGAGCCGAACACCACGAGGTACAGCCAGGCCGCAGCGGCCTCGGGCTGCGGCGGCCACACCAGCTGTTCGCCCGAGAGCGCCGAGAGCATCAGCAGCACCACGCCGCCGCAAATCATTTCGCTTGCGAAGCCCATCGCGCCGGGCGCGAGCGGCAGGCTGCGCTGGCTCAGCACGCTGCCCATCGACCAGCAGATGCAGGCAATGGAAATCGCCACCAGGCCCGCAGGCGACGACTGGAAGCCGCTGCCCTGCGTCAGCATCAGCACGCCGATGAGCCCGAGCGCGATGCCCGCCGCCTCCAGCCGCGTCGGCTTCACGCCCCAGATCAGGTTGAGCAGCGCGATCAGCAGCGGCACCACCGCGATGAAGGCCACCACCAGCCCGGAACCGATCGACAGCTCGGCATGGGCCGTGCCGCCCATGCCGCCGCCCAGCATCAACGTGCCGACCACGAGCGCATTGCGCCACTGCAGGCGCGAGGGCCAGGCCGCGCCGCGCCAGCGCATCCAGGCGGCGAGCAGCACGCCCGCGAACAGGAAACGCGAGCCCATCTGGAGAAAGGGCGCAAAGCTGATCAGCGCGTACTTGATCGCCAGATAGGTCGAGCCCCAGACCAGCCAGGTGGCGGCCAGGCAGAGCCACAGCAGCGGCGGCAGCGCGGTGCGCGCGGAACCGGATGCAGCTTGGGCGGGGGACGCGAGAGTGGGCATGGGGATGTTGTCTTGTCGGTATGGAAACGCCGTCCATGGTATGAAAGCGATCCTTTCACAACCATGCATATCTCATGGTTCTTTTCGCTCCATACCGTCAATTTGAAGGAGTTGCATGGACTTCACCTTGAACCCCGCGCTGGATGCCCACGACACCCGCATCCTGGCCGAACTGCAGGCCGATGCGCGGCTCACCATGGCCGAACTCGGCCGCCGCGTGCACCTGAGCCAGCCGGCCGTGACCGAACGCGTGAAGAAGCTGGAGGCCGCGGGCGTGATCAGCGGCTACCGCGCCACCGTGAACCTCGGCAAGCTCGGCTATGGCATCCGCGCGATCATCCGCGTGGGCCGCGCCGACTACGCGCGCGTGGTGGAACTGGTGCAGCAGACGCCCGAATGCGTCAATGCCTACAACGTGACCGGCGACGACAGCTGGATCCTCGAGATCGCGGTGATCGACGTGAGCCACCTCGATGCGGTGGTCACCAAGTTCTGCATCCTCACCGAGACGGCGACCTCGATCATCCTGAACCCGGCGCGCGAGCATCAGCCGATGCTGCCGCCTCAGCGTTCGGACGTCAGGCCGCCGATCAAGAAAGTACTTAACGCGTAGCGGCCAGCGCGCTGAAGGCCGCCACCACCTCGGGCGGCGCCTGCACCATCTCGATCAGCACGCCCTCGCCCGCGATCGGAAACTCGTCGTTCGCCTTCGGGTGCAGGAAGCAGATGTCGAAACCCGCCGCGCCCTTGCGGATGCCGCCGGGCGCAAAGCGCACGCCCTGCGCAGTGAGCCACTCGACGGCCCTGGGCAGGTCGTCGATCCACAGGCCCACATGGTTGAGCGGCGTGGCGTGAACGGCCGGCTTCTTCTCGGCGTCCAGCGGCTGCATCAGGTCGACCTCGACCTTGAAGGGCCCGCTGCCCATCGAACAGATGTCCTCGTCGACGTTCTCGCGCTCGCTCTTGAAGGTGCCTGTGACTTCGAGCCCCAGCATGTCGACCCAGAGCTTCTGCAGGCGCAGCTTGTCGGGTCCGCCGATGGCGATCTGCTGGATGCCCAGGACCTTGAAGGGGCGTGCGGCGGCGGTGGTCATGCGGCGCAACCTTCGGGCTGTTCCTGCACCTGCCGCGCATTGAGCCCGAGCTTGCGTAGCAGCACCGTGTCGGCCTCGACGTCGGGGTTGCCGGTGACCAGCAGCTTGTCGCCGTAGAAGATCGAATTCGCGCCGGCCATGAAGCACAGCGCCTGCACCGCATCGCCCATCTGCTGGCGCCCGGCCGAGAGCCGCACGCGAGCCGTCGGCATCGTGATGCGCGCGACCGCGATCATGCGCACGAAGTCGAAGGGATCGACCGGCTCCGAGTCGGCCAGTGGTGTGCCCGGCACGCGTACCAGGCTGTTGATCGGCACCGACTCCGGGTACGGATCCAGGTTGGCCAGCTGCGCGATCAGCCCCGCGCGGTGCACCGGCGCCTCGCCCATGCCGACGATGCCGCCGCAGCACACGCTGATGCCGGCGCTGCGCACATGGGCCAGGGTGTCGAGCCGGTCCTGGTAGGTGCGCGTGTCGACCACGTCGGTGTAGTACTCGGGCGCGGTGTCGAGGTTGTGGTTGTAGTAGTCCAGGCCCGCGGCCTTGAGCTGGTGCGCGTGGTGCGGCTCCAGCATGCCGAGCGTGGCGCAGGTCTGCAGGCCCAGCCCCTTCACGGCCTCGACCAGCACCGCCACCTTCTCGACGTCGCGGTCCTTCGGCGCGCGCCACGCGGCGCCCATGCAGAAGCGCGTGGCGCCGGCGTCCTTGGCGGCCTGCGCGGCGCGCACCACCTCGTCGACTTCCATGAGCTTCTGCGCCTTCACGCCGGTGTCGAACTCGGCCGACTGCGGGCAGTAGCCGCAGTTCTCGGGACAGCCACCGGTCTTGACCGAGAGCAGCGTCGCCAGTTCGATGTCGCCTCCCGGGAAGTGCTGGCGGTGCACGGTCTGCGCCTCGAACAGCAGGTCCATCAGCGGCTTGTCGAGCAGCGCCTGTATCGCTTCGACCGTCCATGGCCCTTGCGGCGCCGCGGCCTTCACAGGCCGATGCAGCGTGATCGTTTGTTGCAGGTCGTTGGCACCCATCAGTTGAACTCCAGAATGATTTGATCGACGGCGAGCGATTCGCCCTTTTCCGCCGAAATCTTGCCCACCACGCCGTCCTGCGAAGCGAACAGCACGTTTTCCATCTTCATGGCCTCGATCACGGCCAGCTTCTCGCCGGCGCGCACCTGCTGCCCCGGCTGCACCGACACCTCGACCAGCAGGCCCGGCATCGGCGACATCAGGAACTTGCTCAGGTCCGGCGGCGCCTTGTAGGGCATCAGTTCGAGCAGGCGCGCCCCCAGGGGCGACAGCACCATCGCCTCGATCTGCGTGCCGTCGTGCGACACGCGCAGCGCCAGCGGGTTCTTGCCGGCCCCGCGCTCCACCTGCGCGGTGAAGGGCCGGTCGTTGACCATGCCCTGCACGCGGATGGCGCCGAGCGCAAAGCCGCTATCGATCTTGTAGCTCTTGCCGCCCACGGCCACGGCGCTGGCGCCTGTCTTGCCATGGAAATCGGTGACCGACACCGGATGGTGCACATGCTTGCCCTCCGGCCCCAGCTCCACCACCACGAACTGCTCGCCCACCTTCACGCCGTGGCCTTCGAGCTGCCCGCTGATGCCCGAAGCCCGCGCGCGGTAGCGGCGATGCACATAGGCCGCGAGCGCAATCAGGAACGAAGGATCGGCATGCGGCACGTCCTCGGCGTGGAAGCCCTTGCCGTAGTGCTCGGCGATGAAGCCTGTGTTGAAGTCGCCCGCCACGAATTTCGGATGCGCGAGCAGCGCGGCCTGGAACGGGATGTTGCTGCTGATGCCGCGAATCACGAAGCCGTTGAGCGCCTCGCGCATGCGGGCAATCGCATGCTGACGGTCCTTGCCGTGCACGATGAGCTTGGCGATCATCGAGTCGTAGTACATCGGGATCTCGCCGCCGTCGTACACGCCGGTGTCCACGCGCACGCCGTTCAGGTGCTCGGTGTCGCTTGCGAACATGGTCTCGGCCGGCGGCTGGAACTTCACCAGGCGGCCGGTCGAAGGCAGGAAGCTGCGGAACGGATCTTCGGCATTGATGCGGCACTCGATGGCCCAGCCGTTGCGCTTGACCTGCTCCTGCGTAAGCGGCAACTCTTCACCGGCCGCCACGCGGATCATCAGTTCGACCAGGTCGAGCCCCGTGATGCATTCGGTCACCGGGTGCTCCACCTGCAGCCGCGTGTTCATCTCCAGAAAGTAGAAGCTCTGGTCCTTGCCGACCACGAACTCCACCGTGCCCGCGCTCTGGTATTTCACGGCCTTGGCCAGCTGCACAGCCTGCTCGCCCATCGCCTTGCGGGTGGCATCGCTGATGAAGGGCGACGGCGCCTCCTCGATCACCTTCTGATGGCGGCGCTGGATCGAGCATTCGCGCTCGTTCAGGTAGATCACGTTGCCGTGCGAGTCGCCCAGCACCTGGATCTCGATGTGGCGCGGCTCCTCGACGAACTTCTCGATGAACACGCGGTCGTCGCCGAAGCTGGCGAGCGCCTCGTTGCGGCACGAGGTGAAACCCTCGAAAGCTTCCTTGTCGTTGTAGGCCACGCGCAGGCCCTTGCCGCCTCCGCCGGCAGAGGCCTTGATCATCACCGGATAGCCGATGTCCTTCGCGATCTCGACCGCGCGCTCGGCCGTCTCGATGGCGTCGTTCCAGCCCGGAATGGTGTTGACCTTGGCCTCGTTCGCGAGCTTCTTGGAGGCGATCTTGTCGCCCATGGCGGCGATCGAATAGTGCTTCGGGCCAATGAAGGCGATGCCCTCCTCCTCGACCTTGCGCGCGAAAGCTTCGTTCTCCGAGAGGAAGCCGTAGCCCGGATGCACGGCCTCGGCGCCGGTCTTCTTGCAGGCCGCGATGATGCGGTCGGCCTGCAGGTAGCTCTCGCGGCTGGGCGCGGCGCCGATGTGCACGGCCTCGTCGGCCAGCTCGACGTGGCGGGCTTCCTTGTCGGCGTCGGAGTAGACGGCGACGGTGAGGATGCCCATCTTCTTCGCGGTCTGGATCACGCGGCAGGCGATTTCCCCGCGGTTGGCAATGAGTATTTTCTTGAACATCTAGGGTCTCCGCGGGGTCTCAGCGGTTGATAAACATCGAATACACCGGCGGCGCTTGCGCGCGGTCGACGAACACGTAGGCCGTACCGTCGGAGCAGAAGTTCGCCACTTCGGCGGTGCTGCCGTCGGCAAGATCGACCCAGTTGTCGATCTGCAGGAACAGGCGCCCGGCGGGCATCTGCTGCGCGCCGTTGGCCGTCCAGTACGGCACGCCGCCGCTCTTGGTACGCCACGCGCTCGCCCAGTCGTGGGGGTGCGCGACCTCCTCCGGCAGTTCGGAATGGGCCTGGTAGTCGTAGAAGGCCTCTTCGAGTTCCGAAGGCGCGCCATCGTCGTCGGCACGCCATCCCGTGATGGAGATTTCGCGCAGCAAGGCGGGCGGTCCTTCGGCAGGATCCGAAGGCGGCGCAGTGGGCCCGGTCCCCAGCTCGGCGCGCTGCACGACGAATGCGGCGTTCGCGCCTCCGTCGGGCTCCCAGAAACTGCAGATGCTGTCCCACTCGCACTTGAACAGGAACAGCACCTCGCCATCTGCGAGCGGCAGCGCGTCGCCATCCGCCGGCAGCTGCGCGAGGTGGCTCATGGCGCGATTGCATTCGCGGCAGACCGGCCACAAACGACGGGGCAGTCCCCAGGGCAGACCGCCCAGCTTGGGCACCAATCCAGGTTCCGCACCCTCGCGGAACTGGGGGTAGTGGCTGCGCATACGGCTCAGAGCGGAATGTTGCCGTGCTTGCGCCACGGGTTCTCGAGCTTCTTCTCGCGCAGCATCACGAGCGAGCGGCAGATGCGCTTGCGCGTTTCGTGCGGCAGGATCACGTCGTCGATGTAGCCGCGTGCGCCCGCCACATACGGGTTGGCGAAGCGCGCCTTGTACTCGGCCTCGCGCGCTGCGAGCTTCTCGGGGTCGTTCTTGTCCTCGCGGAAGATGATTTCCACCGCGCCCTTGGCGCCCATCACCGCGATCTCGGCGCGCGGCCAGGCCAAGTTGACGTCGCCGCGCAGATGCTTGGAGGCCATCACGTCGTAGGCGCCGCCGTAGGCCTTGCGTGTGATGACGGTGATCTTCGGCACCGTGCACTCCGCATACGCGTAGAGCAGCTTGGCGCCGTGCTTGATGATGCCGCCGTACTCCTGGCCCGTGCCGGGCATGAAGCCGGGCACGTCGACGAAGGTGACCACCGGGATGTTGAAGGCATCGCAAAAGCGCACGAAGCGCGCGGCCTTGATGCTGCTCTTGATGTCCAGGCAGCCCGCCAGCACCAGCGGCTGGTTGGCCACGATGCCGATGGTCTGGCCTTCCATGCGGGCGAAGCCGATCACGATGTTCTTCGCATAGTCGGGCTGCAGCTCGAAGAAATCGCCGTCGTCCACCACCTTCAGGATCAGCTCCTTGATGTCGTAGGGCTTGTTCGGGTTGTCGGGCACCAGCGTGTCGAGCGAATAGTCGGGCCGGTCGGCCGGATCGCCCTGGCCGTTGTTGCCCAGGCGCACCGGCGGCTTCTCGCGGTTGTTGAGCGGCAGGTAGTTGTACAGGCGGCGCAGCATCATCAGCGCCTCGACGTCGTTCTCGAACGCCATGTCGGCCACGCCGCTGCGCGTGGTGTGGGTGACGGCGCCGCCGAGCTCCTCGGCGGTGACGCTCTCGTGCGTCACGGTCTTCACCACCTCGGGGCCGGTGACGAACATGTAGCTCGAGTCCTTCACCATGAAGATGAAGTCGGTCATGGCCGGCGAATACACCGCGCCGCCCGCGCACGGGCCCATGATCAGGCTGATTTGCGGCACCACGCCGGAGGCCATCACGTTGCGCTGGAACACGTCGGCATAGCCGCCGAGCGAGGCCACGCCTTCCTGGATGCGCGCGCCGCCCGAGTCGTTGAGGCCGATGACGGGGGCGCCGACCTTCATGGCCTGGTCCATCACCTTGCAGATCTTTTCGGCGTGCGCTTCGCTGAGCGCGCCGCCGAACACGGTGAAGTCCTGGCTGAACACGAACACGAGGCGGCCGTTGATCATGCCGTAGCCGGTGACCACGCCGTCGCCGGGGATCTTCTGCTCGGCCATGCCGAAGTCGACCGAACGGTGCTCGACGAACATGTCCCATTCTTCAAAAGTGCCGTCGTCCAGCAGCAGCTCGATGCGCTCGCGCGCCGTGAGCTTGCCCTTGGCGTGCTGCGCATCGATGCGCTTCTGCCCGCCGCCGAGGCGCGCCTGGGCGCGGCGCTTTTCGAGTTGTTCGATCAGTTCTTGCATGGTGTGCTTCCGAAGCTGTGGTCCTGAATTTCGTTTGTGGTCTTGGTCATGGCCTGGCGGTGATGGCGGCCGCCGCAAGCAGCTGGCGCGCCGCCGTCGATGCAGGCAGCGCGCCCTCGGCCACCTGCTGCGTGAGCTCGGGTAGCAGCTCGCGCACCTGCGGGTGATGCCTGAAGGCGTGCTTGAGCCCGGCGTCGATGCGCTCCCACATCCACGCGGTGGCCTGCTTCTCGCGGCGCCTGGCGAGCTTGCCATTGGCCGTCTGCAGTTGCCTGAATTGGGTGACGGCGTCCCAGAACGCATCGACGCCCGTGCCTGCCAACGCGCTGAGCTGCAGCACCTTGGGCAGCCAGAAGCGCACCTCCGTGCCGCTGTGCGCGTCGTGCACCGCATGCGCGTGCTCCGGGTTGCCCTGGTGGCCGAAGAGGCGAAGCGCCGAAGTGATCTGGGCCTGCGCGCGCGTCGCGGCGTCCTTGTCGATGTCGGCCTTGTTGATGACGACGAGGTCGGCCAGCTCCATCACGCCCTTCTTGATGGCCTGCAGGTCGTCGCCCGCGTTGGGCAGCTGCATCAGCACGAACATGTCGGTCATGCCGGCCACCGCCGTTTCGCTCTGGCCGACGCCCACGGTCTCGACGATCACGATGTCGTAGCCCGCGGCCTCGCACACCAGCATCGCCTCGCGCGTCTTCTCGGCCACGCCACCGAGCGTGCCGCTCGACGGGCTGGGCCGGATGTAGGCGCGCTCGTGCACCGAGAGGTGCTCCATGCGCGTCTTGTCACCGAGGATGGAGCCGCCCGAGACGGTGGACGAAGGATCGATGGTAAGCACCGCCACGCGATGCCCCTTGCCGATCAGCAGCAGGCCCAGCGTCTCGATAAAGGTCGACTTGCCGACGCCCGGCACGCCCGAGATGCCGAGGCGGAACGATTTGCCGGTGCGCGGCAGTAGCGCGGTGAGCAGTTCGTCGGCCTGCGCGCGGTGATCGGCACGGGTCGATTCGAGCAGCGTGATCGCCTTGGCGACGGCGCGGCGCTGCACCATGCCGTCCGATTCGGCAATTGCGCGCTCCAGTGCGGCGGCCGGCTTGTTCAGCACGCGCCCTCCGGGGACGACACACGCCAGCGGTAGTGCAGGTCGACGCCCTCCTCGCCTTCGAGCACGAAGCCATGGCGCAGGTAGAAGCGGTTGGCGTCGCTCTGTACGAGCGCGGTGAGCTTGATGTCCAGTTGCTGCTGGCGCGCCTGCGCCTTGGCCCACTCGAGCACCCATTCGCCGATGCCCAGGCCCTGGAAGCCCGTGCGCAGGTAAAGGTGGTCGAGCCGAAGGGCGTCGGTGCCGTCGGGCTTGAGCGTGACGAAGCCAACGCGCCGGTCGCCGTCGAGCACGATGTGATGCATGAAGGGCACGACGAAACCGGCCTGCAGCCGTTCGCGCGAGCGCGCGGGATCGAAGCGCCCCACGCGCTCCAGGCTGGGGCGCATCGCATCGACGCGCAGGGCCAGCATGGCCTCGAAATCGCTGGATTCCACCGGCTGCAGCGACAGCCGAGACAAGAGATCGCCCACGCTCTGCTTCTCAGGCCGAGACCGCCGCGCGGATCTGTTCCAGCACGTCCTTGGCGCTGGCCGGAATAGGCGTGCCCGGACCGTAGATGCCCTTGACGCCGGCTTCGTAGAGAAAGTCGTAGTCCTGCCGCGGAATCACGCCGCCGACGAACACGATGATGTCGTCCGCGCCCTGCTTCTTCAGTTCGTTGATGATGGCAGGCACCAGCGTCTTGTGGCCGGCCGCGAGCGTGCTCACACCGACGGCATGCACGTCGTTCTCGATGGCTTGGCGCGCGCATTCCTCGGGGGTCTGGAACAGCGGCCCCATGTCGACGTCGAAGCCCAGGTCGGCAAACGCGGTGGCCACCACCTTGGCGCCGCGGTCGTGCCCGTCCTGCCCAAGCTTGGAGATCATCACGCGCGGGCGTCGGCCCTGTTCCTCGGCGAAGGCGTTGATTTCGGTCTTGAGGGCTTCCCAGCCTTCGGCCGAGTCGTAGGCAGCTGCGTACACACCGGTCACCTTTTGCGTGTCGGCCCGATGGCGGCCGAATGATTTTTCGAGCGCATCCGAAATCTCGCCCACCGTGGCGCGCAGGCGCACCGCATCGATGCTGAGTGCGAGCAGGTTGCCGGTGCCGTTCTCCGCGGCTTCGGTCAGCGCGTCGAGCGCGGCCTGCACCTTGGCGCTGTCGCGCGAGGCGCGGATCTTCTGCAGCCGCGCCACCTGCTGCTCGCGCACCATCACGTTGTCGATGGAGAGGCTGTCGATCGCATCCTCGGTCTTGAGCTTGTACTTGTTGACGCCCACGATCACGTCCTTGCCCGAGTCGATGCGCGCCTGCTTCTCGGCGGCGGCCGCCTCGATCTTGAGCTTGGCCCAGCCGCTGTCCACCGCCTTGGTCATGCCGCCCATCGCCTCGACCTCTTCGATGATGGCCCAGGCCGCATCGGCCATGTCCTGCGTGAGCTTCTCCATCATGTAGCTGCCGGCCCAGGGGTCGACCACGTTCGTGATGTGCGTCTCTTCCTGGATGATGAGCTGCGTGTTGCGCGCGATGCGGGCGCTGAACTCGGTGGGCAGCGCGATCGCTTCGTCGAGCGCATTGGTGTGCAGGCTCTGCGTGCCGCCGAACACCGCGGCCATGGCCTCGATGGTGGTGCGCACGATGTTGTTGTACGGGTCCTGCTCGGTGAGCGACCAGCCCGAGGTCTGGCAATGCGTGCGCAGCATCAGGCTCTTGGGGTTCTTCGGGTTGAACTCCTTCATGATGCGGCACCACAGCAGGCGCGCCGCGCGCATCTTGGCGACTTCAAGATAGAAGTTCATGCCGATGGCCCAGAAGAAGCTCAGGCGCCCCGCAAAGCCGTCGACGTCCAGGCCCTTGGCCAGCGCGGTCTTCACGTACTCCTTGCCGTCGGCCAGCGTGAAGGCCAGTTCCAGCGCCTGGTTGGCGCCGGCTTCCTGCATGTGGTAGCCGCTGATCGAGATCGAGTTGAACTTGGGCATCTTCTGCGCCGTGTACTCGATGATGTCGCCGATGATCCGCATGCTCGGCGCGGGCGGGAAGATGTAGGTGTTGCGGACCATGAACTCCTTGAGGATGTCGTTCTGGATGGTTCCGCTCAATTGGTCCTGGCTCACGCCCTGCTCCTCGGCCGCGACCACGTAGCCCGCGAGCACCGGCAGCACGGCGCCGTTCATGGTCATGGACACGCTGACCTTGTCCAGCGGGATCTGGTCGAACAGGATCTTCATGTCCTCGACCGAATCGATGGCCACGCCGGCCTTGCCGACGTCGCCTGTCACGCGCGGGTGGTCGCTGTCGTAGCCGCGGTGGGTGGCCAGGTCGAAGGCCACGCTCACGCCCTGCCCGCCGGCGGCCAGCGCCTTGCGATAGAAGGCGTTGGATTCCTCGGCGGTCGAGAAGCCCGCATACTGGCGGATGGTCCAGGGGCGCACCGCGTACATGGTGGCCTGCGGCCCGCGCAGGTAGGGCTCGAAGCCGGGCAGCGTGTCGGTGTACTTCAGGCCCTGCAGGTCGGCCGCGGTGTAGAGCGGCTTCACGGTGATGCCGTCCGGCGTGAGCCAGTTGAGCGCGCCCAGGTCGCCGCCCGGCGCCGACTTGGCGGCGGCCTTGGCCCAGTCATCGAGGTTGGCCGGCTTGAAGGTGGGTTCGGGTGTGCTGCTCATGAGGGGCTTTTCGCAGTGTCTTGCAGGGTAGTCGCAAATTCGCCTGCAAGGGATTTGCAAGCCGGCCGCGAGTCTAACCGATCCATAATTATTAATTCAAACCCGTTTTTGCGGTACAGTCCGCCCCATGTCCGCCCTCACCCTCACCCCGCGCGCCCTCTATGAAGAAGTGGCCGAACTGCTGCGCCAGCGGATCTTCCGCCGCGAGCTCGAGCCGGGCAGCTGGATCGACGAACTCAAGCTGGCCGAGGAATACGGCATCAGCCGCACGCCGCTGCGCGAAGCCCTGAAGGTGCTGGCGGCCGAAGGCCTGGTCACGATGAAGGTGCGGCGCGGCGCCTACGTCACCGAGGTGTCCGAGCAGGACCTGGCGGACGTCTACCACCTGCTTTCGCTGCTGGAAAGCGATGCGGCCGGCGTGGTGGCCGAGCGCGCGAGCGAGGCCCAGCGCGCGGAACTCAAGGCGCTGCATGCCGAACTCGAAGCGGCAGGCGCCCCCGGCAAGGAAGACCGCGAGCATTTCTTTGCGGTCAACGAGCGCTTCCACATGCGCCTCCTGGCCATTGCGAACAACAAATGGCGCGACCAGATGGTGGCCGACCTGCGCAAGGTGATGAAGCTCAACCGGCACAACTCGCTGCTGAAGGCGGGGCGCATCGCGGAATCGCTCGCGGAACACCGGTCGGTGATGGCGGCCATCGAGGCGCGGGATGCCGCGGCAGCGATGGCGCGGATGCGCGAGCACTTCAAGAACGGCCTTGAAGCCGCTAATTAGGCTCTCCCCCAGTCTTCGCGCACTTCGTGTCGCGCGCGCCTTCCCCCCTTCCGGAGGCAACACCAGGGGACCGGCGGAGCCGGATCCCCGGTGTTTCACGAACAAATCCGGGGATTCGGGGCGCTGCGGCGTCAGTCGGTGCTGACGGTTCCGGTTTCCCGGGAGATTCGCTGGGCGATTTCCAGCAGCCTGGGAGCCACGCGGCCGAGCATGACGTCCTTGGGCAGCAGGTAGGCGGGGCCGCCGCAACTCACGCCGTAGCGCTCGCCGCGCGGGCCCTTGAGCGCGAAGCCCAGGGCGTGGATGTGCGGATGCCACTCGCCGAACGAGCTGCAATAGCCCAGGCGCGCGTATTCGTCGAGCCCGGCCGTCAGGCGCGGTTCGATCGAGGGCCAGTTCTCCCCGCTCTCCAGGCGGATCTGGTCGAGCACCTCGGCCTGCTCGGCAGCGGGTAGCGCGCCGAGGTAGGCGCGGCCTGCGGCCGAGGTGGCGATGGTCATGCGCGAGCCCACTTCGATGCGCGAACTGATCAGCGCGGAGCGGGGGCGCAGCGAATCGATGACGAGCATGTCGAGTTCGTCGCGAACGCCCATGTGGACGCTGGCCCCGGCAAATTCGGACAGTTCCGCAAGATGCGGCCGGGCCACCGTCCGCAAATCGAAATGGCGAAGGTAGCGGCTGCTCATGTCGAGCAGCGCCGGCCCGAGGCTGAAGCGGTCGCTGTCCTGCGACTGCTTCAGGTAGCCCGCGCCGACGAGCGTGGCCGTGAGGCGGGACACGGTGGCCTTGGGGATGCCGGTGGTCTCGGCGAGGTCGCGATTGCTGATGGGTGCGGCTGCCATTCCGATGACCTTGAGCAAGGCCAGCCCCCTGGCAAGCGCGCTGACTTCTTCTTTGCCGCCAATCGCGTCATTCATGTATCCAAACCCTTATTTTTTTGATGTTCGTTCATTCTTCAGCAAAAAACGGTTGACGTGCCGGTGCTCGGGAATCATTATTTCGGAACAATGTTTCATTTATATAGAAGAACAAGGCACGATGCATCCGGGATGAAGCCCCTTCTCCCATCGCAGGACCGCCGCCTGCTGCTGCTGGCGGGAAGCGGCCTGGCGCTGTCGGGGTTTGCGGCCGCCGCCCCATCTGCAAGCGCGGGTGGCGCGGGCGACTATCCCAAGGCCCCCGTCAAGCTCATCGTCCCCTTTGCGCCCGGCGGGCCCACCGACACGGTCGCGCGCCTGATCTCGCTCAAGCTGCAGGAGATGTGGGGCCAGCCGGTGCTCGTCGACTACAAGCCGGGGGCCGGCACGGCCATCGGCGTCGACTTCGTCGCCAAGGCCCCGGCCGACGGGCTGACCTTCGGCATGGTGAACTCGTCCTTCGCGGTCAATCCCTCGCTGCGCAAGAGCTTGCCCTACGACACGGTGAAAGACCTGGCGGGCATCACGCAGATCGCCAACCTGCAGCTCGCGATCGTCGCGCGGCCCGACGCGCCCTTCAGCACGCTGGCCGAACTCGTCGCCTACGCAAAGAAGAACCCGGGCAAGCTCAGCTACGGCACGCCCGGCGCCGGCAGCACCACGCACCTGGGTGCCGAACTGCTCAAGCGCGAAGCGGGTTTCGACATGCTGCACGCGCCCTTCAAGGGCAGCGCGCCGGCGCACACCGAACTGCTGGGCGGGCGCCTCGACCTCGTGTTCGACCCCTTTCTCTCGGTGCTGCCGTACGTCAAGGCGGGCCGGATGAAGATGATCGCCACGCTCGGCGAGAAGCGGCTTCCGGGCTACGGCTATCCGACCGTGGCCGAAACCCTGCCGGGATTCCATGTGAGCGCGCTGCTCGGCTTCGTCGCGCCGCGCGCCACGCCGCCGGCGGTGGTCGCGAAGATCCAGGCCGACACCGCAAAAGTGCTGCGCGACCCCGAGATGCGCCACCGTGTCGAGGAACAGGGCATGGAAGTGGTGGCTTCCACGCCCGCGCAGTTCGACGCGTTCGTCCAGAGCGAGATGAAGCGCTGGTCGCGCGTGATCGCCGAAGCCGGCATCCAGGCCGAATAGGCCTCGCCATTTCCCATCGTCATTGGCAAGACCGCTCATGTCCCTTGAACTCACCCCCTTGCACCCGCTCTTCGCCGCCGAGGCGCGCGGCATCGACATCACGCAGCCGCTGTCGCCCTCCGAGGTAAAGCAGATCAACGCGGCCATGAACCGATATGCCGTGCTGGTGTGGCGCGGACAGCCGCTCACAGGCCGGCAGCAGATCGATTTCGCCAAGTCGTTCGGCCCGCTCGACCTGGGCCTGAAGAAGGTCTTCAAACGCCCCGAGCGGCTGGAGGACGAACGGCTGATCGACATCTCGAACGTCGATGCAGAAGGCAAGGTGGCTCGCCGCGATTCGCCCAAGAACCTGTCGAACTTCGCCAACCAGCTCTGGCACAGCGACAGCTCCTTCCAGAACCCGCGCGCCGCCTATTCGATGCTGCATGCGCTGGTGCTGCCGAGCTGGGGCGGCAACACCGAGTTCGCGGATCTTCGCGCCGCCTACGACGCGCTGTCCGAGCGCACCCGGTCGGAGATCGAAGGCCTGTGCGCCGAGCACTATGCGCTGCATACCCGCATCCTGCTGGGCGACGAGGCCTACACCGACGACCAGAAGAAAGCCATTCCACCCGCCGTGTGGCCACTCGCGCAGACACATCCGGGCTCGGGGCGCAAGCTGCTGTTCGTGGGCGTGCATGCGCGCGAGATCATCGGCTGGCCGGTGGCCGAGGGGCGCATGTTCCTTTCGGACCTGCTCGAGCATGCGACCCGCCGCGAGTTCGTCTACACGCACGAATGGCAGGTGGGCGACCTCGTGATGTGGGACAACCGCAGCACCCTGCATCGCGGCCGGCGCTACGACATCGGCGAGCGCCGCGAGCTGCGCCGCACCACCATCGAGGACGTGCCGGATGCCACGCTGATGGCGGCTTGACGCCGCCCGGCTTCAGGCCTCCTGCGCCGCGGGTTCGTGCGCGAGCGCCATCACCTCGTGCGGCGAGCGCGTCTTGAGCCGATGGTCGCTCCAGACCTGGCGCCAGCGGCGCGCGCCGGGCAGGCCGTTGCGCAGGCCCAGCATGTGCCGCGCGATCGACGACCACTGCGTGCCGTGTTCGGCCGCCTCGCGGACCATGTAGTCGCACATGAGCGATTCCACGTCCTCGCGCGTGAGCGGCTGCGGTGCGGCGCCGTAGAACTCCGCGTCCCATTCGGCCAGCCACCAGGGGTTGTGGTAGGCCTCGCGGCCTACCATCACGCCGTCGAGCAGCCGCAGGTGCTCATGCACCTGCGCGTTGGCCGAGATGCCGCCATTGATCGAGAAGTCCAGCTCCGGAAACTCGTGCTTCAGGCGGTGCACGAGCTCGTAGCGCAGCGGCGGAATCTCGCGGTTCTGCTTCGGGCTCAGGCCCTGCAGCCAGGCATTGCGCGCATGCACGATGAAGCTCTTGCAGCCGGCCTCGCTCACCGCGCCGACAAAGTCGCGCACGAATTCGTAGCTCTCGATCTTGTCGATGCCGATGCGGTGCTTGACCGTGACGGGCAGGCGGGTGGCGTCGACCATGGCCTTCACGCAGTCGGCCACCAGCACCGGCTCGGCCATCAGGCAGGCACCGAAGGCGCCGCGCTGCACGCGCTCGCTGGGACAGCCGCAGTTGAGGTTGATCTCGTCGTAGCCCCACTCCTCGCCGAGCCTGGCGCAATGCGCGAGGTCGGCCGGCTCGCTGCCGCCCAGCTGCAAGGCCACGGGGTGCTCTTCCTCGTTGAAGCGCAGGTGCCGGGGAACGTCGCCATGCACCAGCGCGCCGGTGGTCACCATCTCGGTGTAGAGCAGCGCGTGGCGCGACATCAGGCGATGGAAGTAACGGCAATGGCGATCCGTCCAGTCCATCATCGGTGCAACCGAAACGACTTTTTCTTTCAAGTTCAACAGCTTGGCGCTTTCGTTCATACAGAGGGCCTTCCGCTGTAGTTTCTCATGCAGCGGCCGCCCGGGCGCGGCTCACCGACCCATCAGGCGCCGCGCGACGTAGCTCGCGGCATCCACCAGGGCGACCAGCACGATCATCGCCAGCAGCACCGCGCTGGTCTGGCGCATCTGGAACAGCCCCAGGTGGAAGGCCAGCATCTGGCCCAGCCCGCCGGCGCCGACCACGCCCAGCACGGCCGCGGCGCGGATGTTGTTCTCCCACCGGTAGAGCGCATAGCTCATCAGCTGCGGCAGCACCTGCGGCAGCGTCGCATAAAGGAACACCCGCCCTTCCGGCACGCCGCGCACGCGCAGCGCAAAGGCGGGGCCCTGCGCCGCGTTCTCGATGCTCTCGGCGAACAGGCGGCCCAGCACGCCGGAGGTGTGCACCGCCAGCGCCAGCGTGCCCGCGAAGGGCCCGAGGCCGGCGGCAATCAGCAGCAGCGCGGCCCACATCAGTTCCGGCACGCTGCGCAAGGCATTGAGCAGCAGCCGCGTCGGGCCGCGCCAGCGCGCCGGATCGCCGGCGTGCAGCTTGCTCGCGGGCAGTGCGAGCAGCAGGCCGGCCGCCACGGCCAGCAAGGTGCCGACGACCGACATCGCCAGCGTCTCGAGCGCGGCCGGCAGCAGCTTCTGCAGGAAGGCCGCGCCAAGGGCCGGATTCGCGAGTTCGCCGGCGAAGCGGCCCATGCGGGCCAGCGAATCGATCGAGAAGAAACGCGCCCACTGCAGGTCGAGCGACCAGAAGCTCGCGACAACCAGTGCCACCATGGCAACGACCATCCAGCAGGCGCGGCAGCGCGCGTCGAACAGCGGCGGCGGCAGCCGGTAGACCTCGTTGGCGGCGCGTGGTTTCGATTCGATCTCCGGCATGGCGAGACTCTCAGGCCAGGGCGCGCCGCAGCCAGGCGCTCAACCGGTCGGTGGCGGCGACCAGCAGCACGAACACCAGCAGCATGGTGCTGACCTCGGCGCCATTGAACATCTTCATCGACGCATCCATCTGCTGGCCGAGCCCGCCCGCGCCCACGAAGCCGAGGACGGCGGACGAGCGGATGGCGCACTCCCAGCGGTAGACGGTGTAGCTGATGAGCTCAGCCGCGTTCTGCGGCAGCAGTCCGTAGAAAAAGGCCTGGATGCGGCCGGCGCCGTTGCGCAGCAGCGTCTCGGTCGGATGGGCATCGCCACTCTCCAGGATCTCTCCGTAGACCTTGCCCAGCATGCCGGCATAGGTCAGCGCGATGGCCAGCACGCCGGCCGTGACGCCCAGGCCGACCACGCGCACGAACACCAGCGCCCAGATGAGTTCCGGCACGCTGCGCAGCACGATCAGCAGGCCGCGCACCGAAAAGCGCAGCACCGCCGGCAACGCCGCCATGCGGCCGGCCAGCCCGGAGATCGAGAGCGAGCGCACCGACAGCAGCGTGAGCGGAACGGCCAGCACCATCGCCAGCGTGAGCCCGGCCGTCGCGATGGCCACGGTGCGCCAGGTTTCCCGCGCCACCAGCGCCAGAAACTCCGCGTCCTTGCGCGGCGGCACGAAGCCGGCCAGAAACTGCAGCGCCGGCTCCAGGCTGCCGGGCGCCAGCAGCAGCCAGGGCTTGAATTCGGTCAGCACGAGCATCGGCCACAGCACCACGGCCGCGGCCAGCAGCCAGAACACGCGGTGCGCCCAGGCGGGGTCGCGCTGCGCCGGTGTCGTGCGTGATGGAACGGCGGCCATGCTCAGCGGCAGTGCATCACGACAGGCGCCGCTTCGGCCGGGCCCTCGTCAAGGACACCGGCCTGCGCCGGCTCCTGCGCATAAAGCTCGCGCAGCAAGGCTGGTGTCACCTGCGCGGTGGGCAGATCGAAGGCCAGCAACCCGTCGCGCAGGCCGATGATGCGCGGAAAGTGCTGCAGTGCGAGCGGCACGTCGTGCAGGGTGGCCACGAGCGTCGCCCCGCTCTCGCGCGCCCATTGCGTGAGGGTGTCCAGCGCCTGCCCGGCGCGGGCCGGGTCCAGCGCCGACAAGGGCTCGTCGACGAGCACCAATTGCGCCTCGGACAGCAGGCCGCGCGCCAGTCCCACGCGCTGCCGCTCGCCGCCGGAGAGGCGGTCCACGCGCGCGAAGAGCTTGTCCGCCATGTCGAAGCGCGCAAGCGCGGCGTCGGCCTGCGCGATGCCGGTCGGATAGAACAGGCTGCGCAGCGCCTGCCACAGCCCGATGCGTGGCAGCCGGCCGGCCAGCACCGCGGTCACCACGCGCTGGCGCGGCGGCAGCGGCGGCACCTGGGGCGCCAGGAACAGCCGGCCGCGCAGGCGCTGCAGTTCGCGCCGGGGCAGCCGCCACGGATCGCGGCCGTCGAGTTCGATGCTGCCGGCCGCGGGCGCGAGCGCGCAGGCCATCAGGTGCAGCAGCGTGGTCTTGCCGGCGCCCGAAGGGCCGATCACCGCGGCCTGCTCGCCCGCCGCCACGCGCAGGTCCAGCGCCCGCAGCGCGGGCGGCGCCGCGGCGGGGGCCGCCGGGTGCCGGCCGGACGCCGACCGCAGCTCGATGTTCACCGGCTTCGCTCCTGCATCGCGCCGGTCAGTTCAGCAGCCCGGCATTGCGCGCCGCGGCTTCGATGCCCTTGTAGTTCTCGGCGCGCGTCGGCACGAAGCGCGTGGCGCGCTGCAGCGCGAGGATGTCCTTGCCCTCAGGGGTGGCCGGGCTCAGCTCGACGAATGCGCGCACCAGCTGCTCGCGCCTGGCGGCCGGCATGTCGGCATGCACGGTCCAGTTGTAGTCGTAGTAGGCAGGCGTGGTGTAGAACACCCGCACCTTCGCGGGATCGACCTTCTTGTCGGCCACGAGCTTCTCCCACACCGAGATGTTGAGGGCGCCGGCGTCCACCTTGCCCGATGCGACGGCGGCCACCGTGGCGTCATGCGCGCCTGAATAGGCCACGCGCTTGAGGTCGCGGTCGGGATCGATGCCGGCCGCCAGCAGGAAGCTGCGCGGCATCAAATGGCCCGAGGTGCTGGACTGCGAGCCGAAGCTCAGATTGCGGCCCTTGAGATCGGCGAGCGAACGGACGTCCGGATTCGTCGTGATGAAGACCGAGCGGAATTTCTCGTCTTCCTCGCGCTGCACCAGCGGCACCACCTTGCCGCCCGAACGATGGCTGGCCTGCACGAAGGTGAAGCCGCCGAGCCAGGCCAGGTCGACCTGCTTGTTGGCCAGCGCCTCGACGGCGGCCGCATAGTCGGTGACCGGCGTGAACTCGACCTTGACGCCCAGCTTGCGCTCCAGGTAGGCGGCCAGCGGCGCCGACTTGCGCGCCAGCTCGGTCGGCGACTCGTCGGGGATCGCGGTGATGCGGAAGGTTTGTTGGGCCTGCGCGGCCACGGCACAAGCCAGCATGGCCAGCGCCAGCACGAAGCGCGGCAAGACAGCGAATTTCATGAGACTCCCGAAAAGCGAAGAACAAGGCGGGGATTAGACCGCAAGAGCCCTCTCACCCGCCGGCGGCCCGGCAGCTGCGGAAGCCGGCGAAGATGTCGCGGCGGTGCGGCTCGAAGAAGTTGCGGTAGCGCGCATGCGCGAGCGCCGCCGACGTGGCGTGGCATGCGCCGCGCAGCACCCGCCGGGTGCCGAACCACGGCGCCGAGTAGTCGCGGTAGGGATGGGGCGTGAAGCCTGGGTAGGGCTCGAACGGGCTCGAGGTCCATTCCCAGACCCGGCTCCAGGCGAAGCCCGGCAGGGTGAGCGCCGCACACTCCCATTCGGCTTCGGTCGGCAGCCGCCGCCCGGCCCAGCGGCACCAGGCTTCGGCTTCATGCGCGTTCAGGTGAACCGCTGCATCGAGCGGGTCCAGCGGCAGCCAGCGGCCGCCGCGCCGCTGCTGCCAGCCGGTGCCCGCCGCACGCAGATGGGCGGGGTGGCGCAGCGGCTGGTGCGCGAGCCAGTCGCGGCCCGCGTCGGACCACCACGCCGGATTCTCGTAGCCGCCGCCTTCCACGAACGGCAGGAAGCGCGCCCAGCTCACGGCCTGCGCGTCGATGCGCAGCGGCTCGATGGCGACGTCGTGGGGCTGCAGCTCGTTGTCGAACGCAAAGCCGGCGCCGGCTTCGGAACCGATGCGGAAGCGCTGCGCCGGCAGGTCCAGCTCGGCGTCCGCCGCAAGCTGCGGCGCGGCCCCGCTCTCGCGCAGCGCGATGCCCAGGCCCTCGGCCATGTAGGCTGCCGCTTCGGCGTGCATGGCCTCGTGCAGGGCGACCAGGCGGAAGAAGTAGAGCGCATCGTCGTGCGCATCGGGCGGAAGCTCGTCCAGCAGAGCCAGCGTTTGCGCGAGCGTGCGTTCGAGGTAGCCGCGCGTGGCCTCGGCATCGGGCAGCGGGAGCGTCCAGCGGGTGCGGTGCGCCACGCGGCTGGAGTCGTACCAGGCGTCGGCCTGCGGCAGCAGCGACGGCTCGCGCGCAGGGTCCGGCTCGCAGGCCGCGCCCCGCGCGCGCTGCGGGTTGCGGCCGATCCACCATTCCTGGAACCAGGCCACGTGGCCCAGCTCCCAGAGCGGCGGATTGAACTCGGGCGCGTAGCCGATGCCGGGATAGGCGTCTCCCAGCGCGGCCCGAAAATCGTCCGCAAGATCGAGCGTGCGCCGCCGTGCGGCCAGCAGCGCCGCGCGCACCGATGCCGGCGGTCCCGCGCGCAGCGCCAGCGCCTCGGGCGCGGCGGCCACGCTATAAACAGGCAATGTCGAATCCATCGGTTGTGATCGTAAGCCCGGCGTTGCCTGGCGCCAACAATGGCAACTGGCGCACCGCCCATCGATGGAAAACACTGCTGTCGCCCGTCCGCAGCGCACGCGTGGTGCAGCAATGGCCCGATGCAGGCGCTTCGGCCGACACCGTGATGCTGGCGCTGCACGCGCGGCGCTCGGCGGAATCGATCGCGCACTGGGCCAACGCCCATCCCGGCCGCGGCCTGGCCGTGGTGCTGACCGGCACCGACCTGTACCAGGACATCGGCAGCGACCCGCAGGCGCAGCGCTCGCTGCAGCTGGCGCAGCGCCTGGTCGTGCTGCAGGCGCTGGGCGCCGAGGCCCTGCCGCTGGAATTCCGGGACAAGGCGCGCGTGGTGTACCAGTCGACATCCGCGCGCGCCGAGCTTCCCAAGTCCGCACGCCAGCTGCGCGCGGTGATGGTCGGCCACCTGCGGCAGGTCAAGTCGCCGCAGACACTGTTCGACGCGGCGCGCCTGCTGTGCGGGCGCGAGGACATCCGCATCGACCACATCGGGGACGCGGGCGACGCCGGGCTGGGCGAACTCGCGCGCGCACTCGCCAGCGAATGCCCGGGCTACCGCTGGCTCGGCGCCCTGCCCCATGCGCAGACCCGCCAGCGCATCCAGCGCGCCCACGTCCTGGTGCACACCAGCGCGCTGGAAGGCGGAGCCCACGTGATCATGGAGGCGGTGCGCAGCGGCACGCCGGTGCTGGCCTCGCGCGTGCCCGGCAATGTCGGCATGCTCGGCGACGACTACGCGGGCTACTTTCCGCACGGGGATGCCGCCGCACTGGCGGCGCTGCTCGAGGCCTGCCGCGCCGGCCAGGGCTCCAAAGACCGCGCGGCCGGTCTGCTGGACGGTCTGCGCACACAATGCGCGTTGCGCGCGCCGCTGTTCGACCCGAGGGCCGAGCAGGCCGCACTGTTGCAACTCCTGAACGAACTCCAGCCACCACCATGAACGCTGCCCTCCCGCAAGCCCCCATCGCCGAGCCCCGCCTCACCTCGCTGTCGCACGGCGGCGGCTGCGGCTGCAAGATCGCGCCCGGCGTGCTGTCCGAAATCCTCAAGGGCACGGCGCGCATGCCGATGCCACCCGAGCTCCTGGTCGGCATCGAGACGGCCGACGACGCGGCCGTCTACCAGCTCAACGACGAGCAGGCGCTGATCGCCACCACCGACTTCTTCATGCCGATCGTCGACGATCCGTTCGACTTCGGCCGCATCGCGGCCACCAACGCGATCTCCGACGTGTATGCGATGGGCGGCAAGCCGATCCTGGCGCTCGCGCTGGTCGGGATGCCGATCAATGTGCTCAGCACGGCGACCATCGGGCGCATCCTCGAAGGCGGCGAATCGGTGTGCCGGGCGGCGGGCATTCCGATCGCGGGCGGCCACACCATCGATTCGGTCGAGGCCATCTACGGGCTGGTCGCGCTCGGGCTGGTCCATCCGAAGCGCGTCAAGCGCAATGCCGGCGCCAAGGCCGGCGACCTGCTCGTGCTGGGCAAGCCGCTGGGCGTGGGCATCCTGTCGGCGGCGCTCAAGAAGGAAGCACTCGACGCGGCCGGCTACGAACGCATGATCGCCACCACGACGCGGCTGAACACGCCCGGCCCCGAGCTCGCGGCGCTCGACGGCGTGCATGCGCTGACCGACGTGACGGGCTTCGGCCTGGCCGGCCATGCGCTGGAACTGGCACGCGGCGCAGGCCTGTCGCTGGAGATCGACTGGCAGCAGGTGCCCGTGCTGGAAGGCGTGCGCGACCTGGTTCGGTCGGGGCATGTCACCGGCGCATCCGGCCGCAACTGGGACGGCTACGGGTCCGACGTGGCGCTGCCGCAGAACTTCGCCGACCACGAGCGCGCCCTGCTCACCGATCCGCAGACCAGCGGCGGACTGCTGGTTTCGTGCGCACCCGCAGCGCTCGATGAAGTGCTGGCCATCTTCCGCCGGCATGGCTTCGACGATGCCGCGGTGATCGGTGCTGCCAGCCCGCAAGGCAGCGGGCCGCGCCTGGCGGTCCGCTGATGCGCTGGCGCGTGGGCCGGGCTGCCGAGACCGCGGCTCGGGCTACATCGCGCTCAGCCGCTTTTGGATTGCGTTCATCTCATCGATCTCCTTGCGCTGCGAGCTCGAGATCTGCCCGCACAGCCTGACCAGCTCGGGATCCTTGAGCCCGGCCTCGCGGCACATGAGAATGGCGCCCGAGTGGTGCGGCACCATCGAGGCAATGAACTGCCTGTCGCCGATCAGGCCCTGCTGCCGTGTTCCGGCAAGGGCAGCGACAAACAGGATCGCGAGCCCCGCATGGAGCGCCGCGTTGAGCGTCTTGCTGCGGTACATGCCTCGCATGGTTGCGAGCATGATGATCCCCATGGGGGCGACCATGGTGAGTGCCATGTAGAACATGTTGAGGTTGTTCCGGAAATCGCCCCAGCCGTCGATCATGGAAAACATGACAAGGTACATGACCACAAGGCTGAGCAGCATGTTCACGGCAAACATCGCGTAGGGGTGCCCGCCTTCATGCTGCGGGGCGTGGTTTTGATCTTCCATCGTGTTTTTTCCTTTGGATGCCGGTGGATGGCGATCGGGCGTGCCCGGGGCCGATGCTCGTGCGGCAAGGGCTCGCTCGCGTAGGAAAAAGACGCATCGCCTCGTGGGAAGGGAAAGTGCCCGGCCGCGCGCTGCGCTCCTCCTTTGGGCGCGTTGCCGCATGCGGATTGCCATTTCAGCCCGGCTGTCGCCTATCCTCGGACCCGCGTTCCAGCATTCCAGAGAGACCTGTCCCTTGCCTTCGTCCAAAGCAGCCTCCCCCCCGCCTCGCCCGGCGACGATGGCCGACGTCGCCGCGCGCGTCGGCGTCTCGAAGATGACGGTGTCGCGCGCGCTGAACCGCCGCACCGGCAGCGACCGCGCGACCTCGGAGGCGCTGCGCCAGCGCATCCTCCAGGCCTGCGAGGAGATGGGCTACGTGATCGACCAGACCGCGCGCACCTTCTCCAGCAAGCGCTCGGGCTTCGTCGCGGTGCTGATCCCGTCGCTGAACAACTCCAACTTTTCCGAAACCGCGCAAGGCATCGCCGCCGCCCTAGAAGCGCGCGGACTGCAACTGCTGCTGGGCTACACCGACTACCGCGTGGAGACGGAGGAGCGCCTGCTGCGTGCCATGCTCGCGCGCCGGCCCGAGGGCGTGATCCTTACCGGCGGCGCCCACACGCCCGCCGCGCGCGCCATGCTCCAGGCAGCCGGCGTGCCGGTGGTCGAGACCTGGGACCTGCCCGCCACGCCCATCGAGCACACGGTCGGCTTCTCCAACGCGGAAGCCGCCGCCGCGATGGTGCGGCACCTGCACGGCCAGGGCTACCGGCGCATCGCCTTCATCGGCGGCACCTCGAACCGCGACACGCGCGGGGCCGACCGGCAGCGCGGCTATGCCGAGGCGATCCGCGAACTGGGCCTGCCCGACGGGCGCGTCATCGGCTTCGGGCAGCCGCCGATCTCCATGGCGCAAGGCGCAGAGGCCGTGGTGCAGCTGATCCGGCAATGGCCCGACGTGGACGCGGTGATGTGCGTGTCCGACCTCTCGGCCTTCGGCGCGCTGATGGAGTGCCAGCGCCGCGGCTGGGAGGTGCCAGGGCGCATCGCGATCGCGGGCTTCGGCGACTTCGAGGTGGCCCGCGCCTCGCACCCGCGCATCACGACCGTGGCGCTGGACTGCGTGGGCATGGGCAGGGCCGCGGGCGAATTGCTGCTGCGCGTGATCGACGGCTCCCGCGATGGCCGCCGCCCGCCCGCGGAAACGGTGCTGATCCCGTTCCGCGTCGAGCAGCGGGAAAGCTCCTGAAGGTGTTCAGGCCGCGGTGGTTTCCGCGCCGACGTCGGCAAAGTCGATCAGCACCTTCATCGCCTGCTTCCGGTCGCTGGCCAGCTCGAAGGCCTCGCGCGCCTGCTGCATCGGGAAGGTGTGCGACACGACCGGCGACAGGTCGACCCGGCCTTCGTTGATGAGCCGCACCGCCAGCGCGAATTCCGCATGGAAGCGGAACGAGCCGCAGATGCTGAGCTCCTTGGCCACCACCATGTTCTGCGGAATGCTCACGTCGCCGCCCAGCCCCAGCTGCACCACCACGCCGCGCGGGCGCATCACCTCGAGCCCGTCGCGCAGCGCGCGCTCGTTGCCGGAGCATTCGAGCATCACGTCGAAGGTGCCCTTGTCGGCCGAATAGCGCGACACCCAGCCCCTGTCCTGCGCGACGTTGATGGCATGGTCGGCCCCCATGGCGCGCGCGATGGCGAGCGGCTCGTCGACCACGTCGGTGGCGGTGATCTCGGCCGCGCCGTGGGCGCGCGCGGCCGCGATGGCCAGCACGCCGATGGGCCCGCAGCCCGACACCAGCACGCGCTTGCCCAGCAGCGGGCCTGCGCGCGACACGCCATGCAGCCCCACCGAGAACGGCTCGGCCAGCGCCGCCAGGCGCAGCGGCACATGGTCGGCCACCTTCACGCACTGGGTGGCCTCGCACAGCAGCATGTTGCGGAACGCGCCCTGCACGTGGGGCGTGCGCATGGCGCTGCCGTAGAAGCGCATGTCCAGGCACTGGTTGGGCAGGCCTTCGAGACAGAACTTGCAGGCGCCGCAGGGGCGGCTCGGATTGACCGCCACCTTGTCGCCGATGCGCACACTGTCGACGCCGGGCGCCGTGGCCACCACGGTGCCGGCCACCTCGTGGCCCAGCACCATCGGCTCCTTGATACGCACGGTGCCGAAGCCGCCGTTGTGAAAATAATGCAGGTCGGAGCCGCAGATGCCGCCCATGCCGACCTTCACCAGCACCTGGCCCGGGCCGATGTCTCCGGCGTCCTGTTCCTCCAGGCGCAGGTCGTCGGGGGCATGGATCACGAGGCACATACAGCGCATACGCATGGGGTTTTCTCCTTCAGGCCGTCAGGCGACCGGGGTGACGAGGGGCCGGCCCGCGAAGTGGGCCTCGAGATTGCGGCGAACCAGCTCGCCCATGGCGCGGCGCGTCTGCTCGGTGCCGCTGCCATGGTGCGGGTGCAGCACCACATTGTCGAGCGCCGCAAAGCGCGGGTCGATGCGCGGCTCGTGCAGGAACACGTCGAGCGCCGCGCCCGCGATGGCGCGCTGCTCGAGCGCCTGCAGCAGCGCGCCCTCGTCCACCGTGGTGCCGCGCGACACATTCACGAGCCAGCCCTTGGGGCCGAGCGCCTGCAGCACCTTCGCATCGACGATGCCGCGCGTGGCCTCGCCGCCGGGCAGGATGACGATCAGCACGTCGCACCATTCGGCCATGGCCGCGAGGCTGGCGAAGTGGCGATGCGGGCTGTCCTCGCGCGCCGTGCGGCTGAAGTAGCCCAGCTCCATCTCGAAGCCCGAGAGCCGCCGCGCGATGGTGCTGCCGATGCGTCCGAAGCCGGCAATGCCCACGCGCTGGCCGAAGAAGCGGGTGGCCAGCGGCATCGGGCCCTTGGCCCATTCGCCGCTGCGCACGAAGCGGTCGCCGGCTGGAATGGACCGCTGCAGCGCGAGCGCGAGGCCCACGGCCAGGTCGGCCACGTCGCCGTTGAGCACGTCGGGCGTGTTGGTCACGCGGATGCCGCGCGCACGGCAGGCCGCAAGGTCGATGCCGTCGGTGCCCACGCCATAGCAGGCGATCAGCTCCAGCACCGGCAGCGATGCGATCAGCTCGGCGCTGGCACCCAGCTCGCCGCGCGTGGCCACGGCGCGGATGTCCGCGGCGTGCTCGGCGATGAAGGCCTGCCGGTCCGGCGCCTCCCACCAGCGAAGCAGCGTGTAGCTCGCCTGCATCGGCTCCATATCCCATTCCGGATAGGGGCCGGGCATCAGCACATGCGGGGGTCGGGGGACAGCGGTCAAGCGGATTCTCCTGCGGGGATGGCGCGGCTGCGCAAAATAGATACCGGTAACTTTAACTGCGTTGCCAACTTGCCCAAGGGAAGCCCCACGAAGGTTTCCACCATTGACGGCACAATAAGATACCGGTAACGTATTTACATTGCCACCGCGCCTGCGCATTCCGCCATCCCTCCTGGAGCCCCGCTTGAAACTCTTCGACCTGACCGGGCGCACCGCCCTCATCACCGGCTCCAGCAAGGGCATCGGCTTCGCGCTGGCCGCGGCACTGGGCTCGGCCGGCGCGCGCATCGTGCTCAATGCGCGCGATGCCGCCGCACTCGAAGCCGCGCGCGACGCGCTGCGCGCCCGGGGCGTTGCAGCCGAGGCCATGGCCTTCGACGTGACCGACGCCGCCGCCGTGGAGGCCGGCGTGGCCCGCATCGAAGCCGAAGTCGGCGCCATCGACATCCTGGTCAACAACGCCGGCATGCAGCATCGCGGCGCGTTCGCGGAGTTCCCGATCGATGCCTGGCACAAGATCACCACCACCAACATCGACAGCGTGTTCTTCGTCGGCCGCTTCGTGGCGCAGCGCATGATCGAGCGCAAGCGCGGCAAGATCATCAACGTCTGCTCGGTGCAAAGCGAACTCGGCCGCCCGGGCATCGCACCCTATGCCGCCACCAAGGGCGCGGTGAAGATGCTCACCAAGGGCATGGCGATCGACCTCGGCAAGCACGGCATCCAGGTCAACGGCCTGGGGCCGGGCTATTTCAAGACCGAGTTGACGCAGTCGCTGGTGGCCGATGAAGCCTTCACGGCCTGGCTCTCCGGCCGCACGCCCGCCGGGCGCTGGGGCGAGGTGGAAGAACTCGGCGGCGCGGCGATCTTCCTGGCATCGGACGCATCGAGCTTCGTCAACGGCCACATCCTGTACGTGGACGGCGGCATCACCGCCAGCCTCTGATCCATGTCCGCGCAGCCTGGCCAGCGCGTGGCCGTGATCGGCGTGGGCATCATGGGCTCGGCGATTGCGCGCCGCCTGCTCGAATGCGGCCACGCGGTGTGCGTGTTCGACCTCGACGCCGCCAAGGTGGCCGCGCTGGAGCAGCAGGGCGCGCGCACCGCCGGCAGCGCGGCCGCGGCCGCGTCGGCCAGCGGCTTCGTCATCACCAGCCTCAACTCGGCGGCGGTGCTGGAGCGCGCGCTCTTCGGCGAAGCCGGCGTGGCCGCTGCCGCGCCCGCCGATCCGCAACGGCTGCTGATCGACATGTCTTCCATCGACCCGGCCTCCACGCGCCGGCTCGCGCAGTCGCTGCGCGAGCGCACGGGCATGGGTTTCGTCGATGCGCCGCTGTCGGGCGGTGCCCCCAAGGCCCTGCTCGGGCAGCTGACGGTCATGGCAGGCGGCAGCAAGGACGACGTGGCACGCGCACGCGCCGTGATGGACAGCCTGTGCGCCAACTACACCCGCATGGGCGAAAGCGGCGCGGGCCAGACCACCAAGCTGGTCAACCAGCTGCTTTGCGCCATCGGCTTCCAGGCCGTGGCCGAGGCGGTGCGGCTGGCGGAGGCTGGCGGCGTCGATGCGTCGAAGCTGCACGCCGCGCTGGCCGGTGGCCGGGCCGACAGCCAGATCCTGCGCGAGTTCGGCCCCAAGATGGCCGCGCGCGATTTCACGCCCACCGGCCGCATCGACAACATGCTCAAGGACCTCGAGGCGGTGCAGGCCTTTGCACAGGGCGAACGCCTGCCGCTGCCGCTGGCGGGCGCGGTCTCCGAGCTGCACCGCGCCTTCGTCGCGGCCGGGCTCGGGGCGGAAGACACGGCCGCCATGATGCGGCAGTTCAACGGCTACGCGCGCGGCTGAAGCGCATATTGGCCATCCACAGAAAGAAGATCACCATGTTCATCCGTTGCGCGTTTTTCCGGGGCCGGGTCAAGGCCGGCATGGAAGAGGCTTTCGACCGGCACGTGCACGAAAAGCTGGTGCCGCTGTGGACCCGCTTTCCGGGCGTGCTCGAAGTGCGCGTGCTGCGCCAGATCGAGAGCGACGTGAGCGATCCCGAACTCGCCATGGTGCTGTCGACCCGCTATGCGAGCCGCGAAGACATCGCGCATGCGCTCGATTCGCCGGTGCGCTACGAAAGCCGCGAGGTCTCGAAGCACCTGTTCGAGATGTTCGACGGCACGGTCTTCCACACGGTCTTCAGCGCCGAGGAATTTCCGCTCGCCAGCCTTTGATGCTCAATCGCCCAGCACGCCCATTGCCCGGCGCTCGACCAGGTCGCTTGCCCGGCTCAGGTGCGAATGCATGTGTGCCGCGGCGCCCTCGAGGTCGTTGTCTTCCACCGCCTCGAGGATCTGCAGGTGTTCGCGGCATGAGGTGTGCAGCAGGTCGATGTTCACCAACGGATAGTCCGACAGGTCCGACATGCGCCGCAGCCGGTTCTGCTGCCGCACCGCGTCCAGGATGAAGCGATTTCCCGAGGCGGCGGCAAGCAGTTCATGGAACTGCGCATTGGCCTCGAAGAAGTCCATCCACGAATGCCGCGAGGCCTGCGCCAGCAGCGCGCGCTGGCGTTCGCGGCAGGCGAGCAGCCTTTCGTGGTCGACGCGAAAGCCGGGCTCGCGCAATGCCGCGCATTCGACCGTGAGGCGAAACCGGTAGCTCTCGCGTTCGCTTTCGACGGAGTCCAGCGTTTCGGTGAATTCCCAGCGCTGATAGTGCCGCCCGCGCAGCACGCCGTCCTGCAGCAGCGTGGTGAGCACGGTGCGCAGCAGCGCCCGCGCCACGCCGTAGCCTTGCGCGAGTTCGAGTTCGTTCACGCGCGTGGGCAGCTTGCCCGACAGGCGATCGCGCAGCAGCCGGTAGTAAAGCGTCTTCTCTTCGTCTTCGGGCAGTTCGCGCCGCACCAGCGCCAGCGCCTCGCGGCCGGCAACCAGCGTGTAGCCGCGGTTGGGCGCGTGCGCCAGCACATCGCGCTCATGAAGAAAGCGCAGCGCAGCGCGCACCGGCGTGCGCGAAATGCCCAGCCGGCCGGCCAGGTCGGCCTCGGTCATGTGGCGGCCGTTCTCGTAGCCGCCCGCCAACGCCTGGTCGAGGATGTAGCGGCTCACGCGCTGCGTCAGGGGCGGGATGGATGCGATCGGCTTGTTCATCGTTCGAAGGGGCCATGATCATGGCATCTTTGTATTTTTCGCCTCGAAAAACCATGTACATCTTGCGTCAAAAATACAATCTTCATTCCTAAGATCGGCCCCACGGCGACCCGGGCACCGGGTCGTTTCCCAACGGAGAAACCTACTCGTGGCCCTTGCCGACACCCTGCCCCCCTCCTCTGCCGCTGCCGCGCCGACCACCGGCATTGCGCCTTCGCTCGAGGCGTTCTGGATGCCCTTCACACCCAACCGCAAGTTCAAGCAGTCGCCGCGGCTGATCGTCGGCGGCGAGGGCCTGCACTACGACCTGGCCGACGGCCGCCGTGTGCTCGACGCCATCGCCGGCCTCTGGTGCGTGAACGCCGGCCATCGCAACCCGCGGGTCAGCGCAGCCATGAAGGCGCAGATCGACGTGCTCGACTACGCCTCGAATTTCCAGATCGGCCATCCCGCGGCCTTCGAACTCGCGCAGCGCCTCGCCCGGTTCGCGCCCGAGGGCATGAACCACGTCTTCTTCACCAATTCCGGCTCGGAGTCGGTCGACACCGCGCTCAAGATCGCGCTGGCCTATCACCGGGCGCGCGGCGACGCAGGCCGCTACCGCCTGATCGGCCGCGAGCGCGCCTACCACGGCGTGGGGTTCGGCGGCATCTCGGTGGGTGGCATCGGCCGCCAGCGCAGCACCTTCGGGCCGCTGCTCAATGGCGTGGACCACCTGCCCCACACGCACGACCTCGTGCGCAATGCGTTCTCGCGCGGACAGCCCGAGCACGGCATCGACAAGGCCGATGCGCTCGAAGCCCTGTTTGCGCTGCACGACGCCTCGACCGTGGCCGCGGTGATCGTCGAGCCCGTGGCCGGATCGACCGGCGTGCTGCCGCCGCCGCGCGGCTACCTGAAGCGCCTGCGCGAAATCTGCGACCGGCACGGCGTGCTGCTGATCTTCGACGAAGTCATCACCGGCTTCGGCCGCCTCGGCGCCAACTTCGCGGCCGATCTGTTCGGCGTGACGCCAGACCTCATCACCGCCGCCAAGGGCCTCACGAACGGCGCCGTGCCGATGGGCGCCGTGCTGATGCGCGACGGAATCCACGACGCCTTCATGCAGGGAAGCGTCGGCGCCATCGAGCTCTCGCACGGCTACACCTATTCGGGCCATCCGCTGGCCTGCGCGGCCGCGATGGCCACGCTGGACGCCTACACCGAAGACGGGCTCATCGCGCAGGCGGCAGCGCTCTCGCCTTTCTTCGAGGACGCAATCCATGGCCTGCGCGGCCTGCCGGGCGTGATCGACATCCGCAACACGGGCCTGCTCGGCGGCATCGAGCTGCAGGCCTGGGCCGACGGTCCGGGCACGCACGCGCAAGCGGTGGCGCAGCAATGCGTCGAGCTGGGCGTGCTGGTGCGCTCGGTGGGAGACACCATCGCGCTCTCGCCGCCGCTCACGATCGGGCGCGAACACATCGGGCAGATCGTGGATGCCCTGCGCACAGCCATCGCGCAGACTGCGCGCCCGACGGACAAGGAAGCATGAACATGGACAACATCGAATCATTCCCCCTCTACGACATCGAAGGCGACGCGCGCCAGTGCGGCCAGCAGTACGGCCGCGCGGCCGGCGACCGCATCGACCTGAGCCTGCGGACCTATCGGCTGGCCTTCGAACGCGTGGGCCTCGGCTGGGACCGCACCCGCGCGCTCGCACGCCGCTTCATGCCGGTGATCGAGGCCTTCGACGCCGGCATGCTGCGCGAGATCGAGGGCGTGGCCGAAGGCGCGGGCGTCCCGGCCGAGGACATCATCGCGCTCAATGCGCGCAGCGAGATGCTCTATGCCTTTGCGCAGCTCGAAGCCACCGAGCCGCCCGACGGCTGCACCGGCGTGGTGGTGATGCCCTCCGCCGCGCGCGACGGCAGGCTCATCCACGCGCAGAACTGGGACTGGCGCGTCGAGAGCCTGGAGCTCGGCGTGGTGCTGCGCATCCAGCCCGCCAAGGGCCCGGCCATGCTGACCTTCGCCGAAGCGGGCACGCTGGCACGCGCCGGGCTCAACAGCGCCGGCATCGCGGTGACGGGCAACTTCATCAAGGCCGATGGCGACGGCAGGCAGCAAGGCGTGCCGCTGGCGCTGATCCGCCGCGGCATCCTGCAGTCGGAGCTCTATGCCAATGCGCTGGGCGTGGTGTGCCGCACGGCGCGCTCGATATCCAACAACATGATCCTCACGCACGCGGAGGGTGAGGCGGTGAGCCTGGAAACTTGCCCGGAGCAGGTCTTCTGGCAACAGCCGGAGAACGGCATCCTGGTGCACGCCAACCACTTCAAGACGGCGGCCGCGCTGGCACGCGTGGTGGACCGCAGCCTGGAAACCACGCCCGACTCGCTCTACCGCGACCGGCGGGTGACCGAGGCGCTGCACAAGCGCGCGGGCGACCTCACCGAGCAGGACGTGCTCGACGCACTGCAGGACCGCTTCGGCGCACCGCGCGCCGTGTGCCGAAGCCCGAGCGCGGGCCCCGGGGGTGCGTCGTCGGCCACAGTGGCCACCATCGTCATGGACCCGGCGGCACGCAGGATGCGTATCGCACCGGCTCCCTTCAAGGCCCACCGGTTCACCGAGTATTCCCTCTGACATGCCACGCCCAGCCCTCGCCAGGAGTGTTTCCATGAAACTGCCCCGACCCCGCCCGGCCGCCAAGGCGGCGCCTCTTGCACGCCCGCGCCTGCGCTGGCCGATGCGCATCGCCGCCGCGGGCCTGTGCCTCTGGACGACGGCTTCGGCCCTGGCCCAGAACGGCGCCGGCCAGACGCTGCGCATACAGATCAACTCCGACATCCGTTCCACCGACCCCGGCGGCAACCGCGACGACAACACCGACAACGTGCTGCTGCATGTGGTCGAGGGCCTGGTCGCGCTGCGCGAAGACACTTCCGTCGGCCCCATGCTGGCAAGCCGCATCGACACCTCGGCCGACGGGCTCACCTACACCTTCACGCTGCGCGACGGCGTCAAGTTCCACAACGGCGCCACGCTCGCCGCGGACGACGTGGTATGGAGCTGGCAGCGCTACCTGAAGCCCACCAGCGGCTGGCGCTGCCTGTCCGAGTTCGACGGCAAGGGAATGACCAAGGTGCTGTCGATCGAGGCGCCCAATCCGAAGACGGTGGTCTTCAAGCTCGAGCGCGCGAGCAGCCTCTTCCTGCCGATGATGGCGCGCCCCGACTGCGGCAGCGCCGCGGTGCTGCACCGCAGCTCGGCAGGCGCCGACGGCCAGTGGAAGGAACCCGTGGGCACGGGTCCGTACCGGATCAAGGAATGGAAGCGCGGCCAGCACGTGGAGCTGACGCGCTTCGAAGGCTACGTCTCGCGCGCCGAACCGCGCGACGGATACACCGGCGGCAAGAAGGCCGAGATCGAGAACCTGCGCTTCGCCGTCATTCCCGATTCGGCGGCCGCGAAGGCCGCGCTCTACAGCGGCGGCATCGATGCCTTCCTGAGCCCCAGCCCGTCGGACGTGGTCGAAATGCGCGCGCGCAGCGACGTGATCGTCGACACCACGCCCGTGATGAGCATGGTGGCGCTGCTGCTCCAGACCGCCGACCCGGTGCTGAAGGACGTGCGCGTGCGCCGCGCGCTCGCCCTTGCACTCGACACGCCTGAAATCGCGCGCACCGTGACCGAGGGCCTCTCGCCCGTCAACAACTCGGTGGTGCCCTCGTCCAGCCCCTACTACAGCCCGGCGCAGGCCAGCGGCTACAAGCGCGACCTGGGCGCGGCGAAGAAGCTGCTGGCCGAAGCGGGCTACCGGGGGCAGCCGATCCGCCTGCTTGCCAACAAGCGCTACGAGGCGCTCTACTCCGCCGCCGTGCTGGTGCAGGCGATGGCGGCCGAGGCCGGCATCAACGTCGAACTCGAGGTGCTCGACTGGGCCACCCAGCTCGACCGCTACACCAAGGGCCAGTACCAGGCCATGGCCTTCATCTATTCGGCGCGCATCGATCCCTCGCTCAACTACGAAATGGTGTCGGGGCCCAAGGCAAGCCAGCCGCGCAAGGTGTGGGACAGCGCCTTTGCGCAAACCCGGCTCGCCGAATCGATGACCGCGAGCGACAAGGCACGGCGCCAGAGCCTCTTCGACGAGATGCATCGCCAGATGCTGCAGGACGTGCCGATGGTGGTGCTCTTCAACGCCAGCGATGCCACCGCCATGCGCAAGAGCGTGACCGGCTTCAAGGGCTGGGCCCCCGCCAAGCCGCGGTTCTGGAACGTGCGGCTCGACGCCCGCTCCTGAGGCCAGGCCACCATGCTCGCTTATCTGTTGCGCCGGGTCGCGATGACGATTCCGACGCTGCTGCTGGTCGCCGTCGCGGTCTTCACGCTGATGCGGCTGATTCCCGGCGATCCGGTCCAGCTCATGCTGGGCGAAGGTGCCGACCCGGCGCAGCTCGATCTCATGCGCCGCCAGATGGGGCTCGACCAGCCGCTGCCGGCGCAGTTTCTGGTCTGGCTGCGCCATGCGCTGGCCGGCGACCTTGGCGTGTCGACCACCAACGGCCTGCCGGTGCTGCCGCTGATCCTGGAACGCTTCCAGGTCAGCGCGGTGATCGTGCTGGCGGCAGTGGCCATTGCCACGCTCATCGCCGTGCCCGCCGGCCTGGTCGCCGCCTGGCGCAAGGACCGTGCGGCCGACCTGGCCATCGTCGGCGCCTCCACGCTGATGCTCTCGGTGCCGAGCTTCTGGCTCGGCCTGCTGCTGCTCATGTTCTTCGGCCAGTACCTGGGCTGGCTGCCCGTGGTCGGCTACGTGCCGATGGCGGAGAACTTCACGCAGGGGCTGCTCTATGTGATTCTTCCGGTGGCCACGCTCGCGCTGGTCGAAACCGGCGTGCTCACGCGGATGTCGCGAGCCAGCACCATCGAGATCCTGCGGCTGGAATACGTGACGCATGCCCGCGCCAAGGGCGTGCCGGAGAGCCAGGTGCTGCGCCGCCACGTGCTGCCCAACGCCTTCAATCCCACGCTCACCATGATCGGGCTGATCCTGGGCCACCTGCTCAGCGGCATCGCCGTGCTCGAGACGGTGTTCACCCTGCCCGGCCTCGGCCGCCTGATGATCGATTCGATCTTCGCGCGCGACTATCCGGTGCTGCAGGGCTGCCTGCTGTTCACGGCCTGCATCTACGTGGCCATCAACCTGATCGTGGACATGTGCTACCCCTTGTTCGATCCGCGAGTGTCCGTGCAGTGATGAAATTCAAGACGCATACCCTCATCGGCGGCGCGCTCGTGGCCGGGCTCCTGGCCATGGCGCTGGTGGCCGCGGTGTGGACCCCCTACAACCCGCTGGGCATCGACCTGCGCAGCAAGCTGCAGCCGCCTTCGACCGTGCACTGGCTGGGCACCGACGAGTTCGGCCGCGACGTGGCCAGCCGCGCCATGCGCGCCGCTTCCACCAGCTGCCTGGTCGCGCTGCTCACGGTGGTGCTGGCCACCTCCATCGGCCTGCTCGCGGGCGTGGTCGCGGGGTTCCTGCGCGGCTGGACCGACCGCGTGCTCATGGCACTCAACGATGCGCTGCTGGCCTTTCCGGGCCTGCTGCTGGCGCTGGGCGTGATGGTGATCGTCGGCGCCAACCAGTGGGGCATCGTGCTGGCGCTGAGCCTGGCCTATGCCCCTTCGGTGGTGCGCGTGGTGCGGGGCACGGTGCTGTCGCTGCGCGAGCGCGAATATGTCGAGGCCTCGCGCATGATCGGCAACTCCGAGGCCTACACCATGTGGCGCCACGTGCTGCCCAACTGCATTGCGCCCGTCGCGGTGCTCGCCACCAGCATGTTCGGCTGGGTGCTGCTGTCGGAAAGCGCGCTGAGCTTCCTCGGCCTGGGCGTGCCGCCGCCGGCACCCACCTGGGGCAACATGCTCTCGAGCGCGCGGCCCTACATGGCCTCCGCCGTATGGCTGTGCATCGTGCCGGGCCTGTGCATCGCGCTCACGCTGCTGGGCATCAACCTGCTGGGCGAATCGCTGCGCGACCGGCTCGATCCACGGACGGAGAAATCATGAGTGCCGCATTGCCAACCGCACAGCCGGTGCTCTCGGTCCAGCAACTGAAGATCGAACTGCGCGGAGGCGCGCAGGCGCTGGTGCACGACCTCTCGTTCGACGTGCACGCGGGCGAGTTCCTTGCGGTGGTGGGCGAATCGGGCAGCGGCAAGACCATGGCCGCGCGCGCCATCCTGCAGCTGCTGCCGCCGGGCATCGCGCAAACCGGCGGCCGCATCGTGTTCGACGGCGAAGACCTGGCCACGCGCGACGTGAAGGCGATGCGCCCGATCCGCGGGCCCGGCATCGGCATGGTGTTCCAGGAGCCGATGGTGTCGCTCAACCCGGTTCACCGCATCGGCGAGCAAATGGCCGAGGGCCTGCGCATGCACACCGCGCTTTCGGCCGCCGAGATCCGCGCGCGCTGCCTCGACATGCTGCGCCGCGTGCAGATTGCCGAGCCCGAGCGCTGCATGAACGCCTACCCGCACGAGTTCTCGGGCGGCATGCGCCAGCGCATCATGCTGGCCAGCGTGATGCTGCTGAAGCCGCGCCTGCTGATCGCCGACGAGCCAACCACCGCGCTCGACACGCTGAGCCAGCGCGAGGTGCTCGACCTGATGGTCGGCCTTGCGAGGGACCAGGGCACGGCCGTGCTGCTGATCACCCACAACCTGGGCCTGGTGGGCCGCTATGCGCAGCGCGCCATCGTGCTGGAGAAAGGCCGGCTGGTCGAGACCGGCCACGTGCCCGGCATCCTCGTCGCGCCGCAGCAGCCCTACACCCGCAAGCTGGTCGATGCGCTGCCGCGCCGGCAGGATGCGAAGGCAAAGGCTGCCGCCGCGCAGCAACCGCCGCTGCTGCAGGTGCGCGGCCTGAGCGTGAGCTACCCCGGCGCACGCGCGGGCCTGTTCAGGCGCCACCCGCCGCAGCGCGTGATCGATTCGCTCGACCTCGACATCCATCCGGGCGAGATGGTCGCGCTGGTGGGCGGCAGCGGCTCGGGCAAGACCACGCTCGGCCGCGCGATCCTGCGGCTGGCGGCGTCGCAAGGCGGCCAGATCCTGTTTCGCGGCGAAGACGTGCGCAGCGCCGGCCGCGCGGCGCTGCACCGCTTCCGCCTGGCGTGCCAACTCGTGTTCCAGGACCCGTTCTCCTCGCTCGACCCGCGCATGCGCGTGCACGAGATCGTGGCCGAACCGCTGCGCCATCTGCCCGAACTCGATGCCCCGGCGCGCGCGCGCCGTGTGCATGAAACGCTCGACGAAGTGGGTCTCGGCCCACTCGGCGCACGCTACCCCCACGAACTCTCCGGCGGCCAGCGCCAGCGGGTGGCGATTGCGCGCGCCCTGGTCAGGCGCCCGGCTTTCGTGGTGGCGGACGAACCCGTCTCGGCCCTCGACATGACCATCCAGGCCCAGGTGCTGCGCCTGTTCCAGAGCCTGCAGGCGCACCACGGCTTCGCCTGCCTGTTCATCAGCCACGACCTGGCTGCGGTGGAGCAGATTGCCGACCGCGTCATCGTGATGGAACGCGGCCGCATCGTGGAACAGGGCACGCGCGACGCGGTGTTCGATGCACCGCGCCACGGCTACACGCGGGCATTGCTCGAGGCCACGCCGCGGCCGCTGGCCTCGCTCGCATCGCCCAAAGCGGAACCCTGCGCCGAGAAAGTCTTCGCGTGAGCGGCGCGGCACAATCGCCGGCGTGCCGCTCCTCGACCACTGCCTGCCCGCCGGCCTTGCGCTGGCACTCGCTCTCGCCGCGCCCGCCGCGCGCGCGGCCGACCCCGTGCTTCTCGTCACCTCGCCGGCGGCCCTGCAGGCCGCCGAGAATTCCGGCGCCGGCTTCGCCCACTGGATCGGCGACGCACCCGCTTCAGCCGACGGCATCGCGAACAACCAGGTGCTGATGCGCACGCCGGCGTGGCAATCCATCGCCACGCCGCTCGGCGACAGCATCGCGCGCATCCAGCGCAGCGACCGGCAGGCCGGCGTCGGCATCTCGCGCTATCCGCACCGGCTGTTCGATGCGCGCTGGCTGGCGAGCCCCGACGCATTCTTCGAGCTGGTGGGCGTCGCCAACCGCATGGACCGCCGGCCGTTCCAGCGCGGCGCCTGCGGCGAGACGCGGCTGGTGTACCGGCTCGCCTACCGCACCGCCGCAATGCAGTCGCGCCTGCCGATGACCGTCAACGTGGAACTGCGCGGCGATGCGCCCGATGCCGACGGCAGCTGCGCGAGCACCGCGCGGCGCTGGCAGCCGCCGCAGCCCTCGATGCAGGACGAGGCGCTCGGCCGCTGGCTGGTGTCGGCCGACGGTCCGCTGGCGCTGCAGCGCCTCGCGCCCGCGCGCATCGCGCAGATCACCACCAACCTGCAGAGCGTGCGCTGGCCCTCGGCGGTGCGGCCCGATCTCGGCGGCCATGCGGAGTACATGCTGCGTGCCTTCCGCTGGAATGCCGGCACGCGGCGCTTCGACGTGGCCCCGCTCGAGAACACCCCCGATGTCGCGCGGCTCAAGGCCAATGCCCCGCTGCGCAAGGAGCTGCGGCAGTGGCTGCAGCAGCCCGACAACCTGCGCACGCTTGACGAGGCCACCCTGCAAATCCCTGAGAAGTTCCTGGCGACCGAGGCCATCTCGGTGGCGCCGCGCGGCCTTGCGCGGCTGGCGAACCGGCCGTTCGCACAGCTCTTCCCGCCCGGCGAATGGCAGCCCGTGCCCGGCAGCCGCACGCTGCCATCGCCGCAGGCGCTGCTGCGCCGCCTCGACGACCTCAGCTGCATGGGCTGCCACCAGAGCCGCGCGGTCGCGGGCTTTCACCTGCTCGGCGTCGACCGGCGCGGCGCATCGCGCACCTTCACGGCGGGCAACGCACTCGCGCTGCCGCATTCGCCGCACCTGCAGGACGAACTGGCGCGGCGCGGCCGCTATGTGCACGCCGCGCTGTCCGCGCCGCAGCCCGATCCGTTCCGGCCGCTCGCCGAACCGGAGGGCACGGACGCCGCACCGGAGAAAGCCACGGTCGGCGCAAGCTGCGAACCCACCCGCATCACACAGTCGGCCAACCCGTGGCTGGACCGCGCCGAGAAACTGCCGCGCGTCGCCTGCGAAGGCGCGCACTCCGTGTGCGAGAAAACCTCGGTCGGCTTTCCCGGCGGCATGTGCTCGGGCCCGTGCGATCCGCTGGACAGGAACGGCACCTGCGGTGGCATCGCCATCCTCAGCGATTTCAACCAGTGCCTGGCTGCGAACCGGCCTTTCGGCGAATGCCTGGGCAGGCACACGCGGCCCGGCAACCTGCGCAGCTGCTCGGCGCAGCAGCCTTGCCGCGACGACTTCATCTGCGCCCGGGCCGAGGACCAGCCCGAAGGCCGCGGAGCCTGCATTCCGCCCTACTTCCTCTTTCAGATGCGGGTGGACGGGCACTCCTGACGCGCAATGGCCGCCCGCCGGTCCGCGCGTCATCCTTTGGGTGACAACTTTCAGCCTATGGACAGTGCACGGGCTGACGGTTCAGCATCGATCTCTTGTCGATTTGGGTGACGGCGCAGCGCGTTCCCCGAAGTTGCACCGTTCCATCGGCGAAATTTTCCGACCATGGAGGTGTTTATGCCTGCGTTGAACATGACGGCCGGCTCGACCGTTACTCTTGACGAATCCGCCACTTTGCAGAACCTCGCCGCTACGCCCGCTGTTGCGGGGGACAGTAACGACAATGACATTTCCGTAAGCTCGCTGCCGACGGCCTTCAGCAGCCGCCTGACGGCGCAGGGTGTGGGAACCGCCATCAACGCCGCGCTGAGCGGCTATGACGGGACCAATTCCGGCACCAACGCATTCACGTTCAGCGTATCCGGCACGGTCACCGATGTTTCATTTACGGACGCGAACGGCGCATTGCTCAATGGTTTCGACAGCGGCCTTGATACCGCCGACGGCGAAGATATTTTCCTGTACACCGACACGACCAACAACAACGTCGTCTACGGGAAGACCGCCGCCGGTGTCGTCGTGTTCGCGGCCTACCTGGAGGAAACGGGAAGCCCTGTGACGGGCGCCAAGCTCTGGACGGTCCAGTATGAAGCGATATCGAATCCGGATGCCTCGAACCCGGATGACGCCGTCAATCTGGCGGACAAGCTATTTGTGTCGGTCGCCTCGGCCAGCGAGTTTTCATTTGCGAATGTGCCCTCGGGCCAGAACCTGTTCGCGATGTTCGGCAATACAAGCGCCGCGATCGTCGTGACTGGCAAGAATCCGGCGAATGAATCGACCGGAGCCAATATCAATACCGGCGACACCGTCAATACCAGCCTGGGAGGCGGGCTCACGACCATTGGCACGAACAACCAGATGATCGATCCGCCCAGTGCCAAGAACCCTGCCGAGGGGATGTATTTCACCTTCGTGACTGGCGCCAGCACCGACGACACGGTTCCCAATCTCGATCAGAACGAGGCCGACGAAGAATCGAACATCGATTTCACCGGCCTTCTCGGCACCACTGCGGCGTCCTTCACTATCGCGCAATTGCAGCCCAACAAAGCCGCCACCGTCAAGATCAGCGCCTTTACGACGGTGCTGGCATCTGGTGACGCATATGTGGACAACCTGCAAAACAATACGGCGATCAATATCAGCTCGGTCGTCGTTCGTGATTCCGCTGGACAACTGGTCACGGGTCTTTCCATTGACCTCAGCGGCGACACCGCTGTGATCAGCGGAATCAAGGCCGGCTATGTCATCGAGTACCAGACGGATGCCAACCACAACCGTGTATTGATCGAGAACGTCGGATCGGCCACCGACAACAATCTCAACGCCAGTTTCGACATCGGTGGTTTCAGCCTGCCCAGGTTCGAGCAGGCGACGGGAGAAGTCGGCTCCATGATGGTCTTCGAGGACGACGGTCCGTCCGTCGTGCAGGCAGCGCCCATCGACACGGCGCTGGTCAACACGCAGGATGCCGACACCATCGGTGCCGCCACCGACTCCGCCACCACGGACTTCGCAACCGCCTTCGGCGTGACCTCGAGCAGCTACGGCGCCGACGGGCCGGGCACCACCGCCTCGAGCTTTGCGCTTGGCGTGGCCACGCAAGGGGGCGACTCCGGGCTCAAGAGCGATGGCGCCACCATCTACCTGTACCTGGTGGCCGGCAAGGTCATCGGTTCGACTTCTGCCAGCGAGGCCGGAATTCTTGCCGCCAACACCATCTTCGACGTCACCGTCAGCGCCGCCGGCTCGGTGACGCTGCAGCAGTTCGCCGAGATCGACCATGCGCTGCCGGGTGATTCGTCCAACTACGCGGACCAGGAGGCCACGCTGGCCGACACGTTGATCACCCTGACCAACACGGTGACGGTCACCGACAGGGACGGCGACACCGCAACCGATTCCGAGGTGCTCAACATCGGTGCCAACATCCGCTTCGACGACGACGGCCCGTCCGTCGTGCTGGCAGCGCCCATCGACACGGCGCTGGTCAACACGCAGGATGC
>NZ_JACVBS010000027.1:0-72229 GCF_014852545.1 Variovorax sp. VRV01
CGAAGACGGTGATGTCGTACAGGTCGGGCGCGAGCTTCAGGAGCTCCTCCAGCGTGCGCACGCCGGCCATGCCGTTGCCGACCATCACGAGCTTGAGTTTCTTCATCATGGGTGGGCCTTTCGGGGATTAAGCAATCGGAAGCGCACGGCGCGCGTAGAGAATCGCGCCATGAGCTTTGAAGTGGACATCGGCTACAGCAGCCAGCGCGGACCGCGCGACGTGAACGAAGACTTCGCGGGCGCCGTGAACGCACCGCCGGGCGAGGAGTCGCGCGGGCTCATCGCGGCCATTGCCGATGGCGTGTCCACCGGCGGGCGCGGCCTCGAGGCGGCGCAGACCACCGTCATGGGCCTGCTGGCCGACTACTTCGCGACGCCCGACACCTGGGAGCCGACTGCCGCGCTCGACCGCCTGGTCGCGGCGCAGAACGCCTGGCTCGCCGACCACAACCGCCGGCGGCAGGGCGGCGCCACCGCGCTCACCACGCTGACGGCGCTGGTGCTGCACGGCCAGAGCTACACGCTCGCGCACGTGGGCGACACGCGCGCCTGGCGCGTGCGCGCCGGCGGCGAGCCGGCCATGCCGCTGACCCAGGACCATGCCTTCGAACACCCCGACATGCGCAGCCGCCTGACGCGCGCCATCGGCCTCGACGACCAGGTGCGTGTCGACTACGCGCAGGGCGACGTGCGCGTGGGCGACTGCTTCGTGCTCAGCACCGACGGCGTGCACGGCGTGCTCAAGCCGCAGCGCCTGGCCGCGCTGGCCCTGCAGGGCGGTGCCGAGGAGGCGAGCGAGGCGCTGGTGCGCGCGGCGCTCGATGCCGGCACGCGCGACAACGCGACCGCGCTGGTCATCCGCGTCGTCGGCCTCGATGTGCGGCAGCTCGACGACGAGCTCGGCGATGGCCGCCGCCTGGCGCCGCCGCCTTTCTTGAAGGTGGGCGACGTGCTCGACGGCTACGTTGTCACCGGGCTGGTGGCCGACACCGGCGTGCACCTGCTCTACCAGGCGCGCAATGCGGCCACGCGCGAACTGGTGGCGCTCAAGACGCTGCATCCCTCGCGCGCCAGCGACCCGCAGGAGCGCGCGATGCTCGCGCACGAGGCCTGGCTGGGCCAGCGCGTGGGCAACAGCGGATTCGTGCGCGTGCACGAGCGCGCCGAGAACGCCAGTGCGCTCTACATCGTGTTCGACTGGCACGGCGGGCGCACGCTGGAGCAGATGCGCAAGTCCGGCACGCGCGGCGCGGTGGCCGAGGTGGTTGCCGCGGCCATCGATGTCACCAAGGCCCTGGGCCGGCTGCACCGCCACGGCGTGGTGCATCGCGACATCAAGCCCGGCAACCTGCACCTGGGCGACGACGGCCGCTGGCGCATCCTCGACCTCGGCGTGGCGCTGTCGGGCCGCGAAGGCGCGGCCCAGCGGGAGCTGCATGCCGGCACGCCCAGCTACATCAACCCCGAACAGTGGGAGGGCGCCGAAGCCGACACCGCGAGCGACCTGTTCGCGCTCGGCGTCACGCTGTACCAGTGGCTCGGCGGCCACCTGCCCTATGGCGAGATCGAGCCCTACCAGGTGGCGCGCTACCGGCGCGATCCGGCTGCGCTCTCGCGCCTGCGGCCCGACGTGCCCGTGTGGCTCGACCACCTGGTGCGCAAGGCCGTCGCGCGCGATCCGCGCGAGCGCTTCGAAACCGCCGAGGAAATGCTGCTCGCCCTGGAGCGCGGCGCTTCCCGCCCCGTGAGCGCGCCCGCCGCCACGCCGCTGATCCGCCGCGATCCGGCTGCGCTCTACAAGATCGCGCTGGCCGTGTCGCTGCTGTTCAACGCACTGCTCGTGGTGTGGCTGCTGTTTCTGCCACGTTGAGAGATGGGATGGCGCGCGCTTCATCGGATGCCTTTTTGTCTACGGCCGCGCTCCGCGCTTAACTTCGCCGGAGGCGAAGTTAGCCTGCGACGAAAAGGCGGTCGTGCGGGCACGGCCGCCTTTTTCGGCCCAGGTGCGGGTCCAGCGGATCTGCATCACGCGCATGACGCCCAGCATCACCAGCGACAGCGCGCCGAAGAACACGAAGCCCCAGACGTAGCTGCCCAGGTACTGCTTCGACAGGCCCATGGCGTTGGGCACCAAGCCGCCGCCCAGCGCGCCGATCTCCCCGATCATCGAGCCGGCCACCGCGGTGCTCGTGGGCCAGCGCAGCGGCACCAGCTGGAACAGCGCGCCGTTGCCCGCACCCAGCGCGGCGAAGCACACGATCAGCAGCAGCGTGGTGAGCGCGAGCGATGCCGACGAGATGCCCACCAGCACGAGCCCGAGCGCCACCACCAGCAGCACCACGGTCAACGTGTTGACGCCGCCCCAGCGGTCGGAGATCCAGCCGCCGACGATGCGCACCGCGGCGCCCATGAAGGCGGCCAGCATCGTGAGCTGGCCGGCCTGCACCTTGCTCACGCCGAACTGGTCGTAGTAGTAGGAGGGCAGGAAGGTGGTGAGCCCGATGAAGCCGCCGAAGGTCACGCCATAGATCAGGCTGAACACCCAGCCGTCCTTCTCGAACAGGCAGGCGATGTGTTCGCGGAAGCTGGCGTGGCTGTCGACGTCGGGTGGTTCCTTGGCAAAGACGATCATCACGATCATCGGCACGAGGATGGCGCCGGCCGCCACGCCGTACACCGCCTGCCAGCCGAGCCACTGCGCGAGCGGCGGCGCCACCAGCACCGACACCGCCGTGCCCACGTTGCCGGCGCCCACCAGGCCCATTGCCAGGCCCTTGTGCTGCGGCGGGAACCAGCCCGAGCCCAGCGACAGCGCCACGCCGAAGCTTGCGCCCGCAATGCCCAGCAGCACGCCCATGGCGAGCAGGTCGTTGAAGCTCTTCACGAAGAAGAAGCCGAACAGCATCGCCACCGCGATCAGGCCCATCTCGACCAGCGTCGCGTTCTTGCGGCCGATGTACTGCGACAGGATGCCGAGCGGAAAGCGCATCAGCGCGCCCGCGATGATCGGCACCGACAGCATCAGCCCCTTTTGTGCGGGCGAGAGGTCGAAGCTCTCGCCGATGAAGGGCGCCATCGCGCCGTTGAGCACCCAGATGCAGCACGAAAACGAGAAGTACAGGAAGGACGCAAACAGCGTCGGCCCGTGGCCGGAATGCAGAAAGGTCTTGAAGCTGGACATGGCGTTCAATCGTGCGAAATGCCGCGGCGCGGCCTTGCAGGAGCCGTGTCGGCGGACGGGGTTGGGGCGGGATGCCGGCGGCGGACGCTGTCGGCGTGGGGGTGCTTCCCGGCACGTGCAGTGCCGGGATGGATGCAGGAGCCTGCAGCCTCACCAAAGCGGTGCTTCGTTACACCGCACCCCGTTCGATGCAAGAGGCGTGCCTGCGAAAACGCGCGGGCCTGGCCTATGCTTGCGCTGCTCTCCGACACCTCGCCATGATTTCCCTTCTCGCCGTTCTGCCCAATGAATTCGCCGGCTCCGCGCCCTTGCCGGAGCTGCCGGAGCCGCTGCGGCTGGCGCTGGAGGGGACGAATGCCACCATGCTCGGAGTGGCCACCTGCCACACGCTGGTGCAGCAGGTGGGTGCGCTTGCACCGCAACAGGCATGGGTCCATCTGCCCGAGCCGGCGGATCAGCTGCCGGCGCTGGTCGAAGCACTGCAGGCCTGGGGCGGCGCGCCGCCTTGCGCGCTGAGCCTGGCCAGCGCGCCGCTGAGCAGAGAACAGCACGAGGCGCTGGCTGCGCTCGGCGTGCATGCCTGGGCGCCCATCGATGCGCTGGACGCCGTGTCGCTTGCTGCACTGCTCGCCCGCGCGCAGGCCCGCTGGCAGCGCGAGGCCGCGCTGCGCACCGAGCTCGACGCGCTGCGCACGCGCATGGACGAGCGCAAGTGGGTCGACCGCGCCAAGGGCCTGCTGATGTCGGCGCGCGGCATCGGCGAAGACGAAGCCTTCGGCCTGCTGCGCGGTGCCGCAATGCATGCCAACCTGCGGCTGGGCGAGGTGTCTCGCTCGGTCATCGAGGCCGCGCAGTGGGCCGATGCGATCAACCGCGCCGGCCAGCTGCGCATGCTCTCGCAGCGGCTGGTGCGCGTGGCGGCGCAGCTGCTGTCGGGCATCGACGTGCAGCGCGCGCGGGTTCTGCGCACGCAGTCGACCGAGCGGGTGCAGCAGAACCTCGATCATCTGGGCACCCTCGAGCTGGGCGCGGCCGGCGTGCTCGCGCTGGGCGAAGTGCAGGCCGCCTGGAGCGCGCTCGCCGCGTCGCTGGCCGCGCGTCCCGCGCAGCAGGGGCTGGCCGAGATCGACGCGCGTGGCGAGGCCTTGCTGTCGGCGGCCGAGGCCATGACGGAGGCGCTGGAAGCATCCGGCGCGCGGCGTGCGCTGCGCATCGTCAACATCTGCGGGCGCCAGCGCATGCGCGCGCAGCGCCTGGCGAAGGACGCATTGCTCGCGTCGATCATCGGGGCAGAGGCTTCGCGCGGCCGGCTGCTGCCGACCATGAACGAGTTCGAGGCCGCGCTGCTGGAGCTGGAGCGCGCGCCCCTCAGTTCACCCGAGATCCGCGCCGCGCTGGCGGCCGCGCGCGACGAATGGCTGCGCCTGGTAGGCGGCGTGCAGGCGCTCGAAAGCCCCGAAGGCCGCGCAACGCTGGTGCGTTCGAGCGAGGCGCTCGTCGACACCTTCGAGCGCCTCACGGGTTGGTACGAGCACAGCCTGCAGGTCATCATGTCCTGAGCCTGGCTCACTCCCAGTCTGCGCGCACTTCGTGTCGCTTCGCCAACCCCCTCACCGGGGGCAACACCAGCGGCCCGGCGAAGCCGGTTCCGCGGTGTTCCACGAAGGGCTGGCATCGCGTCATGCGCCTTGCGCGCCGGGTCAGGCTGCGACTTTTTCTACGTGCGCCTGGCGCGTGTAGAGGAAATCGATCACCGCCTTGCGGGCGTGCACATAGGCCGGGTCCTCGGCCAGCTCGACGCGGTTGCGCGGCCGGGCGATGTCGACCTTCAGCACCTCGCCGATGGTGGCGGCCGGGCCGTTGGTGAGCATCACGATGCGGTCGGAGAGCAGCACCGCCTCGTCGACGTCGTGCGTGACCATGACGACGGTGCTCTGCGTCTTCTGGACGATGGCGAGCAGTTCGTCCTGCAGCTTGGCGCGCGTGAGCGCGTCGAGGGCGCCGAAGGGCTCGTCCATCAGCAGCACCTTGGGTTCCATCGACAGCGCGCGCGCAATGCCCACGCGCTGCTTCATGCCGCCGGAGATTTCGCCGGGGCGCTTCTGCGCGGCGGCCGAGAGGCCGACCATCGCCAGCGCCGCATCGGTGCGCGCGCGCAGCTGCGCCTTGCCTTCGCTGGCGGCAAAGACGCGCTCGACCGCGAGGTACACGTTCTCGAAGCAGGTGAGCCAGGGCAGCAGCGAGTGGTTCTGGAACACCACCGCGCGCTCGGGGCCGGGGCCCTTGATTTCCCTGTTCGCGCACAGCAGCACGCCCTGCGTTGGCGTGGTCAGGCCGGCGATGAGGTTCAGCAGCGTCGACTTGCCGCAGCCCGAATGGCCAATTAGCGTGACGAACTCGCCCTTGGCCACGTTCAGGTTGACGCCCTGCAGCGCAAGGAAGCTGCCCTTGGCGGTCTTGAAGCGCTGCTCGACGTTGTGGATCTCGATGTACTTCGAATCATCGTTCATGACTTCACCTCTTCGAACGTGAATGCGGTTGCAAGCTTGATGAGCGCGAACTCCAGCACCAGGCCGACGATGCCGATCACGAAGATCGCGATGATGATGTTGGCGACGTTGAGGTTGTTCCACTCGTCCCACACCCAGAAGCCGATGCCCACGCCGCCGGTCAGCATTTCGGCCGCGACGATCACCAGCCAGGCGGTGCCCACGGCCAGGCGCACGCCGGTCAGCATGTAGGGCAGCACGGCCGGGAACAGAATTTTCGTGAAGATCTTCCACTCCGACAGGTTCAGCACCTTCGCCACGTTCATGTAGTCGCTCGGCACGCGCTGCACGCCCACCGCGGTGTTGATCACCATCGGCCAGATCGAGCAGATGAAGATGGTCCAGATGGCCGCCGGGTTGGCACCCTTGAACACCAGCAGGCCGATCGGCAGCCAGGCGAGCGGCGAGACCGGGCGCAGCAGGCTGATGAGCGGATTGAACATGCGCGAAAGGAACTCGAAGCGCCCGATCGCAAAGCCCGCCGGAATGCCGACCGCCGCGGCCAGCCCGAAGCCCAGCGCCACGCGCTGCAGCGACGAGAGTACGTTCCAGCCCACGCCCTGGTCGTTCGGCCCCTTGCTGTAGAACGGATCGCTGAACACCGTGAGCGCCTGCTGCCAGGTGGCCAGCGGCGATGGAAAGCCGGTGGTGCTCTTCATGGCCACCAGCTCCCAGATCAGCACCAGCAGGCCGAAGCCCGCGAGCGGCGGCAGCACGCGCATCCAGAAGGCGCGCAGGTCGATGGGGGTGCGCGGCTTGGGCTCCCTGGCGGCAGCGGCGGGTTGCGAGGGCGCCTCGGCGCGGGGCACACCCTCGCTCCGACCCTCTCCCGCACGCGGGAGAGGAAGGGATGCGTCCATCGGCGAATGAAATACAGCGCTGACCATGATGTGTTTCTCCTCAGGCATGCAGCTTGAAAGACTCGGCGTACTTCTTCGGATCCTTGCCGTCCCACACGGTGCCGTCGAACAGCTTGCTGCTGCGCATCACGTCCTTGGGCACCGGGGTCTGCGTGGCGGCGGCGGCCTGCTTGTAGATGTCGATGCGGTTGATCTCGGTGGCCACCTTCAGGTAGTCCGGATGCTCCTTCAGCAGGCCCCAGCGCTTGTGCTGCGTGAGGAACCACATGCCGTCCGACAGGTAGGGAAAGCTCACGGCGCCGCCGTTGTAGAACTTCATGTGGTTGGGGTCGTCCCAGCTCTTGCCCATGCCGTTGACGTAGCGCCCCAGGATGCGCTGGTTGATCGCGTCCACACTGGTGTTGACGTAGCTCTTGTCCGCGATGGTCTCGGCCATCTTGTTCTTGTTCTGCAGGCCGGTGTCGATCCACTTGCCGGCCTCGATGATGGCCGCGGTGACGGCGCGCGCGGTGTTGGGGTACTTCTTGACGAAGTCGGCCGTGGTGCCGAGCACCTTCTCGGGGTGGTCCTTCCAGATGTCCTGCGTCGTGATGGCCGTCACGCCGATGCCGTCCATGATCGCGCGCTGGCCCCAGGGCTCGCCCACGCAGTAGCCGTCCATGTTGCCCACGCGCATGTTGGCCACCATCTGCGGCGGCGGCACCGTGATGTTCTTGACGTCCTTGAAGGGGTCGATGCCGGCCGATGCAAGCCAGTAGTAGAGCCACATTGCATGCGTGCCAGTGGGAAAGGTCTGCGCGAAGGTGTATTCGCGCTTCTCGCTCGCGATCAGCTTGGCGAGCGAGGCAGCATCGACCGCGCCCTTGTCGGCCAGCTTCTTCGAGAGCGTGATGGCCTGGCCGTTGTTGTTGAGCGTCATGAGCACGGCCATGTCCTTCTTCGGGCCGCTCAGGCCCAGGTGCATGCCGTAGACCAGGCCGTAGAGCACGTGCGCCATGTCCAGGTCGCCGTTGGAGAGCTTGTCGCGCACGCCGGCCCAGCTGGCTTCCTTGCTGGGCACGATCTTCACGCCGTACTTCTTGTCGATGCCCAGCACCGAGGCCATCACCACGCTGGCGCAGTCGGTCAGCGGGATGAAGCCGATCTTCACTTCTTCCTTCTCGGGCTTGTCGGAGCCCTGGGCCCAGACTGCGGCACGCAGCGCAGGATTGACTCCCACGGCGCCGATGGCGGCGGCTTGCAGTACGCGGCGGCGGCTGAGGCGGGTTTTCAGCGGGTCGGTCATGTGGCGGGCTCCGGTTGAAGAACAACAAACAAAGGAAGGCAAAAAACAAAAAGGCGTCCCGCACCGCGCAGGGGCTGCTCGAAAACGAGCCCTTGCGGGATGGGGGACGCCTTTGTCCGATCTCGGCGGGCAACACCCGCCGTTGGGTGCCACCTGCCTGGGACCCGAAGGTCCATGTACTACTTCAGCAAACTGTGTGCCAGCTTTTGCCGCCGCCAATTGCTATCGAATCGGCAGCAGGAGAGCGGTTGCCGGCATGAGCGCAAGGGCCACAGGGCGGAAATCCGGATGCATGCACGGTTGTTGTGCACTGCACCAATCCGAACGCTTTTTGGGGCGGCGCTCAGCGCCGGGGCGCCGCATCGAGCGGCAGGTAGTCGGCCATCGCGAGCATCGACTCGGCCACGTCGACCAGGCGGCGCTTCTGGTTCATGGCGGTCTGCAGCAGCATCTTGTGCGCTTCGTTCTCGCTCATGCGGCGGTGCGCCATCAAGAGGCCCTTGGCGCGCTCGACCAGCTTGCGCTCGTTGAGGGAGGCGCGCACGGTCTCGAGCTCGTCGCCCATGGCCTGCAGCCGGCGCGACTGCTCCTGGACCATGTCGAGCACCGAGCGCTCCAGGTGGCGGCCGTATTGCGCGGGCTCGGTGGCCCGGGTGTCGGCGTCGTCGAAGAACAGCGCGCCCTCGGGCTGCGGCGCGAGGTTGCCGAGCACCTGCTGGTAGCGCTGCAGTTCGCTGCGCGCCTGCGCGGTCTTGCGCGCGCAGAGATCGCGCAGGTCGGCGGCCAGCCGGTCCTCGACGGTTTTCATGGCGTCGATGCGGCGCGTGCACCAGTCGAACCAGGCCTGGCTCAGCCGCGGGTCGGGAGCGGCCGCCGAGGCCGTCTGGGCCGGGCTCACGCTCATGCGGCGCTGGCGCTCGATCTCGGCCATGACAGCCTCGGACTGGCTTTGGTGCCAGAGCGCCAGCACGCCGCTGCTCGAAAACTCGGTGAAGACCTGGAAGCAGCGCTCCTGCAGTTCGATGAGATGCAGCCATTGCTGGCGCTGCGCCTCGTCGCTGCGGCCCACGGCCAGCGAGGCGGCGCCGAAAGCACGCTCCTGGCCGGCGAATTCCTTGCCCTGCATGAAATTGAACATCGCCACCAGCAGGCGCGAGATCTCGGGATCGGTGGCGCCGTCGGCTGCCTCGAACACCACCGCCAGCAGGCCGGCCACGAGCTTGGCGAAGGCGGCGGTGGCCTGCGCGGGCGTCAGCTCAAGCGCGCCGATGCGGCGGCGCAGGGCGGGCAGGCCGTCCAGTCCCGGAAGCACCCAGGCGATGCGGCTGAAGAGGCGGGCGCTGTTGCCTGCGGTGGCGCCGGGGTGCGCTTCGGTCTCGAGCTGGTCGAACCCGGCGCGCACCTCCTGCTCGAGCGCCAGGCATTCGGCGATCTGCGGATCGCGCTGCTCGGCGAAGCGGCCGCCGCGCGAGGCGAGGAACACGTTGGACATGCCGCGCTCCCGCTGCAGCGCATGGACCAGCCGCGCGATCAGGCCGACCAGGTCGCTGGTGCGCGCGAGCTGGTCCAGCTCGTCGATTTCGCACCTTCGGGCGGCGATCAGAAAACTCAGTCCGGATTTCATGGCGGGGGAGGGGGAGCACAAGGCCCGCTGCAACATCCGTGCCGCACGGGCATTCCGCGCCGCCTACACTCCCGGGCATGCTCCTCCTGGGAATCGAATCATCCTGCGACGAAACCGGCGTGGCGCTGGTGGAAACGCATGGCGACGCACTGCCGCTGCTGCGTTCGCACGCGCTGCACAGCCAGATCGCCATGCACCAGGCTTATGGCGGCGTGGTGCCCGAACTGGCCAGCCGCGACCACATCCGCCGCGTGCTGCCGTTGACCGAGGCCGTGATGGCCGAAGCAGGCCGCTCGCTGGCCGAGATCGACGTGGTCGCCTACACGCGCGGGCCGGGCCTGGCCGGGGCCTTGCTGGTGGGCGCCGGCGTGGCCTGCGCGCTGGGCGCGGCGCTGGGCAAGCCGGTGCTCGGGGTGCATCACCTCGAGGGGCACCTGCTGTCGCCGTTCCTGAGCGCCGATCCGCCGGAATTCCCGTTCGTGGCGCTGCTCGTGTCGGGCGGCCATACGCAGCTGATGCGGGTCGACGGCGTGGGTCGCTACGAGCTTCTGGGCGAAACCATCGACGATGCGGCCGGCGAGGCCTTCGACAAGAGTGCCAAGCTCATGGGTCTGCCTTATCCAGGCGGCCCCTGGCTGGCCAAGCTGGCCGAGGCGGGCAACCCCGCGGCGTTCAAGCTGCCGCGGCCGCTGCTGCACAGCGGCGACCTCGATTTTTCGTTCGCGGGCCTGAAGACGGCGGTGCTGACGCAGGCCAAGAAGCTCGGCGCTGAACTCGAAGCGAACAAGGCCGACCTGGCCGCGTCCACGCAGGCGGCGATCGTCGAGGTGCTGCTGAAGAAATCGCTGGCCGCGCTCGGGCAGACGGGCCTCAAGCGGCTGGTGGTGGCCGGCGGCGTGGGCGCGAACCGCAGCCTGCGGGAGCAGCTGAACGCCGCCTGCGCCAGGCGCGGCGTGCGCGTGCACTATCCGGAAATGCACCTGTGCACCGACAACGGCGCCATGATTGCGATGGCGGCCGCCATGCGGCTGCAGTCGGGCCTGGCCCAGGCGAGCGAGCGCTATGCCTTCGACGTCAAGCCGCGATGGCCCATGGCTTCGCTGATGGCGCCATCCGAGACGCCGCGGCCGGTGCCCGCGTAGCCGCCGACGGGCGCGAGCGGCCGAGCGACGGCAACGGCAGCACGTCGAGCACATTGCGCCAGAGCTGGCGCCATTGCGGCCAGTCGTGGCCGCCCTCGGTGGTGAAGACGCGGCCTTCGGGCAGGGCGTCCGCCAGCAGCTTGTGGTTGCTGGCAAAGCGGTCGCTGAGGCCGAAGCCGAGGTAGAGCTGGGGCAGGCTCTGCGACTTCTGCGGCTCCAGGTACTGCTGGAACCAGGGCCAGAGTTTGCGGTCGACTTCCTCGTCGGGCAGGGGGCCAGCCGGCGCCTGCCAGGTGCGCAGGCCGCCGGCCTTGAGGATCTCGGCGCCCAGCACGCGGCGCCCCAGGTAGGGCGCCAGCGCGACGATGCCGTCGACCGAGCCCGGCCGCGACAGCTCGTGGATCAGCGCGCCGAAGCCGCCAATGGAAATGCCGACCAGCCAGATCGACTTGTAGCCCCTGGCGCGCTGCGGCTCGATGACGTCCGCATGCAGGCGCTCGCTGAGCGTCTGGTCGTAGTAGTAGGAAACATCGGCATCCACCAGCAGCGAGTCGGCCGCCAGGTGGCGCTCGCGCACGGCGCTGATGAAGCCCTCGCGCTCGAACTCGTCAGGTTTCAGGTAGGCGCCCGGAAGGAAGACCAGGAGCGTATCGGACCGTTCATCGTCTTTGGCTGACTTGAGGTGCGTGATCATGGCGTGCCTTGAGGGGCACCCGAATCCGCACCGTCATGGATTCGGTGCGTCTGTCGAAACGCCCACGAAGAAAGAAAATGTGAAAACGTCACATGATGTGACGTTATTCGCTGTCGTATTGTGATTAGGGAGCGTCTTCAAAGTCAAAAACAATAGATAACGACACTTTCCTCTTGTGGGCTTTGCAGGCTCAGTTGATCTGCAGCTGCGAAACCTGGCTGACCGGCACCCGCTTGCCCAGCTTCAGCGTGAGCACGCCGTTCTCGAGCTTGGCTTCGCTCGAGGACACGTCGATGTCCAGCGGCAATTCGTAGGCCGCCTTGAACTGGCGCTTGGCTTCTGCCTTGCTGTCGATGCGGACCACGGCGCCTTCGATGCCGATGGCGAGGTCTTCGCGCGAGAGGCCCGGCACGTCGACGGAAAGCGTCCAGCTCTTGTCGTCCTGCTCGACGAGCGGCGAGGGGCGCGTGCCGGCGAAGGCCTCGTTGACGAAGCGCTCGAAGGCGCGGTCGTACGAACGGGGTGCAAAGCGGGCGGTGCGAAGGGTGGGTGCGAAAAACATGTGAGAACTCCTGAATGAACACAATGGGGACAAGGAATGTGTGTCCCTTACACTGCGCGGCCATTCCATCCTGAGTGCCGCTTGTCACCTCATCTAGGCACAGCCGCACTCGTTTCAAGACAATGAATCCTCCCTTTATTTGGCGTCGCAAGGCCTTGAAATTTGCGGCGCTGGCGCTATGCGCGGCGCCCTTCGCAGCACAGGCGCAGGCAGCGCCCGCGCCGATCCGCCTCGCGCTGATCGAAAGCATGAGCGGGCCGTTCGCCAACACCGGCGAGGCGGTGTTCCGCAACCTGCTGTGGGCCGTGGAGCGCGTGAATGCGCGCGGCGGCATCAAGCTGTCCGGCGGCGCGCGGCCGCTGCAGCTCGACCGCTACGACAGCAAGGGGCAGAACGAGGAAGCGCTGTCGGCGCTGCGCGCAGCCATCGACGACGGCGCGCGCATCGTGCTGCAGGGCAACTCGTCGGCCACTGCCGCGGCGCTGATCGATGCCATCGAGAAGAACAACGAGCGCGACCCCGCGCGGCGCGTGATCTTCCTCAACTACGCGGCGGTCGACCCGGCGCTGACCAACGAGCGCTGCAGCTTCTGGCACTTCCGCTTCGACGCGCATGCCGACATGCGCGTGGCCGCGCTCATGCAAGTGGTGAAGGACGATGCAGCCATCAAGCGCGCCTACCTGATCGGGCAGGACTACAGCTTCGGCCAGGCGGTGCTGCGCGAATCGAAACGCCAGCTTGGCGTGCAGCGGCCCGACATCGAGATCGTCGGGGAAGAACTCCATCCGATGGGCAAGGTGAAGGACTTCGCGCCCTACGCCAGCAAGATCATTGCGAGCGGTGCGCAGGCGGTGTTCACCGGCAACTGGGGCAACGACCTCACGCTGCTCGTGAAGGCTGCGCGCGAGGCCGGCTTCAACGGCAGCTTCTATACCTTCTACGGCAACGCGCTCGGTGCGCCGGCAGCCATCGGCGACGCCGGCATCGGCCGCGTGATCGCGGTGGCCGACTGGCTGCCCAATGTGCAGAGCGCGCAGTCCGAGGCCTTCTACCGCGCCTTCCGCGCGCGCTTTCCCAAGCCCGCCGACGACTATGTGCACATGCGCATGCAACTGCTCGTGGAGTCGCTCGCGCAATCGATCGCGCGCGCGGGCAGCGTCGACGCGGTGGCCGTGGCGCGCGCGCTCGAGCAGGCCGACGTGAGCCTCTACGGACAGCGCGGCCGCATGCGCGCGGCGGACCACCAGTTCCAGCAGCAGCTGGTGGTCGGCGTGATGGACAAGCAGGGCAGTCCGGGCGTGCAGTTCGATGTCGAGGGGTCGGGCTACGGCTTTCGCGTGGTCAAGACCATCGCCCCCGAGCGCGCCGAGCTGCCGACCACCTGCAAGATGAAACGAATCTAGGAAACCAAGACATGCGTGAAGCCATCCACAACCTCGAAGCCTCCAAGATCCGCGAGGTGGCCAATGCAGGGCTCGGCCGCGACGACGTGCTCGCGTTCTGGTTCGGCGAAAGCGACGAGGTTACGCCCGAGGTGATCCGCCAGGCGGCCATCGATTCGCTGCAGCGCGGCGAAACCTTCTATGCGCACAACCTCGGCCTGCCCGAACTGCGCGAGGCCATTGCACGCTACACCAGCGCGCTGCATCCCGCGGTCGATGCGTCGCGCATCGCCGTCACATCCGGCGGCGTCAGCGCGCTGATGTTGGCGGTGCAGGCGCTGGTCGATGCGGGCGACGAGGTGGTCGCGATCACGCCCGTGTGGCCCAACCTCACGGCGCAGCCCGCGATCCTCGGCGCCCACGTGCGCACGGTGCCGCTGGTCCCCGCCGATGGTGAATGGACGCTCGACCTGGCCGCGCTGCGCAAGGCGGTCACGCCAGGGACCCGGCTGTTGATCGTCAACGCGCCCAACAACCCGACCGGCTGGACCATGACGCGCGAAGAGCAGCAGGCCGTGCTCGACCACTGCCGCGAAACCGGCACCTGGATCCTGGCCGACGAGGTGTACGAGCGGCTGTACTTTGAGCCCACCCCGAACGGCTGCGCGCCGAGCTTCCTCGATATTTCCAGGCCGGACGACCAGCTGGTGGTGACGCACAGCTTCTCGAAGAGCTTCCTCATGACCGGCTGGCGCCTCGGCTGGCTCGTGCTGCCGCCCGCGCTGGTCGACGGCATCGGCAAGCTGATCGAGTTCAACACCTCCTGCGCCAGCGTCTTCACGCAGCGCGCCGCCGTCGCCGCCATCGCGCACACCGCGGAGATCACGCCCCGCGTGGTGGCCCACCTGAAGCAGTGCCGTGACACCCTCGTGCCCCTGCTGGCCGCACTGCCCGGCGTGCAGGTGGCCCCCGCCAAGGGCGGCATGTACGCCTTCTTCCGCCTCGAAGGCTTCGGCGACTCCCTCGACCTCGCCAAGCGCCTGGTCGTCGAGGCCGGCCTCGGCCTGGCCCCCGGCAATGCCTTCGCCCCCGAGGCCCAGGGCTGGCTGCGCTGGTGCTTTGCCTCCAAAGATCCCCAGCGCCTTGTCCAGGGCGTCGAGCGCCTCAAGACCTGGCTCGCCGCTCAGAAATAGCGAGGCCGAAGGCGAGCCCTCCGTTCCAGGGATGCCGCGGAACCGGCCCCGCCGGGCCGCAGGCGTCGCCCCCGGTAGGGGGAGGGAGGAGCGACACGAAGTGCGCGGAGCCTGGGGGCGAGCTATAATTCCATGGCTTTGCATACGCAAGGCGCACGGTGAGGGCAGTTCCAGCGCTCACCGCAAGTCAAACATCCCGGAACAAAGGAAATTCAATGATCGCAGCCTCCATCAAGGCCGAAGTCGTCAAGGACAACGCCCGTGCCGCCAACGACACCGGCAGCCCCGAAGTGCAAGTCGCACTGCTGACCGCCCGTATCAACGAGCTCACCCCCCACTTCAAGACGCACGCCAAGGACCACCACGGCCGTCGCGGCCTGCTGCGCATGGTGAGCCGCCGCCGCAAGCTCCTGGACTACCTCAAGTCCAAGGATGCCGACCGCTACACCGCGCTGATCGCCAAGCTGGGTCTGCGCAAGTAAATCGAATCGCATGAAAAAACGCCTGGGTTAGTCCGCTAGCTCAGGCGTTTTTTACTTCGCGATCCACTTTCGGAGTGCCAAAACAGAGCGAAGCTGTGTCATTCCAATGAAGTTCCCGCCGAGCTTCGCTGGAATGGCATCGTGTTCTGAGAAGCCTCCGTCCCTGCGGAACCTGCGCCCAATGCAGGTCATCCGCTCTCAAAACAGGAGCAAAACATGAGCCTCTTCAACAAAGTCACCAAGTCCTTCCAATGGGGCGACAAGACCGTCGTCATGGAAACGGGTGAAATCGCCCGCCAAGCCAGTGGCGCCGTGGTGGTCGACATCGACGGCACCGTGATCCTCGCGACCGTGGTGGCCTCCAAGACCGCCAAGCCCGGCCAGGACTTCTTCCCGCTGACCGTCGACTACATCGAGAAGACCTACGCCGCAGGCAAGATCCCCGGCAGCTTCTTCAAGCGCGAAGCCAAGCCCAGCGAACACGAAACCCTGACCAGCCGCCTGATCGACCGTCCGATCCGCCCGCTGTTCCCTGAAGGCTTCCTGAACGAAGTGCACGTGGTCATCCACACGCTGTCGCTCAACCCCGAAGTCGACGCCGACATCGCCGCCATGATCGGCGTGAGCGCTGCGCTGTCGATCTCCGGCATTCCGTTCAGCGGCCCGATCGGCGCCGCCCGCGTGGGCTACATCAACGGCCAGTACGTGCTGAATCCGGGCCAGACCGCCCGCAAGGATTCGCAGATGGACCTCGTCGTGGCCGGCACCGAAGCCGCCGTGCTGATGGTCGAATCCGAAGCCCTGCAGCTCAGCGAAGAAATCATGCTGGGCGGCGTGGTGTTCGGCCATGAGCAGGCCAACATCGCGATCAACGCGATCCATGAACTCGTGCGCGACGCCGGCAAGCCGGTGTGGGACTGGCAGGCACCGGCCGAAGACGAAGCCTTCGTCGCCAAGGTCAAGAGCCTGGCCGAGGAAAAGCTGCGCGCCGTGTATCAAATCCGCAGCAAGCAGGCCCGCACGCAGGCCCTGCGCGAAGCCAACGCCAGCGTGATGAACGCGCTGAAGGAAAGCGGCGAACCCTTCGACGCCGGCAAGGTCAACGACCTGCTGTTCTCGATCGAAGCCAAGATCGTGCGCAGCCAGATCCTCTCGGGCGAACCCCGCATCGACGGCCGCGACACGCGCACCGTGCGCCCCATCGAGATCCGCAATTCCGTGCTGCCGCGCACCCACGGCTCGGCGCTGTTCACGCGTGGCGAGACCCAGGGCCTGGTCGTGACCACGCTCGGCACCGAGCGCGACGCGCAGCGCATCGACGCGCTGGCCGGCGAGTACGAAGACCGCTTCCTGTTCCACTACAACATGCCTCCCTTCGCCACCGGCGAAGTGGGCCGCATGGGCTCGACCAAGCGCCGCGAAATCGGCCACGGCCGCCTCGCCAAGCGCGCGCTCGTCGCCGTGCTGCCGACCAAGGAAGAATTCCCCTACACCATCCGCGTGGTGTCGGAAATCACCGAATCCAACGGCTCCTCGTCGATGGCCTCGGTGTGCGGCGGCTGCCTCTCGATGATGGACGCCGGCGTGCCGATGAAGGCCCACGTGGCCGGCATCGCCATGGGCCTGATCAAGGAAGACAACCGCTTCGCGGTGCTGACCGACATCCTGGGCGACGAAGATCACCTGGGCGACATGGACTTCAAGGTGGCCGGCACGACCAACGGCATCACCGCGCTGCAGATGGACATCAAGATCCAGGGCATCACCAAGGAAATCATGCAGGTCGCACTGGCCCAGGCCAAGGAGGCGCGCATGCACATCCTCGGCAAGATGCAGGAAGCCATGGGCGAAGCCAAGACCGAGGTGTCGCAGTTCGCACCGCGCCTGACCACGCTGAAGATCAACCCCGAGAAGATCCGCGACGTGATCGGCAAGGGCGGCGCCGTCATCCGCGGCCTGCAGGAAGAAACCGGCACGACGATCAACATCGACGAGGACGGCACCATCACCATCGCCTCGACCGACCCTGAAAAGGCCGAGTTCGCCAAGAAGCGCATCGAGCAGATCACGGCCGAAGTCGAAATCGGCAAGGTCTACGAAGGCCCGGTCACCAAGATCCTGGACTTCGGCGCGCTCATCAACCTGCTGCCCGGCAAGGACGGCCTGCTGCACATCAGCCAGATCGCGCACGAGCGCGTCGAGAAGGTGACCGACTACCTGAGCGAAGGCCAGATCGTCAAGGTCAAGGTGCTCGAGACCGACGAAAAGGGCCGCGTCAAGCTGTCCATGAAGGCCCTGACCGAGCGTCCGGCCGGCATGGAATACAGCGAGCGCCCGCCCCGTGAAGACCGTGGCGACCGCGGCGGCGAGCGCCGCGAGCGCTCGGACCGTGGCGGTGATCGCGGTGGCGATCGCGGCGAGCGTGCTCCGCGCTTCAACAACGAGCAGCAGCAGCCGCGCAACGAGCAGCCGCAGGCGCCCGTCGGCGAGTACGCACCGCGCGAATCGCAAGAGTAAGAAAGAAGGCGCGACGGCAGCCATGCCGTTGCCAATCCTTTTTTGATTCGCTAACCGCGCCCTGAAACGGGCGTTGCAGGCCAAAGACCATGAAAGCCATTGAAATCACTTCGTACGGCGCCCCCGAGGTGCTGCGCGCCGTGGAGCGCCCCGATCCGGTGGCCGGCGTGGGCGAACTGCTGATCCGCGTCGCGGCCAGCGGCGTGAACCGTCCGGACGTGCTGCAGCGCAAGGGGCACTACCCGGTTCCGCCGGGCGCCTCCGACCTGCCGGGCCTTGAGGTGGCCGGCGAGATCGTGTCGGGCGACGCTGCGGCGCTGGCCGAGGCGGGGTTCAAGATCGGCGACCGCGTCTGCGCGCTGATCGCGGGCGGCGGCTATGCCCAGCTGTGCGTGGCCCCCGTGGCGCAATGCCTGCCGGTGCCCAAGGGTTGGAGCGACATCGAGGCGGCCTCGCTGCCCGAGACCTTCTTCACCGTCTGGAGCAACGTGTTCGAGCGCGGCCGCCTGCAGAAGGGCGAAACCCTGCTGATCCAGGGCGGAACGAGTGGCATCGGCGTGACGGCCATCCAGATCGCCAAGGCGCTGGGCGCCACCGTGATCGCCACGGCCGGCAGCGATGACAAGTGCGAGGCCTGCAGGAAGCTGGGCGCCGACCACGCCATCAACTACCGCACGAGCGACTTCGCCGAAGAGGCGAAGAAGCTCACCGGCGGCAAGGGCGTGGACGTGGTGCTGGACATGGTCGCGGGCGACTACGTGGCGCGCGAGATCGAATGCATGGCCGAAGACGGCCGGCTCGTGATCATCGCGGTGCAGGGCGGCGTCAAGAGCGACTTCAACGCGGGCCTGGTGCTGCGCAAGCGGCTGGTGATCACCGGCTCCACGCTGCGTCCGCGGCCGGTGGCCTTCAAGGGGGCCATCGCCAAGGCGCTGCGCGAGAAGGTCTGGCCGCTGCTCGAAAGCGGCGCGGTCAAGCCCGTGATCCACAGCACCTTTGCGGCAGACGGCGAACCCAGCGGCGCGGCGCAGGCGCATGCGCTGATGGAATCCAACCAGCACATCGGCAAGATCGTGCTGACATGGTGACGGACGACAACACGATGACCACGAAAAAGAAGCTGATCGCGGGCAACTGGAAGATGAACGGCGGCCTCGCTGCCAACGAGGCGCTGGTGAAGGCCCTGCAGCAGGGGCTGGCCGCGGCGCCGGCCGGCTGCGACATCGCGCTGTGCGCGCCGGCCCCGTATTTCGCGCAGCTGCAGTCGCTGCTGGCGGGCTCCACGGCCATGGCGCTGGGCGCACAGGACATCTCGGCGCATCCGCAAGGTGCGTTCACGGGTGAGCATTCGGCGGCCATGCTGAAGGATTTCGGCGTGCGCTATGCGATCGTCGGCCATTCGGAGCGCCGCCAATACCACGGCGAGACCGACGAGGCGGTGGCGGCCAAGACGGCGGCTGCGCTCGCGAACGGCATCACGCCGATCGTCTGCGTGGGCGAAACGCTGGCCGAGCGCGAAGCAGGGCGCACCGAAGAGGTCGTCAAGCGCCAGCTGGCCGCGGTGATCCACGTCAATGGCCATTGCATCAGCGAGATCGTCGTGGCCTACGAGCCGGTCTGGGCCATCGGCACCGGCAAGACGGCGACGCCGGAACAGGCGCAGGCGGTGCATGCCGTGCTGCGCGCGCAGCTGCACCATGCCGCGAGCGAGCACGCCGCCGGCATCTGCATTCTTTATGGCGGCAGCATGAACGCGGCCAACGCCGCGCAGCTGCTGGCGCAGCCCGACATCGACGGCGGGCTGATCGGCGGCGCGTCGCTCAAGGCCCCCGACTTTTTGCAGATCATTTCCGCCGCTTCCCGCTGAACGCGGGCCGTGGCCGACATCAATTAGGAGTAAGAACGAATGAATGTGGTCCTCAATCTACTGGTCGGCGTGCAGATGCTGTCGGCCCTTGCAATGATCGGGCTGATCCTGATCCAGCACGGCAAGGGCGCCGACATGGGCGCGGCCTTCGGCAGCGGCAGCGCGGGCAGCCTGTTCGGTGCGAGCGGCAGCGCGAATTTCCTTTCGCGCACCACGGCAGTGCTGGCGGCGGTCTTCTTTGCCTGCACCTTGCTGCTGGCCTACTTCAGCCACGCACGGCCGGTGGGCGGCGGCAGCCTGCTGGAGCGCGCGGCTGTCGGTACGCCGGCAACGCCCGCTTCGGGCGCTGCAGGGCAGATTCCGGGCGGCACCTCGGGCGCAGCGCCTGCCGGTGCACCTGCTTCGGCGCCTGCCGCACCCGTTTCGGGCGCGGGCCAGATCCCGAACAAATAATCAAGTTGTTTTCATGAAGCTGTCGGTGAGAAACTGCTTCATTTCAGGGTAAACTCTAAAGCTGTTCGGAAAGCCAAACACCTTTCCAGGTACCTCATGCCATCCGAACAAAAAACCGCGGTCGTGGTGAAATTGGTAGACACGCTATCTTGAGGGGGTAGTGGCGAAAGCTGTGCGAGTTCGAGTCTCGCCGACCGCACCAAATCTCACCGGCAGAAAACCTCATCCAGAGTGTTTTCCTGCCGGTGGCAAGCGGTGAAAAATCTCCCGATGAACCTCGATTCCTATCTCCCCGTCCTCTTGTTCATTTTGGTCGGTGTCGGTGTAGGCGTCGCACCGCAAGTCATCGGCTACATCCTGGGTCCCAACCGGCCCGACGCAGCGAAGAACGCTCCCTACGAGTGCGGCTTCGAGGCCTTCGAGGATGCGCGCATGAAATTCGACGTGCGCTATTACCTCGTTGCCATTCTCTTCATCCTGTTCGATCTCGAGATTGCCTTTCTCTTTCCATGGGCGATTGCGCTCAAGGAAATCGGCGCCGTCGGCTTCTGGGCCATGATGATCTTTCTCGCCATCCTCGTCGTGGGCTTCGCCTACGAGTGGAAAAAAGGCGCGCTCGACTGGGAATGACAAGGAATCGACAAAATGGCCATTGAAGGCGTCATGAAGGAAGGCTTCGTCACCACCACCTACGACTCGGTGGTGAACTGGGCGAAGACCGGATCACTTTGGCCGATGACTTTCGGTCTGGCCTGCTGTGCCGTCGAAATGATGCACGCAGGCGCAGCCCGCTACGACATCGACCGTTTCGGCATGCTGTTCCGGCCCAGCCCGCGCCAGTCCGATCTGATGATCGTGGCCGGCACGCTGTGCAACAAGATGGCGCCGGCGCTGCGCAAGGTCTACGACCAGATGCCGGAGCCGCGCTGGGTTCTTTCCATGGGCTCCTGCGCCAACGGCGGCGGCTACTACCACTACAGCTATTCGGTGGTGCGCGGCTGCGACCGCATCGTGCCGGTGGATGTCTACGTGCCGGGTTGCCCGCCCACCGCCGAAGCGCTGCTTTACGGCGTGATCCAGCTGCAGCAGAAGATTCGCCGCACCAACACCATTGCGCGCGCCTGAGGGATTGCCGACGATGACTGATTTTGCAATTTCGCCGGAGGTGCTGCGCGCCACCATTGCCGAGACCCTGGGCGCCAAGGCCAGGAGCGTCACGGTTGCGCTCGGCGAGGTGACCGTGGTGGTCGGTGCTGCCGACTACATCGAAGCCGCCATGCTGCTGCGCGATGCGCCCGGCTGTCGCTTCGAGCAGCTGATCGACCTCTGCGGCATGGACTACTCCGACTACCGCGAAGGCGAGTGGCAGGGCGAGCGCTATGGCGTCGTCACGCACCTGCTGTCGGTGAGTCTCAACCAGCGCGTGCGCCTCAAGGTGTTTGCGCCGAACGAAGACCTGCCCGTGGTCGATTCGCTCCAGCCCGTCTGGAATGCCGCCACCTGGTTCGAGCGCGAAGCCTTCGACCTCTATGGCATCGTGTTCGAAGGCCACGACGACCTGCGCCGCATCCTGACCGACTACGGCTTCATCGGCCATCCGTTCCGCAAGGACTTCCCGGTGTCGGGCCATGTCGAAATGCGCTACGACGAAGAGCAGAAGCGCGTGGTCTACCAGCCGGTATCGATCGAGCCGCGGGAAATTACCCCGCGCGTGATTCGCGAAGACAACTACGGCAGCGGTTTGCATTGATATGGCCGAAATCAAGAACTACACACTCAACTTCGGTCCCCAGCATCCTGCGGCCCACGGCGTGCTGCGCCTGGTGCTCGAGCTCGACGGCGAAGTGATCCAGCGCGCCGATCCGCACATCGGCCTCCTGCACCGTGCGACCGAGAAGCTTGCCGAATCGCGTACCTTCATCCAGTCGCTGCCCTACATGGACCGTCTCGACTACGTGTCGATGATGTCCAACGAGCACGCCTACTGCCTGGCCATCGAGCGGATGCTGGGCCTGGACGTGCCGATTCGCGCGCAGTACATCCGCGTGATGTTCGCCGAGATCACCCGGCTGCTGAACCACCTGCTGTGGCTCGGCGCGCACGGTCTCGACTGCGGCGCGATGAACATGCTCATCTACTGCTTCCGCGAGCGTGAAGACCTGTTCGACATGTACGAAGCCGTGTCGGGCGCGCGCATGCATGCGGCGTACTTCCGTCCGGGCGGCGTCTACCGCGACCTGCCCGATGCGATGCCGCAGTACAAGGTCAGCAAGATCAAGAACGCGAAGGCCATCGAGAAGCTCAACGAGAACCGCCAGGGTTCGCTGCTCGACTTCATCGACGATTTCTGCAAGCGCTTCCCCGGCATGGTCGACGAGTACGAGACGCTGCTCACCGACAACCGCATCTGGAAGCAGCGCACCGTCGGCATCGGCGTGGTGACGCCGGAGCGCGCGCTGAACCTCGGCTTCACCGGCCCCATGCTGCGCGGCTCGGGCGTCGAATGGGACCTGCGCAAGAAGCAGCCCTACGACGTCTACGACCAGATGCGGTTCGACGTGCCGGTCGGCAAGACCGGCGACTGCTACGACCGCTACCTCGTGCGCGTGGAAGAAATGCGCCAGGCCAACAAGATCATCCAGCAGTGCTCGGCCTGGCTGCGCGCCAACCCCGGCCCGGTGATCACCGACAACCACAAGGTCGCTGCGCCCGCGCGCGAGTCGATGAAGGCGAACATGGAGGAGCTGATCCACCATTTCAAGCTCTTCACCGAAGGCTTCCATGTGCCCGAAGGCGAGGCCTATGCCGCCGTCGAGCACCCGAAGGGCGAGTTCGGCATCTACCTGGTGAGCGACGGCGCCAACAAGCCGTACCGCCTGAAGATCCGCGCGCCCGGCTTCCCGCACCTCGCCGCCCTCGACGAAATGTCGCGCGGCCACATGATCGCCGACGCTGTCGCGGTGATCGGCACGATGGACATCGTGTTCGGCGAAATCGACAGGTGAGAAAGAGCGAATGACGACTTCCTCGACCCACCATGACACGGCGCCCTCGGCGCCTTCTGCTCCTCTGAAGCCTGCGATTCTCGAGCGCTTTGCGCGCGAAGTCGCCAAGTACCCTGAAGCCGGCAAGCAGTCGGCCGTGATGGCCTGCCTGGCCATCGTGCAGCAGGACGAAGGCTTCATCAGCATGCAGCGCGAGCGCGAGATCGCCGAGTACCTCGGCATGGCGCCCATCGCCGTGCACGAGGTCACGACCTTCTACAACATGTACAACCAGCATCCGGTGGGCAAGTTCAAGCTCAACGTGTGCACCAACCTGCCGTGCCAGCTGCGCGACGGCGTCACTGCGCTGGTCCACCTCGAGAAGAAGCTCGGCATCAAGATGGGCGAAACCACGGCCGACGGCATGTTCACGCTGCAGCAGAGCGAATGCCTGGGCGCCTGCGCCGATTCGCCCGTGATGCTGGTCAACGACCGCACCATGTGCAGCTTCATGAGCAACGAGAAGCTCGACCAGCTCATCGACGGCCTGCGCGGCTCCACCAAAGGGGAGGCTGCCTGATGTCGCCCGAACAAGTGCTCCAGCAATTCCAGGCCACGGGCGTCCAGACCTGTTTCCATGGCCGCCACATCGAGCCGCAGATCTATGCCGGCCTCGACGGCACCAACTGGCGCCTGGCCGACTACGAGGCGCGCGGCGGCTACAAGGCGCTGCGCAAGATCCTCACCGAGGGCCTCACGCCCGACCAGGTGATCGCCGAAGTCAAGGCCTCGGGCCTGCGCGGCCGCGGCGGCGCAGGCTTCCCCACGGGCCTGAAGTGGAGCTTCATGCCGCGCCAGTTCCCGGGCCAGAAGTACCTCGTCTGCAATTCGGACGAAGGCGAGCCGGGCACCTGCAAGGACCGCGACATCCTGCAGTTCAATCCGCACATCGTGATCGAAGGCATGGCCATCGCCGCGTATGCGATGGGCATCAGCGTGGGCTACAACTACATCCACGGCGAGATCTTCCAGAGCTACGACCGCTTCGAGGAAGCGCTCGAAGAGGCGCGCGCCGCCGGCTACCTCGGCGACAAGATCATGGGCAGCACGTACAACTTCCAGTTGCATGCCGCCCACGGCTTCGGCGCCTACATCTGCGGCGAGGAAACCGCGCTGCTCGAATCGCTGGAAGGCAAGAAGGGCCAGCCGCGCTTCAAGCCGCCGTTCCCGGCGAGCTTCGGCCTGTACGGCAAGCCAACCACCATCAACAACACCGAGACCTTCGCGGCGGTGCCCTGGATCATCAACAATGGCGGCCAGGCCTACCTCGAATGCGGCAAGCCGAACAACGGCGGCACCAAGATCTATTCGGTGAGCGGCGACGTCGAGCTGCCCGGCAACTACGAAGTGCCGATGGGCACGCCGTTCTCCAAGCTGCTCGAGCTGTGCGGCGGCGTTCGCAAGGGCCGCACGCTCAAGGCCGTGATCCCCGGCGGATCGTCGTCGCCGGTGCTGCCGGCTTCGATCATGATGGAATGCACGATGGACTACGACTCCATCGCCAAGGCCGGCTCCATGCTGGGCTCGGGTGCGGTGATCGTGATGGACGACAGCCGCTCGATGGTCGAGTCGCTGCGGCGCCTCTCGTACTTCTACATGCACGAATCCTGCGGCCAGTGCACGCCGTGCCGCGAAGGCACGGGCTGGCTGTACCGCGTGGTGGACCGCATCCACAACGGGCAGGGCAGGGCGTCGGATATGGACCTCTTGAACTCCGTGGCCGACAACATTCAGGGCCGCACCATCTGCGCGCTCGGCGACGCGGCGGCCATGCCGGTGCGCGCCATGATCAAGCACTTCCGTCACGAGTTCGAGGCCCTGATTCCGGGCTACGTCCCGAAAGCGCCCGTCAAGGCCTGAGCGCGAGAAGAAACATACTCATGATCGAAATCGAACTCGACGGCAAGAAGGTCGAAGTGACCGAAGGCAGCATGGTGATGCATGCGGCCGACAAGGCGGGCACCTACATCCCGCACTTCTGCTATCACAAGAAGCTCAGCATCGCGGCCAACTGCCGCATGTGCCTGGTCGACGTGGAAAAGGCGCCCAAGCCGATGCCGGCCTGCGCCACGCCCGTCACGCAGGGCATGATCGTTCGCACCAAGAGCGAAAAGGCCATCAAGGCGCAGCAGTCGGTCATGGAGTTCCTCCTGATCAACCACCCGCTCGATTGCCCGATCTGCGACCAGGGCGGCGAGTGCCAGCTGCAGGACCTGGCCGTGGGCTACGGCGGTTCTTCTTCGCGCTACGAAGAAGAAAAGCGCGTCGTCTTCCACAAGGACGTCGGTCCGCTGATCAGCATGGAAGAAATGAGCCGCTGCATCCATTGCACGCGCTGCGTCCGCTTCGGCCAGGAAGTGGCCGGCGTGATGGAGCTCGGCATGACCCAGCGCGGCGAGCACTCCGAAATCGAAACCTTCCTCGGCGATTCGGTCGACTCCGAGCTGTCGGGCAACATGATCGACATCTGCCCGGTCGGCGCGCTCACGAGCAAGCCGTTCCGCTACAGCGCCCGTACCTGGGAGCTGTCGCGCCGCAAGTCGGTGAGCCCGCACGACTCCACCGGCGCCAACCTGATCGTCCAGGTCAAGAGCAACCGCGTGATGCGCGTGGTGCCGCTCGAGAACGAAGAAGTCAACGAGTGCTGGATCGCCGACCGCGACCGCTTCTCGTACGAAGCGCTCAACGGCCCGGAACGCCTCACGCAGCCCATGCTCAAGCAGGGCGGCCAGTGGCACCAGGTCGACTGGCAGACCGCGCTCGAATACGTGGCCAACGGCCTCAAGCAGATCAAGGCCGACCACGGTGCGCAAAGCATCGGCACGCTGGTGAGCCCGCACAGCACGCTCGAAGAGCTGCAGCTGGCCGCCATGCTCACGCGTGAGCTCGGCAGCGACAACATCGACTACCGCCTGCGCAATGCCGAATTCACGGCCTTCGAAGGCGTGCGCTGGCTCGGCACCTCGATCGCATCGCTCACGCAATTGCAGCGCGTGCTGGTCGTCGGTTCGAACCTGCGCAAGGACCATCCGCTGTTCGCGCAGCGCATCCGCCAGGCCGTGCGCAAGGGCGCCGCGCTGTCGGTGATCACCTCGGCCGGCCTGATGGCCGACCGCGACGCCTGGGCCATCAGCGTAGCGCAATCGACCATCGCCGAAGCCGACCAATGGGTCGAGGCGCTGGCCGCCGTGGCCGCTGCCATCGGCAAGACCAACGGTGCGGCTGCACCGCTGGCACCGAAGAACGAACCCGATGCCGCCGCGCAAGCCATTGCCGCCTCGCTGCTGAGCGGCGAGCGCAAGGCCATCCTGCTCGGCAACGCCGCCGCCCACCATGCGCAAGCGAGCAGCCTGCTGGCCCTCGCCAACTGGATCGGCGCGCAGACCGGCGCCACCGTCGGCTACCTGACCGAAGCCGCCAACACCGTGGGCGCGCAGCTCGTCGGCGCGTTCCCGAAGAACGGCGGCCTCGATGCCGGCCGCATGCTGGCCGCGGGCTCGGGCCTCAAGGCCGTGCTGCTGCTCAACAACGAACCGGTGTTCGACTCGGCTGCGGGCGCCGCAGCCGCCGACGTCATCGGCAATGCACAGATGGTCGTCACGCTGAGCCCCTTCAAGGCCAACCTCGAGTTCAGCGACGTGCTGCTGCCGATCGCGCCGTTCACCGAAACACCGGGCACCTTCGTCAATGCCGAAGGCCGCGTGCAGGGTTTCCATGCCGTCGTGAAGCCGCAAGGCGAAACGCGTCCGGCCTGGAAGGTGCTGCGCGTGCTGGCCAACCTGCTCGGTCTGCCGGGCTTCGCATTCGAATCGACGGCTGACGTGCTGCGCACCATCGGCGACAACGGCGCCGTGCCTGCCAACGCGCTGAACAACGCCACCGCGGCCAAGGCCGTCGCTTCCAGCGGCGCCGCTCCCGCTCCCGTGGTCGCGAGCATCTATCAACTCGACTCGATCGTGCGCCGCGCACCGTCGCTGCAACTCACCGCCGATGCGCGCAACGCATCGGCTGCTCCGGCCCGTGCCGAGGAGGCATTGGCATGATCGACGCAGTGCATGCTTTCGGCCAGGGACTGGTCCACGCGGGCTGGTGGACGGGCCTGGCCTGGCCGGTGATCTGGACGCTGATCAAGATCATCGTGGTCGTGCTTCCGCTGATGGGGGCCGTGGCCTACCTCACGCTGTGGGAGCGCAAGGCGATCGGCTTCACGCAGATCCGCATCGGCCCGAACCGCATCGGGCCGCTGGGCCTGCTGCAGCCCATCGCCGACGCGCTCAAGCTGATGACCAAGGAAATCATTCTTCCGACGGTCGCCAACAAGGGCCTGTTCCTGCTCGGCCCGATCATGACCATCATGCCGGCGCTCGTCGCATGGGCTGTGATTCCCTTCGGTCCGGACGTGGCGCTGGCCAACATCAACGCCGGCCTGCTGTTCGTGATGGCCATCACCTCGCTCGAGGTCTACGGCGTGATCATCGCGGGCTGGGCTTCGAACTCGAAGTACGCCTTCCTGGGCGCGCTGCGCGCCTCGGCACAGATGGTGAGCTACGAGATTGCGATGGGCTTCTGCTTCGTCGTGGTGCTGATGGTCTCGGCCAGCCTGAACATGACCGACATCGTGACAGGGCAGGGCAAGGGCACCTTCGCATCGATGGGCATCGGCTTCCTGTCGTGGAACTGGCTGTCGCTGCTGCCGATCTTCGTCGTCTACTTCATCTCGGGCCTGGCGGAAACCAACCGCCACCCCTTCGACGTGGTCGAAGGCGAGTCCGAGATCGTTGCGGGCCACATGATCGAGTACTCGGGCATGAGCTTCGCGATGTTCTTCCTGGCCGAGTACGCCAACATGTGGCTGGTCTCGATCCTGTGCACCGTGCTGTTCCTCGGCGGATGGCTGCCGCCGTTCGAGTTCCTGAGCTTCATCCCGGGCTGGATCTGGCTCGGTGCCAAGACCTTCTGCGTGGTCACCATGTTCCTGTGGGTCCGATCCACCTTCCCGCGCTTCCGCTATGACCAGATCATGCGGCTCGGCTGGAAGATCTTCATCCCGGTCACGCTCGTGTGGCTGGTCGTGGTCGGTGCCTGGATGCAGACCCCGTTCAACATCTGGAAATAACTGGAAGCGCCAACATCATGACTGCTGCGCATACCGCCGGCGCGCTCGCGCGCCCTTCCAAGCTCGCGTCCGCCCCGTTCTCGCTCAAGGACTTCCTGGGCAGCTTCATGCTGTTCGAACTGTTCAAGGGCCTGGCCATCACTGGCAAGTACGCCTTCGCCCGCAAGATCACGGTGCAGTTTCCCGAAGAAAAAACGCCGCTGTCGCCGCGCTTTCGCGGCCTGCACGCGTTGCGCCGCTATGAGAACGGCGAAGAGCGCTGCATCGCCTGCAAGCTCTGCGAAGCCGTGTGCCCGGCGCTGGCCATCACCATCGAATCCGATGTGCGCGACGACGGTTCGCGCCGCACCACGCGCTACGACATCGACCTGACCAAGTGCATCTTCTGCGGCTTCTGCGAAGAGAGCTGCCCGGTCGATTCGATCGTCGAGACCCACATCTTCGAATACCACGGCGAAAAGCGCGGCGACCTGTACTTCACCAAGGACATGCTGCTGGCCGTGGGCGACCGCTACGAAAAAGAAATCGCAGCGAACAAGGCGGCCGACGCCAAGTACCGCTGATCCCGATCAGTCCGAACCCCGTACCAATTCGAATTCCAATGGACGTCAAGACCGGTCTGTTCTATCTCTTTGCCGCGGTGCTGCTGTTCGCAGCCTTCCGCGTCATCACCGCCCGCAATCCCGTGTACGCCGCGCTGTACCTGGTGCTGGCCTTCTTCCAGGCTTCGGCGATCTGGCTGCTGCTGCGCGCCGAGTTCCTGGCAATCTCGCTGGTGCTCGTCTACGTGGGGGCGGTGATGGTGCTGTTCCTGTTCGTCGTGATGATGCTGGACATCAACGTCGACGGCCTGCGGCAGGGTTTCTGGAAGCACTTTCCGCTGGCAGCCGGCGTGGGCGCGCTCATTGCGCTCGAAATGGCCGCCGTGCTGATGGGCGGCTTCCGCCTGGCGGAGCCGCCGCGCGCCGGAGCCGCCATGGCGGCCGGCAACTCGAACACGCTCGAGCTCGGCAAGCTGCTGTACTCCGAGTACCTGTATCCGCTGGAGATCGCGGCCGTCATCCTGCTCGTGGCCATCGTGGCCGCCATCGCGCTGACGCTGCGCACCCGCAAGGACAGCAAGTACGTCAACCCGTCCGACCAGGTGCGCGTGAAGGCGCGGGACCGCGTGCGCATCGTGCAGATGCCGGTCACGCGCGCCGCCGAGCCCGTGGCGGAAGCAGACGCAGCAGCGGCAAAGGAAAACAAGGCATGACGCTCACGCTCGGACACTTTCTATCGCTCGGCGCCATGCTCTTCGCGCTGTCGGTGATCGGCATCTTCCTGAACCGCAAGAACCTCATCGTGCTGCTGATGGCCATCGAGCTGATGCTGCTCGCGGTAAACATGAACTTCGTTGCGTTCTCGTACTACCTGGGCGACATGCACGGCCAGATCTTCGTGTTCTTCATCCTGACGGTGGCCGCGGCCGAGTCGGCCATCGGCCTTGCGCTGCTGGTCCTGCTGTTCCGCAACAAGTCGAACATCAACGTGGACGAACTCAACTCGCTCAAGGGTTGAAATCAGTATGAGCGCAACCCTTTCCGCATCCGCCCTGCTGGCCGTGCCGCTGGCACCCCTGGTCGGCGCCGTCGTCGCCGGCCTGTTCGGCACCAAGTTCGGCGGCAATCACATCGGCCGCAAGGTCACGCATTCGCTGACCATCCTCGGCGTGCTCGTCGCCTTCATCATCTCGGCCATGACGCTCAAGAGCGTGGTGGCCGATGGCGCGCGCTTCAACGCCACCATCTACGAATGGATGGTGGTGGGCGGCCTGAAGATGGAAATCGGCTTCCTGGTCGACGGCCTCACGGCCATGATGATGTGCGTGGTGAGCTTCGTCTCGCTGATGGTGCACATCTACACCATCGGCTACATGGAAGAAGACGAGGGCTACAACCGCTTCTTCGCCTACATCTCGCTCTTCACCTTCTCGATGCTGATGCTCGTCATGAGCAACAACATGCTCCAGCTGTTCTTCGGCTGGGAAGCGGTGGGCCTGGTGTCGTACCTGCTGATCGGCTTCTGGTTCAACCGGCCTACGGCGATCTTCGCGAACATGAAGGCCTTCCTGGTCAACCGCGTGGGCGACTTCGGCTTCATCCTGGGCATCGGCCTGATCGCCGCCTATGCCGGCACGCTGAACTACGGCGAGGCCTTCGCCAAGGCCAACACGCTGGCCGGCATCACCTTCCCCGGCACCGAGTGGATGCTGGTGACCGTGATCTGCATCTGCCTGTTCATCGGCGCCATGGGCAAGAGCGCGCAGTTCCCGCTGCATGTGTGGCTGCCCGACTCGATGGAAGGCCCGACGCCCATCTCCGCGCTGATCCACGCCGCGACCATGGTCACGGCCGGCATCTTCATGGTGGCGCGCATGTCGCCGCTGTTCGAACTCAGCGACACGGCGCTCTCGTTCATCCTGGTGATCGGTGCCATCACGGCGCTGTTCATGGGGTTCCTCGGCATCATCCAGAACGACATCAAGCGCGTGGTGGCGTATTCGACGCTCTCGCAGCTGGGCTACATGACCGTGGCGCTCGGTGCCTCGGCCTACTCGGTCGCGGTGTTCCATCTGATGACGCATGCCTTCTTCAAGGCGCTGCTGTTCCTCGGCGCGGGCTCGGTGATCATCGGCATGCACCACAACCAGGACATCCGATGGATGGGCGGCGTGCGCAAGTACATGCCGATCACCTGGATCACCTCGCTCCTGGGTTCGCTCGCGCTGATCGGCACGCCGTTCTTCGCCGGCTTCTACTCGAAGGACAGCATCATCGAAGCGGTGCACGAAAGCCACCTGTGGGGCGCACAGTTCGCCTACTACGCGGTGCTGGCCGGCGTGTTCGTGACGGCGTTCTATTCGTTCCGTATGTATTTCCTGGTGTTCCACGGCAAGGAGCGCTACGACCAGAATCCCGACGCGCACCACCATGACGAACATGCGGAGCACGACGACGATCACGGCCACGGCGACAAGCCGCACGAATCGCCCTGGGTGGTGTGGCTGCCGCTGGTGCTGCTCGCGATCCCGTCGGTGGTGATCGGCTTCATGACGATCGAGCCGATGCTGTTCGGCGAGTTCTTCAAGAACGCGATCATCGTGGACGGCACACGGCACCACGCCATGAAGGAACTGGAAGAGGCCTTCCACGGCCCGGTGGCCATGGCCATCCACGGTCTGCAGGCGGCGCCGTTCTGGCTGGCACTGGCTGGCGTGGTCCTGTCCTGGTACATGTACATGATCAATCCGGCGCTGCCGGCCGCGATCAAGCGCGTCTTCGGCCCGATCTACCGCCTGCTCGAGAACAAGTACTACATGGACTGGTTCAACGAGAACGTCGTCGCCCGCGCCACGCGTGGGCTCGGCACCGGGCTGTGGAAGGGCGGCGACCAGGCGCTGATCGACGGCGCGGTGGTCAATGGCTCATGGAAGGTCGTGGGCCGCATCTCGGGCGCCGTACGCTGGCTGCAGTCGGGCTACATCTATCACTACGCCTTCGCGATGCTGCTCGGCATCTTCATCCTGATGACGTACTTCGTCTGGTTCAAGCGCTGAGTCAAGCGCTGGAGAAAAACAAAAATGGGTTTGTTGAGCCTTGCCATCTGGGTGCCGATCGCATTCGGTGTCGCGTTGCTGGCGTTCGGCCGTGACGAGCATGCCAGGGGCGTGCGCTGGGTCGCGCTGGTCGGCGCGATCGTGAGCTTCCTGGTGACCGTACCGCTCTACACGGGCTTCCAGAACGGCACCGCCGCGATGCAGTTCGTCGAGAAGGCCGGCTGGATCGCGCGCTTCAATGTCAACTATCACCTCGGCATCGACGGCCTGTCGATCTGGCTGGTGCTGTTGACTTCGTTCACCACCGTGGTGGTCGTGATCTCGGCCTGGGAAGTGATCACCGAGCGCGTCAACCAGTACATGGCCGCGTTCCTGATTCTCTCGGGCTTCATGATCGGCGTGTTCGCCGCGCTCGACGGCATCCTGTTCTACGTGTTCTTCGAAGCCACGCTGATCCCGATGTACCTCATCATCGGCATCTGGGGCGGCCCGAACAAGATCTACGCGGCCTTCAAGTTCTTCATCTACACCCTGCTCGGCTCGCTGCTGACGCTGGTGGCACTGATCTACCTGTACAACAAGTCGGGCGGCAGCTTCGACATCCTGAGCTGGCACAAGCTGCCGCTGGGCTCGACAGCGCAGACCTTCCTGTTCTTCGCATTCTTTGCCGCCTTTGCCGTCAAGGTGCCGATGTGGCCGGTCCATACCTGGCTGCCGGACGTGCACGTCGAGGCCCCCACCGGCGGCTCGGCCGTGCTGGCCGCCATCATGCTGAAGCTCGGCGCCTACGGCTTCCTGCGCTTCTCGTTGCCGATCGCGCCCGACGCATCGCACGAATGGGCCTGGCTCATGATCGCGCTGTCGCTGATCGCGGTGATCTACGTCGGCCTGGTGGCGCTGGTGCAGGAAGACATGAAGAAGCTCGTGGCCTACTCGTCGGTCGCCCACATGGGCTTCGTGACGCTCGGCTTCTTCATCTTCAACGAACTGGGCGTGTCCGGCGGCATCGTGCAGATGATTGCCCACGGCTTCGTGTCGGGCGCCATGTTCCTTGGCATCGGCGTGCTCTACGACCGCGTGCATTCGCGCCAGATTGCCGACTATGGCGGCGTGGTCAACACCATGCCCAAGTTCGCCGCATTCGCGCTGCTGTTCGCCATGGCCAATTGCGGCCTGCCGGGCACCGCCGGTTTCGTGGGCGAATGGATGGTCATCCTGGGTGCAGTCAAGTCCAACTTCTGGCTCGGCTTCGGAGCCGCCACGGCGCTGATCTTCGGCGCGGCCTACACCCTCTGGATGTACAAGCGCGTGTACCTCGGCCCGGTCGGCAACGACCACGTCAAGGAACTCACCGACATCAATGCCCGCGAATTCCTGATGCTGTCGCTGCTGGCCATTGCCGTGCTGTGGATGGGCATCCATCCGAAGCCGTTCACCGACGTGATGGACGCTTCCGTGACCGAGCTTCTTCGCCACGTGGCGATTTCGAAGCTGCCCTCCTGATGCCACGCTGAAGAAGAGAACGAGATGATTGACAAACTCAGCTGGGTCGCGATCTACCCCGAAATCGTGCTGCTGGTCATGGCCTGCATCATTGCGCTGGTCGACCTGTCGAGCACCAGTGCGCAGCGCACGCGCACCTACATCCTGACGCTGCTCACGCTGGCCGTGGTGGCCGTGCTGACCGGCCTGGCCGGCAACGAGGGCAAGACGGTCTACGGCTTCGGCGGCATGGTCGTGAGCGATCCCATGGGCAACTGGCTCAAGTGCTTTGCCACGGTGGCCCTGATGGTCACGCTGGTCTACGGCCGGCCCTACGCGGCCGACCGCGACATGCTGCGCGGCGGCGAGATGTTCACCATCAGCATGTTCGCGCTGCTGGGCATGTTCGTGATGATCTCGGGCAGCAACTTCCTCCTGATCTACCTCGGGCTCGAACTGCTCACGCTGTCCAGCTATGCGCTGGTGGCGCTGCGCCGCGACAACGCGGTGGCCAGCGAAGCAGCCATGAAGTACTTCGTGCTCGGCGCCATGGCCAGCGGCTTCCTGCTCTATGGCCTGTCGATGCTCTACGGCGCGACCGGCTCGCTCGACACCAACGAAGTGTTCAAGATCATCGCCAGCGGCAAGGTGAACCACCAGGTGCTGGTGTTCGGCCTCGTGTTCATCGTGGCGGGCCTGGCCTTCAAGGTGGGGGCGGCGCCTTTCCACATGTGGGTGCCCGACGTGTACCAGGGCGCACCGACGGCGGTCACGCTGCTGATCGGCGCGGCGCCCGAGCTGGCCGCCTTCGCCATCATCATCCGCCTGCTGGTGGAAGGGCTGCTGCCGCTGGCCATCGACTGGCAGCAGATGCTGGCACTCTTGGCCATCGCCTCGCTGCTGGTGGGCAATCTGGCCGCCATCGCGCAGACCAACCTCAAGCGCATGCTGGCCTACTCGACCATTGCGCAGATGGGTTTCATGCTGCTCGGCCTGGTGGCGGGCGTGGTCAACGGCAACACCTACAACGCACAGTTCGCCTACAGCGCCTCGATGTTCTACATCGTGACCTACGTGCTGACCACGCTGGCGAGCTTCGGCATCATCCTGCTGCTGGCGCGCGAGGGGTTCGAAAGCGAAGAAATCACCGACCTGGCCGGCCTGAACCAGCGCAGCCCGCTGTACGCCGGCGTGATGGCGATCGCGATGTTCTCGCTCGCGGGCCTGCCGCCGCTGGTCGGGTTCTACGCCAAGCTGGCGGTGCTGCAGGCGCTGATCGCCTCGGGCCAGGCGCTCTACATCGGCCTGGCGGTGTTCGCGGTGGTCATGTCGCTGATTGGCGCCTTCTACTACCTGCGCGTGGTCAAGGTCATGTACTTCGACGCGCCGGTCACGGCCAGCACCGTGTCGGCGCCGCGCGACGTGCGCACAGTGCTGTCGATCAACGGCCTGCTGATCCTCGTGCTGGGCATCGTGCCCGGCGGCCTCATGACGCTGTGCGCCAAGGCCATCGTGGCCACGCTGGCGAACTGATCCCGGCCTGCCCACGGTGTCGCAAACCGCATCGGTCTGGGTCGTTCTCCTGGTGGCGCTGGTGGCGGCCAACCTGCCGTTCTGCAACGACCGGCTCTTCGGCGTCGTGCCCCTGGCCACGCGGCCCAAGCCGCTGGCAGTGCGGCTCGCCGAACTGGTGGTGCTGTATTTCGCCGCGGGCGGCGTGGGCTTGCTGTTCGAAAGTCGGGCAGGGCAGATCGCCTCGCAGGGCTGGGAGTTCTATGCGGTGACCGGCGCGCTTTTCATCGTGCTGGCCTTTCCAGGGTTCACCTGGCGCTACCTCATGAAGCACAGGCACGGATGACCGACATGACTTCTCCCATCGCCGATTCGCACCTGAAGGAAGAACGCACGGCCAGCGACCTGCTGGTCAAAGGCAACTTCCTCCAGGTCTGCCGCGACACCGTGCGCCTGCCCGACGGCCACAGCGCCACGCGCGAGTACGTGATCCATCCGGGCGCGGTGGTGGTGATTCCACTGCTCGACGACGGCCGCGTGGTGCTGGAGCGGCAGTACCGTTATCCGGTGGGGCATGTGATGGTCGAGTTTCCGGCCGGCAAGCTCGATGCGGGCGAAGATCCGCTGGTGTGCGGCCAGCGCGAACTGCTCGAGGAAACCGGCTACACCGCGAGCGAATGGGCCTACGCCGGCGCCATGCACCTCGCCGTGGCCTATTCCACCGAGATCATCCACATCTACTTTGCGCGCGGCCTGTCGCTCGGCAAGCGGCAGCTCGACCACGGCGAGTTCCTGGACGTGTTCACGGCCACGCCGGCCGAAGTCGCACTCTGGTGCCGCGACGGCACGCTCACCGATGCCAAGTCGCTGACCTGCATGCTGTGGCTGCAGAACGTTCTTTCGGGCGCATGGTCACTCGATTGGCGAGCCACCGCTTCGCAAGGCGGCGCGGGATAATCCGCGCATGAAGGTTCTCGATCTGCGCTGCTCGCATGGCCACGGCTTCGAAGGCTGGTTTGCGTCCAATGAAGCTTTCGAAACCCAGCTGGCCGCCGGACTGGTGGAATGCCCGGTGTGTGCCGACACGCGCATCGTCAAGCTGCTGAGCGCGCCGCGCCTGAACCTGGGCAACGCGAAGGCGCCGGCAGAGGCCGCTGCTGCGTCGACATCGGCATCTTCGGCACCCGCCAAGGCCCAGGCACCGGCCGAACAATCTCCCGAGGCCCGCTGGATGCGCGCCGTGCGCGAGGTTCTCGCAAAGACCGAGGACGTGGGCGACCGTTTTGCCGACGAGGCGCGCAGGATGCACTACGGCGAAGCCGAAGAACGCGGGATCCGCGGCCAGGCGACCCGCGAGCAGACCGAAGCGCTGCTCGAAGAGGGCATTCCGGTGATGGCCCTGCCCATCCCTGCGGCGCTCAAGGAAACGCTGCAGTAGCCTGCAGCCGGCCCATCAAGCCGTGAACTGCAGGGCGGCCAGGCGGGCATAGACCCCGCCTTGCGCCACCAGCGTGGCGTGTGTTCCCTGTTCGACAATGCCGCCATGGTCCAGCACGATGATGCGGTCGGCCTTCTGCACGGTGGCCAGGCGGTGCGCAATCACGAGCGTCGTACGGCCTTCCATGGCCGATTCGAGCGCCGCCTGCACCATGCGTTCGCTCTCGGCATCGAGTGCGCTGGTGGCTTCGTCGAGCAGCAGCAGCGGCGGGTTCTTGAGAATGGCGCGCGCAATTGCAATGCGCTGGCGCTGTCCGCCCGACAGGCGCACCCCGCGCTCGCCCAGGAAGGTGTCATAGCCCTCGGGCAGCGCCTGCAGGAAATCGTGCGCAAAGGCCGCGCGCGCGGCGGCATGCACCTCGTCGGCCGTGGCGTCGGGGCGGCCGTAGCGGATGTTCTCGAAGGCGCTGGCCGAGAAGATCACGGCGTCCTGCGGCACCAGGCCGATGCGGGTGCGAAGCTCGGGCAGCGCGAGCGAGGCCAGCGGCGCGCCGTCGAGCAGCAGGCGGCCGGACTGCGGATCGTAGTAGCGCAGCAGCAGTTGGAACACCGTGCTCTTGCCGGCACCGCTCGATCCCACCAGGGCGACCGTTTCGCCGGGCGCGATGTCGAGGCTGAAGTCCTTGAGCGCCGGCGTGCCGGGCCGCGAGGGGTAGTGGAAAGTCACCGCCTCGAGCTTGACCGCGCTGCCCGCCGCCGGGACGGGCGCAGCCACCGGATCGGGCGGTGAAACGATGGCCGCCGGGGCATGCAGCAGTTCCATCAGGCGCTCGGTCGCGCCGGCTGCGCGCAGCAGGTCGCCATAGACCTCGCCGAGCACTGCGGTCGCGCTGGCAAGAATGGCCACGTACACCACGGTCTGGCCCAGGTGGCCGGCCGTGATGTCGCCGCGCAGCACCGCCTGCGTGCCCTGGTAGAGGCCCCAGAGCAGCGCCGCCGAGGTGGCGATGATGATGAAGGCCACCAGCACCGAGCGCGCCTTGGTGCGGCGCACCGCGGTCTTGAAGGCGTTTTCGGTCGAGGCCTTGAAGCGGCCGGCCTCGCGCGATTCGGCCGTGTAGCTTTGCACCACCGGAATCGCATTGAGCACCTCGGCCGCGATGGCGCTCGAATCGGCCACCCGGTCCTGGCTCGCGCGCGAGAGCTTGCGCACGCGCCGGCCGAACCACATGCTCGGCAGCACCACCAGCACCAGGATGCCCAGCACCTGGACCATCACGTAGGGATTGGTCCACACCAGCACCGCCAGCGCGCCCACGCCCATGACGGCATTGCGCAGGCCCATGCTCAGCGACGAGCCGACCACGGTCTGCACCAGCGTGGTGTCGGCCGTCAGGCGCGACAGCACTTCGCCGGTCTGCGTGGTCTCGAAGAAGGCCGGGCTCTGGCGCAGCACATGGCCGTAGACCGCGTTGCGCAGATCGGCCGTGACGCGTTCGCCGAGCCAGCTCACCGTGTAGAAGCGCGCGGCCGAAAAAAGGCCGAGCGCCACGGCCACCGCGAAGAGGGCGCCGAAGTGCTCGCGCAGCGCCATGGTCTGGGCGCCCTTGTCCGCGCTGATCAAGCCGCCATCAATCAGGCTGCGCAATGCGATAGGAAACACCAGCGTGGTGATGGCCGCCATCACCAAAAAAATGCCCGCGAGGACGATCTGGACGCGGTAGGGCCGGAGAAAAGGGCTCAGGCCCGACAGCGATCGGGGCGAGCCCTTGGCCGGTGAAGACAGGGGGGAGGAAGCCATGGCCCCGATTCTACCGACCCTTGCCGTCGCAAAGGCATCCTTGACAATAATTGACTGGGCAAGTAATATTGCGGCCATGAGCGATGCAGACAACCCGCAAGTCCCCCCGGCCTCCGGCAACGCCGGGGGCCAGCCGGCCGACTTCTACCGCGCCGAAACCTACCAGACCGAGGAAAGCATCGGGTATTTGATGCGCCGTATCCTGGGGGCGGTGGCCCAGGCAGTGGAAACCCGCATGTGCGAGCCCGGCGGTCCGACCTTTCCCCAATGGCTGCCGCTCTACAAGCTGCATGTCGGCGCGGCCACCACGGTGGCCGAACTGGCCCGCGCCTGCGAGCTCGATGCCGGCGCCATGACGCGCCTGCTGGACCGCCTCGAGGCCAAGGGCCTGTGCCGCCGCGTGCGCTCGCTGGAGGACCGCCGTGTGGTCAACATCGAGCTCACCGACGAAGGCCGCGCGGCCGCCAAGGAGGTGCCGTACGTGCTGAGCCGGGTACAGAACGAGTACTTGGCGGGTTTCACCAAGGAAGAGTGGGAGCAACTCAAGAGCTACCTGCGCCGGATCTTCGACAACGCCCAGGCCCTTGCGGCCCGTGGAGATAAAAATGACTGATTCCTTCGCCGTGCGCGCCGCGCGCCGCACCCCCATCGTGGCCGCCGCACTGCTGGTGGTGGCATTGGCCGGCTGTGCCGACATGGCAGGCATCGGCTCCGAGGCCAGGCTGCGCGATGCCTCGTCGCTGGGCATCGCGCCCGACAGCGCCGCGGTGCCGGCCTCCCGCCTCGACGGCCAATGGTGGCAGGCCTTCGGCGACACGCAGCTCAACACGCTGATCGACCGGGCCGTGGCCGGCAATCCGAACCTGCAGGTGGCACAGGCCCGCCTTGCGCGCGCCCAGGCCTCGGCGGACATCGCCGGCGCCGCGCTACAGCCGCAGGTCAAGGGCGACCTCGACCTGAAACGCCAGAAGTTCAACAGCAACTACATCTACCCGGCGCCGCTCGGCGGCTCCACGCAGAACATCGGCCTGCTGCAGCTCGGCGCCAGCTGGGAACTCGACTTCTTCGGCAAGAACCGCAGCGCGCTCGACACCGCCATCGGCGCGGCCAATGCCGCGGCTGCCGATGCGGATGCCGCCCGCGTGCTGCTGGCCAGCAACGTGGCGCGCAGCTATTTCCAGTGGGCGCGCCTGAACGACCAGCTTGCCGTGGCGCGGCGCACGCTGGCCCAGCGCGACGAAACGCTCAAGCTCGTGCGCGACCGCGTGTCCGCTGGCCTGGACACCCGACTCGAACTGCGCCAGAGCGAAGGCGGCCTGCCCGAGGCGCGCCAGCAGATCGAAGCCCTCGACGAGCAGATCGCGCTGCAACAGCATGCGCTCGACGCGCTCGTGGGCCAGCCCAACGTATCGCAATCGCTCAAGCCGCCGGCGCTCGAGAAGCTCAAGCCGATGGCGCTGCAGGCCAACATTCCGGCCGACCTGCTGGGCCGCCGCGCCGATATCGCCGCCGCGCGCTGGCGCGTCGAAGCCGCCACCAGCGACGTGAAGAACGCCAGGACGCTCTTCTATCCCAACGTGAACCTCACCGCCTTCGCGGGCTTCCAGAGCCTGGGTTTCGGCAAGCTGCTCAAGTCGGGCAGCGAGCAGTGGGGCGTGGGCCCTGCCATCAGCCTGCCGATCTTCGAAGGCGGCAAGCTGCGCGCCAACCTGCGCGGCAAGTCGGCCGACCTCGACGTGGCCATCGAGAGCTACAACGCCGCAGTCATCGATGCCGTGCGCGACGCGTCCGACCAGGTCACGAGCGCGCAGTCGATCGCACGCCAGCAGGCCGAGCAGCGCGCCGCGCAGACAGCCGCCGAAGGCGCCTACGACATCGCCGTGCAGCGCTACCGCGCGGGCCTGGGCAACTACCTCAACGTGCTGACCGCCGAAACCGCCGTGCTCGCGCAGCGCCGGCTGGCGGTCGATCTGGCCGCGCGCGCGCTCGACACGCAGGTGGGCCTGGCGCGCGCGCTCGGCGGCGGCTGGCAGCCGCCGGCAACCGCCACCGCCGCGGCGCCCGCGCCGTCCGCATCGAACTGAACTGAACCGACTTTTTTCGTCTTCGGAAAGAACTCCATCATGAGCGACAACAACACTCCGACGCCCGCTGCAGCCAACGCTTCCGCAGCTCCCGAAGCACCCGCCGGCAACGGCAAGCGCCGCCGCGCCCTGACCGCGCTGGCGGCCGTGGTGATCGTTGCCGGCGGCGGCTGGGGCCTCTACGAATGGCTGGTGGCCAGCCACTACGAGGACACCGACAACGCCTACGTGCAGGGCAACGTGATCCAGATCACGCCGCAGATCGGCGGTACCGTCATGGCCATCAATGCCGATGACACCGACTTCGTGAAGGCCGGCCAGCCGCTGGTGCAGCTGGACCCCGCTGATGCGAAGGTGGCGCTCGAGCAGGCCGAGGCCGCGCTCGCGCAGGCGGTGCGCCAGGTGCGCACGCTCTACGCCAACAACGGATCGCTGGCCGCGCAGGTCACGCTGCGCCAGTCCGACATCGTCAAGGCGCAGAGCGACATCGCCAAGGCGCAGGACGACCTGCAGCGCCGCCGCGCGCTCTCGGGCAACGGCGCGGTCTCGAAGGAAGAACTCAACCATGCCGAGACGGCGCTCGACAACGCCAGGAGCCAGCTCGCCGCCGCGCAGGCCGGCGTGGTGGCCGCGCGCGAAGCGCTGGCCAGCAACCAGTCGCTGACCGAGGGCACCAGCGTGGCCCAGCACCCGAGCGTGCTGGCGGCCGCCGCCAAGGTGCGCGAGGCCTACCTGGCCACGCAGCGCGTCGCGCTGCCGGCGCCGGTCGACGGCTACGTGGCCAAGCGCACCGTGCAGCTCGGCCAGCGCGTGGCCGCCGGCACGCCGATGATGTCGATCGTGCCGCTGAACCAGCTGTGGGTCGACGCCAACTTCAAGGAAGTGCAGCTGCGCAACATCCGCATCGACCAGCCCGTAAAGCTCAGGGCCGACGTCTACGGCAAGAAGGTGGAATACACCGGCAAGGTCGCGGGCCTGGGCGTGGGTACCGGCAGCGCCTTTGCGCTGCTGCCCGCGCAGAATGCCACCGGCAACTGGATCAAGGTGGTGCAGCGCGTGCCCGTGCGCATTGCGCTCGATCCGGAGCAGCTCAAGGCCAATCCGCTGCGCATCGGCCTCTCGATGGACGCCGAGATCGACATCTCGCAGAAGAGCGGCAAGATGCTGGCCGACGCGCCGCGCCCCACCGCCATCTCGCAGACGCAGGTCTACAGCAAGCTCGACCAGGGGGCCGACGCCGAAGTCGACCGCATCGTGGCCGCCAATCTCGGCCGCGGCGCGCCGGCCGCCTCTGCGGCACCTGCGGCGGCGGGGCGCTCCGCCGTGCCCGCGGCCGCCGCCGGCGCTGCGGCGCAGGCTGCTTCGCAATCCCATCCCGGCTGATCGCCGTCCACGGAACCCGAGGCAAAGCCAATGGCCACTGCTGCTCCCGCTTACGTCGCGCATCCGCCGCTCGAGGGCGCCGCCCGCATCTGGGGCACCGTCGCGCTGTCGGCCGCCACCTTCATGAACGTGCTCGATTCGTCGATCGCGAACGTGTCGCTGCCGGCCATCTCGGGCGACCTCGGCGTGAGCACCACGCAAGGCACCTGGGTCATCACCAGCTTCGCGGTGGCCAACGCCATCGCGGTGCCGCTCACCGGCTTCATGACGCAGCGCTTCGGCCAGGTGCGCCTGTTCATGGCCAGCGTGATCCTGTTCATGATCAGCTCGCTGCTGTGCGGCCTGGCGCCGAACATGACCACGCTGATCCTGTTCCGCGCGCTGCAGGGCTTCGTCGCGGGGCCGATGATCCCGCTGTCGCAGACGCTGCTGCTGTCGAGCTATCCGCGCGCCAAGGCGGGCCTCGCGATGGCGATGTGGTCGATGACCACGCTGGTCGCGCCGGTGATGGGGCCGCTCTTGGGCGGCTGGATCACCGACAACATCTCATGGCCGTGGATCTTCTACATCAACATCCCGGTGGGCATCGTGGCCGCGGCCATCACCTGGGCGCTGTACCACAAGCGCGAGAGCAACACGCACAAGGTGCCGATCGACGCCATCGGCCTGGCGCTGCTGGTGCTGTGGGTGGGCTCGCTGCAGCTCATGCTCGACAAGGGCAAGGAACTCGACTGGTTCCACTCGGCCGAGATCATCACGATGGCCGTGGTGGCCATCGTCGGCTTTGCCTTCTTCCTGGTCTGGGAGCTGACCGACAAGCACCCGGTGGTCGACCTGTCGCTGTTCAAGCGCCGCAACTTCTGGTCGGGCGCCGTGGCCACGGCCGTGGCCTACGGCCTGTTCTTCGGCAACGTGGTGCTGCTGCCGCTGTGGCTGCAGCAGTGGATGGGCTACACCGCCACGCAGGCGGGAATGATCATGGCGCCAGTGGGGCTGCTGGCGATCTTCTTCTCGCCGGTGGTGGGCCTCACGGTGTCCAAGATCGACCCGCGCCGCTACGCGACCTTCTCGTTCCTGGTGTTCGCACTGGTGTTGTGGATGCGCTCGAACTTCAACACGCAGGCCGACTTCGTGACGATCATCATCCCGACGATCATCCAGGGCATCGCGATGGCGTTCTTCTTCATTCCGCTGGTGACCATCACGCTCTCGGGCCTCACGCCCGACCGCATACCGGCCGCCTCGGGGCTGTCGAACTTCCTGCGCATCACCGCGGGCGCCATGGGCACGTCGATCGCCACCACGCTGTGGGAGAACCGCGCGGCCCTGCACCACGCGCAGCTTGCGGAGTCGGTGAACCCGGGCAACAACGCCGCGGCCAGCGCAATGTCGGGGCTGGCGGGCAGCGGCCTGAGCACCGAGCAGGTGATGGGCCAGATCAACCGCATCGTCGACCAGCAGTCGTTCATGCTGGCCACCAACGACATCTTCTATGCGTCGGCGATCCTGTTCCTGCTGCTGATTCCGCTGGTGTGGCTGGCCAGGCCGCAGCGCGGCGGTGCCGGCGGCGACGCCGCAGCCGGCGCGCATTGACCGGGCTCTCCCCCAGGCTACGCGCACTTCGTGTCGCTTCTCCTTCCCCCTCACCGGGGGCAACACCAGCGGCCCGGCAAAGCCGGTTCCGCGGTGTTTCACGAAGGGCACGTGTCCCTATTCAAGCGCCGAGTGCGCGCAATACGTCGTGGCATGCGCCCATGGTGTGATAGTCGGTCTTGCCGGCCGGGCTCTTCTCGTCGCTGATCTTGCGGTTGTCGGGCGCGAGGATGCGGTACCACGCGCCATGCCGGTGGTCGACGAAATGTGCCCAGCTGTAGGCCCAGATGCGGTCGTACCAGCCCCAGTAGCCGGCATCGCCGGTGCGCACGGCCAGCAGGGCCGCGGCGGCAAAACTCTCGGCCTGCACCCAGAAGTACTTGTCGCCGTCGCACACCGCGCCATCGGGGCCGAAGCCATAGGCGAGGCCGCCATGCGCCGCGTCCCAGCCGCGCTGCATCGCGGTGTCGAAGAAGTGCCTGGCGCGCGGCACGGCCCAATCCGCTTCGCGGCCCGCGGCAACGAGCGCGCGCTCCAACTGCAGCAGCAGCTTGGCCCACTCGGTCAGGTGCCCGGTCTGGAAGCCCCAGGGCCGGAAGATGTTGCTCCTGTCGCCGCGGTTGTAGTCCCAGTCGACCGACCAGTCCTTGCGGTAGTGCTCCCAGACCAGCCCGCCGGCCAGCGCGGCCTGCCGCCCCGTGACCGACTCCGCGAGCGCGAGCGCGCGATCGAGGTAGCGCGCCTCCCGTGTGGCCTCGAAGGCCGCAAGCATCGCCTCGCAGGCATGCATGTTGGCGTTCTGGCCGCGGTACGCGCCCACGTGCCAGTCGGGGGTGGCTTCGTCGGCATAGAGCGCGTGCTGCGGCTCCCAGAAATGCTGTTCCATCAGCTGCCAGGTGGCCTCGAGCCCCGGGCGCGCCTCTTCGATGCCGGCCATGAGCGCATGCGCATGCGCGAGCAGGACGAAGGCCATGCCGTAGCAATGCTGCGTGCCGTCCTGCACGGCGGCGCGGCCGTCGTGCCAGTCGATCTGCCATGCGTAGCCGCCGCCCGGCTGCGCATGCGCGCGCTGCACGAAAGCCAGGCCGTGGCGCGCAGCGTCGAGGTGCTTCGGATCGCCGTAGCGCCGATACGCCGTCGCATGGTTGAAGACGAAGCGCGTGCTGCTGACGAGGTGGCGCGTGCGCCGGTCGTACACGGTGCCGTCGTTCTTGAAGAAGTGGAAGAAGCCACCTGATGGGTCGCGGCTGACCGGCTCGTAGAACGCCAGCGTGTGCTGGATGTGGCCGGTCAGGAATTCGGGCGAGCGGAAGTTCGGCATGGGCATGAGGGTTCGAACCGATGAGTCATTGTCATTGTGACGACAGTCGTGCGCTCCCGGAGACGGTCACCGACGGCAGGTTGCACTGCAGCATAGGCATTTGCCCCAGTATGCAAGCGGGAGGCGGCCACGAACAATCGGTCCGCGCTCGACAGTGGCGCAATGAGATGGACCGCATGACCGACATATCTTTCCTGAACTCGGGCGACTTCGCGAGATGAGCGACGTCATCCTCGAAACACGCCAGCTCACCAAGGAGTTCAAGGGGTTCACTGCGGTCAGCAAGGTCGATCTCTCGGTGGTACGCGGCTCGATCCATGCGCTGATCGGCCCGAACGGCGCCGGCAAGACCACCTGCTTCAATCTGCTCACCAAGTTTCTCGAGCCCACCAGCGGCACGATCCTGTTCAACGGGCACGACATCACGGGCGAGCGTCCTGCGCAGATCGCGCGGCGCGGCATCATCCGTTCGTTCCAGATCTCGGCGGTGTTTCCGCACCTCACGCTGCTGGAGAACGTGCGCCTCGGACTGCAGCGCGCGCTCGGCACCTCGTACCACTTCTGGAAGAGCGAGAAGACGCTCGAGCCGCTCAACACGCGCGCCCGCGAACTGCTCGACGAAGTCGGCCTGGCGCACGAGGCCGACGAACTCACGGTGAACCTGCCCTACGGCCACAAGCGCGCGCTCGAGATCGCCACCACGCTGGCCATGGACCCCGAACTGATGCTGCTCGACGAACCCACGCAGGGCATGGGCCATGAAGACGTGCACCGCGTGGCCGAACTCATCAAGCGCGTGTCGGCCGGCCGCACCATCCTGATGGTCGAGCACAACATGAGCGTGGTCTCGACCATTGCCGACACCATCACCGTGCTTCAGCGCGGTGCCGTGCTGGCTGAAGGCCCCTATGCCGAAGTCTCAAAGAATCCGCAGGTGATGGAGGCCTACATGGGCACGACCGACGGCCAGCTGCAGGGTGCCCATTGAGATGAACCCCCACGCTCCTCACTTCGTGTATGCGCTGCCCCCCGAGGGGGCGCGGGCCTCCTTTGGGGCGGCCCGGCAGGAGACCCGATGACCGCGGCCCTGGAAATCAAGGATCTGCACGCCTGGTACGGCGAATCGCACGTGCTGCACGGCGTGAACATGGTGGTGCAGCCCGGCGAGGTCGTCACGCTGCTCGGGCGCAACGGCGCGGGGCGCACCAGCACGCTGCGCGCCATCATGGGCCTGACCGGCTCGCGCAAGGGCAGCATCGAAGTCAACGGCGTGCAGACCATCGGCATGGCCACGCACCGCATCGCGCACCTGGGCATCGGCTATTGCCCCGAGGAGCGCGGCATCTTCGCGAGCCTCTCGGCCGAGGAGAACCTGCTGCTGCCGCCGCCGCTCAAGAGCTCGAAGGGCGTGGGGCAGGGCATGTCGGTGGCCGAGATCTACGAGATGTTCCCCAACCTGGCCGAGCGCCGCCACAGCCCGGGCACGCGGCTTTCGGGCGGCGAGCAGCAGATGCTGGCGGTGGCGCGCATTCTGCGCACCGGCGCCAAGCTGCTGCTGCTCGACGAGATCTCCGAAGGCCTGGCGCCCGTCATCGTGCAGGCGCTCGCGCGGATGATCCACACGCTGCGCGCCAAGGGCTACACCATCGTGATGGTGGAGCAGAACTTCCGCTTTGCCGCGCCGCTGGCCGACCGCTTCTACGTGATGGAGCACGGCCGCATGGTCGAGGCCTTCGGCGCCAGGGAGCTCGACGCCAAGATGCCCGTGCTCAGCGAACTGCTGGGCGTGTAGGCGCGTCCGCGCCACTTTTTTTACGCTGACTCTCTCAACCATTCCAGGAGACACCATGCAAACCAAGCTCAAAATCATCGCTCTCATGCTCGGGGCCGCGGGTCTTGCGAGCCATGCCGTGCAGGCGCAGGAGAAGGTCGTCATCGGCTACATCAGCGACCTGTCGGGCCTGTACGCCGACCTGGAAGGCAAGGGCGGCGCAACGGCCATCCAGATGGCCATCGACGACATGGGCGGCAAGGTGCTCGGCCAGCCGGTGGAGGTGCTGAGCGTCGACCACCAGAACAAGCCCGACATCGCCGCCTCCAAGGCGCGCGAGTGGATCGACACGGCCGGTGCCACGATGATCTTCGCAGGCACCAATTCGGGCGTGGCGCTGGCCACCGCCAAGGTGGCGCAGGAAAAGAAGCGCGTGTTCTTCACCAACGGCGCGGCCACCTCGGCGCTGACCAACGCGCAGTGCAGCCCCTACACCGTGCACTACGCCTACGACACCGTCGCGCTGGCCAAGAGCACCGGCGGCGCGGTGGTCGACACCGGCGGCAAGAGCTGGTTCTTCCTGACGGCCGACTATGCCTTCGGCCATGCGCTCGAAGCCGACACCGCCAAGGTCGTCAAGGCCAAGGGCGGCTCGGTGGTGGGCACGGTGCGCGCGCCGCTCAATGCATCGGACTTCTCGTCCTTCCTGCTGCAGGCGCAGAACTCCAAGGCGCAGGTGCTGGGCCTGGCCAACGCCGGCGGCGACTTCATCAACTCGATGAAGGCATCGAAGGAATTCGGCATCGACAAGTCGATGAAGATCGCGGGCCTGCTGGTGTTCCTCACCGACGTGAAGAGCCTGGGCCTGCCGGCCACGCAGGGCCTGCTGCACACCACCAGCTGGTACTGGGACGCCGACGACGAGTCGCGCAAGTGGGCCGCGCGCTACGAAGCCAAGACCAAGAACAAGCCGACCGACATCCAGGCCGCCGACTACTCGGCCACCATGGCCTACCTCAAGGCCGTGGAGGCGGTGAAGAGCACCGATGCCGACAAGGTCATGGCCTACCTCAAGAAGACGCCGATCAACGACTTCTACGCCAAGGGCGTGATCCGCGCCGACGGCCGCATGGTGCACGACATGCTGCTGGCCGAGGTCAAGAAGCCGTCCGAATCCAAGGGTCCGTGGGACCTGCTGAAGATCGTCAAGAAGGTGCCGGGCGACCAGGTCTACACGACCAAGGAAGAAAGCACCTGCGCGCTCTGGAAGTAATTGTTGCTTGAGCGGGAGGCTGCCGTACACGGCGGCCCCCGCGCGAAGCCGCTGCCACCTTTCTGAACCTCGATTCCATACACGATGAACATTTCCATGCCTGCCCTGTTGAGCCAGCTCCTGCTGGGGCTGGTCAACGGGTCGTTCTACGCGATCCTGAGCCTGGGGCTGGCGGTGATCTTCGGGCTGCTCAACGTCATCAACTTCGCGCATGGCGCGCTGTTCATGATGGGGGCGGTGCTGTCGTGGATGGCGATGAACTACTTCAACGTCAACTACTGGGTCATGCTGGTGGCGGCACCGATCATCGTCGGCCTGTTCGGCGTGCTGATCGAGCGGCTGCTGCTGCGCTGGATCTACAAGCTCGACCACCTCTACGGCCTCCTGCTCACGCTCGGTCTCACGCTGCTGATCGAAGGCGGCTTCCGCTCGGTGTACGGCGTCTCCGGCCTGGCCTACAGCACGCCCGAGGCGCTGAGCGGCGGCACCAACCTGGGCTTCATGTTCCTGCCCAACTACCGCGCGTGGGTGGTGGTGGCGTCGCTGGTGGTGTGCTTTGCCACCTGGTATGCGATCGAGAAGACGCGGCTGGGCGCCTACCTGCGCGCCGGCACCGAGAACCCGCGGCTGGTCGAGGCCTTCGGCGTCAACGTGCCGCTGATGGTGACGCTGACCTACGGCTTCGGCGTGGCGCTGGCGGCCTTTGCCGGCGTGCTCGCGGCGCCGGTGATCCAGATCTCGCCGCTGATGGGGCAGAACCTGATCATCATCGTGTTCGCGGTGGTCGTGATCGGCGGCATGGGCTCGATCATGGGCGCCATCCTCACGGGCCTGGGGCTCGGCGTGATCGAGGGCCTGACCAAGGTGTTCTATCCGGAGGCTTCGGCCACCGTGGTGTTCGTGATCATGGTCGTGGTGCTGCTGATCCGTCCGGCCGGCCTGTTCGGCAGCGAGAAGTGAAGTCCATGAAGAAAATATCGCTCGTCGTCTACGGGGTGCTGCTGCTGGCGCTCGTCGCCGCACCCTTCATCGGCTTCTATCCGGTGTTCGTGATGAAGGTGCTGTGCTTTGCGCTCTTCGCCTGCGCCTTCAACCTGCTGCTGGGCTACACCGGCATGCTGTCCTTCGGCCATGCCGCGTTCCTGGGCGGCTCGGCCTATCTCACGGGCCATGCGCTCAAGGTCTGGCACCTCACGCCCGAGCTCGGGCTGATCGCGGGCACGCTGGCCGGTGCGCTGCTCGGGCTGGTGTTCGGCTGGCTGGCGATTCGCCGCCAGGGCATCTATTTCTCGATGATCACGCTGGCGCTCGCGCAGATGATGTACTTCGTCGCGCTGCAGGCGCCGTTCACGGGCGGCGAGGACGGGCTGCAGAGCGTGCCGCGCGGCAAGCTCTTCGGCCTCATCGACCTGCGCGACGACCTCACGATGTACTACGTCGCACTGGTGATCGTGGTCGCGGCCTTCCTGCTCATCGCGCGCACCGTGCATTCGCCGTTCGGGCAGGTGCTCAAGGGCATCAAGGAGAACGAGCCGCGCGCCATCTCGCTCGGCTACGACGTCAACCGCTTCAAGCTGCTGGCCTTCGTGATCTCGGCCGCGCTGTCGGGCCTGGCCGGCTCGCTGAAGACGCTGGTGCTCGGCTTCGCTTCGCTGAGCGACGTGCACTGGACCGCTTCGGGCCACGTGATCCTGATGACGCTGGTGGGTGGCCTCGGCACGCTGTCGGGCCCGCTGGTGGGCTCGGCGGTGGTGGTGCTGCTGGAAAACAAGGTGGGCGATTTCGGCAGCTTCATGGCGCACCTCACCGGGGTCGACTGGTTCAATACGCTCGGCGAGTCGGTCACCATGGTCACGGGCCTGATCTTCGTGATCTGCGTGCTGGCGTTCCGCAGGGGCATCATGGGCGAGGTCATCGCTTTCCTCGATCGCCGCAAGGGCAGGAAAGCCTGAAACGAAAGAAGGCGGACCCTCCTGTCCGCCTTCTTCGCTTCTGGAGGAGCCGGCCCGTTCAAGGCAGTGCCGTGATGCGGTTGGCCGCGGGCGGCGCCAGCGGGCTGTTCGCCTTGATGTAGGCCTCGAGGGCGTCCACGTCCTGGTCGCCGCCGAGCGTGTCGGTGCCCTGGTTGAAGACCGTGAAGTTGTCGCCGCCGGTGGCCAGGAAGCTGTTCATCGTCACGCGGTAGCTCGCGCCGTCGCTCATCGCGGTTCCGTTGAGCGCCATGTTGCTGATGCGCGAGCCCGCGGGCGCCGAGAGGCTGTAGCTGTAGCTCAGGCTGCGCGAAGGCAGCAGCACCCGCGGCGAAGCGACCGTGTTGCTGCCGCTGTTGAACTGCTGCTCGAGCACGGCCTTGATCTGCGCGCCGGTCATCGTTTTCACCACCAGGCTGTTGCCGAAGGGCTGCACGCTGAAGATCTGGCCATAGGTCACGCTGCCGTCGCCGGCCGGCACGAGATCGGCACGCACGCCGCCCGGGTTCATGAACGCGATCTGCGCGCCGCCCTTGTTGCTGGCGCTGGTCGCGGCGAGCTGCGCATCGGCGATCAGGTTGCCCAGCACGCTTTCGCGCGAGGCCGTCTGCGTGCGCGTGGCCGGGCCGGAGAGCGTGCCCACCACCCGCTGCACCAGCGGCGCCGCGACCGACAGGTACTGGCTGACGAGCGCGGCCACTTCCTGGTTCTTGCCGAACACCGGGTACTGGTCGGTCACGGCCACCGTGTTCGCGCCGCTGGTGTAGGCCTCGCCCTGGACGATCACGTTGTCGGCCGACTTGGCCGTGACCTTGCGGGTGCGCGTGTCGATCGTCAGGTTGATGTCGGTCAGCAGGGTGCCGTACTGGCCGGCGCTGGTCAGCAGGAAGGGCTTGGCCGGATTGGTCTTGCCGTAGTCGCAGACGTAGGAGCGGTGCGTGTGGCCCGAGATCACCACGTCGACCGAGGCGTCGAGCTTGTCTAGGATCGGCAGGATGTCGCCGCTCAGGCCGGCGCAGCTCTTGTCGTTGTAGCCGACCGTGGTCGTGCCGCCTTCGTGGACCACGACCACGATGGCGTCCGCGCCCTGGGCCTTCAGCTGGGGGATCAGCGCATTGGCCGTATCCGCCTCGTCCTTGAAGCTCAGGCCCGCGACACCGGCCGGCGTCACGATGCTGGGCGTGCCCTTGAGCGTCATGCCGATGAATGCCACCTTCACCGTGGCGCCGTCCTTGGTGAAGCTCTTCATGCCCGTGGCGGGAAACAGCGTGGTGCCGTCGGTCTTCACGGTGTTGGCCGCCAGGAAGCCGAAGTTGGCACCCGGGAAGGCCTTGTTCACGCGGCAGGGCTCCAGCGGCGTGTTCTTGGCGCAGCCGCCATTCTTCATGCGCAGCAGTTCGGTCTGGCCCTTGTCGAATTCGTGGTTGCCGACCGCGTTGAAGTCGATCTTCATCGCGTTCACGGCTTCGATGGTGGGCTCGTCGAGGAACAGCGCTGAAACCAACGGCGAGGCTCCGATCATGTCGCCGGCCGAGACCACGGCATTGTTCTCGTTCTTCGCCTTGAGCGACGCGATGGCCGAAGCGAGGTACGCGGCGCCGCCCGCGGGCACCGCGACCGTGCCGCCCTGCCTGGCCGGCGCGGTGATGGAAAGCCGGGGCGGCTCGAGGTTGCCGTGCAGGTCGTTGAAGGCAATGAGCTTCACGTCCATGCTGCCGGGCGTGGCGGGAGCCGGCGCCGGGGAGGGCGCCGGTGTTGGTGCGGGCGGCGGAATGAAGGGAATGAACCCGTTCGAATTGCTGCTGCTTCCGCCGCAGGCGGACAAGGTGGCCAGGACCACCCCCGCTATGGCGAGATGTTTCAACGATGCGTGCATGAGCCTCTCCTCTTTGGATGGAATGCAGCGCATGCTGGACATGGCAGATGACGTCGCCATGACCGCCCCGCGCAGGAAGAATGATCAGGGCAGCGGAACCACGCGAATGGCCACACCGGGGCCGAAGGCGCGCCGCAGCAGCTCGCTGGCCTGGGCGCTCTGCGCATCGCCGGGCGACTGCACGGCCAGCCATCCATCGGTGGCTCGCCGCTGCAGGTGCCAGCCCTCCTGCCCGATGCGGATCAGGCTGGCGAGCGAAGCGGCGTCCGCGATGGGCAGCGCCGTGGGCACGATGTCGAGCCAGTCCACCACCTGGTCGGCTTCGCCGCCGAGCCGCGCGGTCGCGCCGTCCACCAGCGCGCGCTGCGTGGCCGCATCCCTGACAGTGCCTTGCAGGATGATGCCGTTGCCGTGCCAGCGGATTTCAAGCGCTGCGGTCGTTGCCGCTGGGGCAGGCCGCGCCGCTGCGAACACCCACGCGGCGCCCGCGGCGGCCAGCAGCACCGTCAGCAGCGCGATGAGCCGGGATCGTCTGTTCATTCAAGCCTTGTTGGCGCACGACCATCGTGCAAACGTCGAATGCCGAGTTCAGGGGGCCCGCATGACGGCGTGATGACAGACAGGGCGGCGCGGCCTCAGAGCCGCAAGGGTGCGGCGTAGCCGGTCATCTCCAGGTAGCCGCGGCCGACGCGGCGGCCTTGCGCATCGACGAGGTCACTCAGGCCTTCCCAGTACACACCGCCGGTGGAGCCGCGGCTGTCGAGTTCCTGGTCGTCGAGCAGCGCGCGCACCTCGAAGCCACCCGATGGGGTCTGCACGCGCCACCGGGTCGGGTACTTCGCCTGCGTGCGCGGGCTGGTCCACGTATCCGCACCTTCGAAGTGCACCTCGTCGTTACTGAAAACGCGCAGCACCCCATCGCGCGTGCGAAATGATCCGCCGGCCCACAGCGCACTGCCGTCGCGGCGCCGCAGGCGAAAGGCGGTGAGGGCGCTGCCGTCGTCCAGGTTCATGCCGATCCAGTCCCAGCCCACGGCCTCGGGATGCATCAGCGCCTCGCTCCATTCATGGTCGAGCCAGGCGGTGCCATCGACGTCGAAGGCCTGGCCCTTGAGCGCCAGCTTGCCCTGTGTCCTGAGCTGGGGCTCGCTGTAGTAGTAGCTCGCCTGTGCCTCTTCGGGGCCCTTGCGCGAGAGCCCGGCCTTGCCTTGCAGCAGCACCGGCTGGGTGGGCGTGAAGCGCAGCTCGAGCGAGAACTCGCCGGCCGGAATGCGCGCCGAATAGCTGCCGCTTTTTTCGCGCACCAGCGACCAGTCGCGCAGGCGCACGTCGGTGTCGGCTTCGCTGGCCGATGCGATGCCGAAGCCCGCGCGCGCAATGCGCTGGTCGTGCAGCAGCACGCGGCCTTCGAGATCGGTGACGGCCGCATGCGCGAACACGAGGTGCCTGGCCGCGAAGGCCGAGCGCAGGCCCTGCGCCGCATCGACGCGCGAACGGAAGAAGGTCACCTGGAAGCCGAATCCGCGTCCTGCCGCGGTCTTCGCGTGGCCCGTGATGTACCACCACTCGGTCTGCAGGTCGGAGTGGCTGCCGTAGTCGCGCGGGAACTGCAGGGTGCGCGCGGGCAGCGCCCAGCCCGCGGGCGCGGCGGCCAGCGCCGCGAGCAGCAGGCTGCGGCGCGAGAACCCGTGGAGCGCGGCCGGCGGCGTCACCCCGCGACCAGTGCGTCGATGCGCTGCTGCGCCGGGCCGATGTCGCCGAACGCGTTCTGCACCCAGGCCGCATCGTGGTAGCTCGGCAGATAGCGCTCGCCCGCATCGCAAAGCAGCGAAAGAATGGAACCCTGCCGGCCGGCCGCGCACATCTCATGGGCAACGGCCAGCATGCCGACGAAGTTGGTGCCGGTCGACGGCCCCACCTTGCGGCCGAGCAGCGTCGAGAGCGCATGCATCGCGGCCACCGAATCGAGGTTGGGCACCTCGATCATGCGGTCGACCAGCGAGCGGATGAAGCTCGGCTCCACGCGCGGCCGGCCGATGCCTTCGATGCGCGAGCCCGCCGCCGTCAGCGCGGCGTCGCCGGTGCGGTGGTAGGCCGAGAACACCGAGCCTTCGGGATCGGGCACGCACACCTGCGTGTCGTGGCAGCGGTAGCGCACATAGCGCCCGATGGTGGCGCTGGTGCCGCCGGTGCCCGCCCCCACCACGATCCAGGCCGGCACCGGATGCCGCTCGCGCGCCATCTGCTGGAACATGCTTTCGGCAATGTTGTTGTTGCCGCGCCAGTCGGTGGCGCGCTCGGCGTACGTGAACTGGTCCATGTAGTGGCCGCCGGTCTGCTCGGCGAGCGCGTGCGCTTCCTCGTAGACCTGCGCCGCATGGTCGACGAAGTGGCAGCGCGCGCCATAGAAGGCGATCTGCGCGACCTTCTCGGGCGAGGTGCTGCGCGGCATCACGGCGATGAAGGGCAGCCCCAGCAGCCGCGCGAAATAGGCTTCGCTGACCGCCGTCGAGCCGCTCGAGGCCTCGACGATGGTGGTGCCCTCGCGCACCCAGCCGTTGCACAGCGCATAGAGGAAGAGCGAACGCGCGAGCCGGTGCTTGAGGCTGCCGGTGGGATGGGTCGACTCGTCCTTCAGGTAGAGGTCGATGCCGACCGCGGCAAGCGCGGGCAGCGGCAGCGGGATCAGGTGCGTGTCGGCGCTGCGCTGGTAGTCAGCCTCGATGCGGCGGATCGCGCCGCCAAGCCAGCCGCCGCAGGAGGAAGAGAAGGGTGTTTGCTGCATGTAGGAGGAAGTCTACAAGTCATCCCTCGCAGCACCCAGCGAACGCGCAAATCGGGATACTGTGCGCTGCCAAATTCCACCCGGCAGGAGACAAGACGCATGAGAACAAGACACCTGCGCCCCACGTCGCGGCGCTCGTTAGGTCAAAGGCATTCCATTGGCGCCACAGCGCTCGCGGCCCTCGTGCTCGCGGGCTGTGCATCGGGGCCTCCGGGTGTGCAGACGCCACCGCGCGCGCCGTCGTCCTTCGCGGTGCCCGGCCTGGAGAAGCCGGCCGAGGTGCTGGTCGACCGCTGGGGCGTGCCGCATCTCTATGCCGGCACGCTCTACGACGCCTTCGTTGCGCAGGGCTTCATTGCCGCGCGCGACCGGCTCTGGCAGATGGACCTCTGGCGCAAGCGCGGCCTCGGCGAAATGGCCAGGGACTTCGGCCCCGCCTGGGTCGAGAGCGACCGCGCCGCGCGCGCCGTGCTCTACCGCGGCGACATGTACCGCGAATGGCTGGCCTACGGCTCCGATGCCAAGCGCGTGGCCGAGGCCTTCACGGCCGGCGTCAACGCCTATGTGGCGCAGGTGCGCGCGCAGCCGGCGCTGCTGCCGAAGGAATTCGCGCTGCTGGGCTACCAGCCGTCGCTCTGGTCGGCCGAGGACGTGGTGCGCATTCGCCATCACGGCCTCACGCTCAACTTCACGTCCGAGATCGACCGCGCGCGCGCCTTCTGTGCCGGTGGCCAGGGCATCAAGGCCGACTGGCTGCGCCGCGAGCTCGATCCGCCGGTCACGCCCAAGGTGCCCGCGGGGCTCGACCCCTGCACCCTTCCGGCGGCCGAGTTGCGCGCCGCCTACCTGCGCGCCACCGAGCCGCCGCGCTTCACCAAGGACAACACGCGGCTGGCCGGCACCGCGACCGCGTCCGCGCTCCTGCCGCCCGGCAGCGCCGAAGCCGCGGCACGCAGCGCCGAAGAGGAGCAAGAGCGGCAGCAGGCTCTGCAAGGCGATCCGACGGCCGCCTATGGCAGCAACAACTGGGTCATCGCGCCGAGGCTCACGGCCACCGGGCGCCCGATCCTCGCCAACGATCCGCACCGCGCCCACGGCGCCCCGAGCCTGCGCTACATGGCGCATCTCAGCGCGCCCGGCATGGACGCCATCGGCGCTGGCGAGCCCTTCCTGCCGGGCCTTTCGATCGGCCACAACGGCACTATCGCCTTCGGCCTCACGCGCTTCTACATGGACCAGGAAGACCTGTACGTGTACCAGCTGAATCCGAAAAACCCCAACGAATACCGCTACCAGGGCCGATGGGAGCCGATGACGCGCGTCACCGAGCGCATCGCGGTGCGCGGCGAGAGCGCGCCGCGCGAGGTGGTGAACACCTTCACGCGCCACGGCCCGGTGCTGCTGTCCGAGCCCGGCAAGCGGCGTGCCTTCGCGCTGCGCGCCGCATGGCTCGAGCCCGGCATGGCGCCGTACTTCGGTTCGATGGACTACATGCGCGCGCAGAACTGGGACCAGTTCCGCGCCGCCATGAACCGCTGGGGTGCGCCCGGCGAGAACCAGGTCTATGCCGACCGCCATGGCAACGTCGGCTGGATACCTGGCGGCCTCACGCCGATCCGCCCCAACTGGGACGGCCTGATGCCGGTGCCGGGCGATGGCCGCTACGAGTGGTCGGGCTTTCGCAACGGCGACGAACTGCCCTCGGAGTTCAATCCCGCGCGCGGCTACGTCGTGACCGCGAACGAGAACAACATTCCGCCCGATCATCCGGCCGCGAAGAAAGGCATCGGCTACGAATGGAGCGACGGTGCGCGTGCGCGCCGGCTCAAGGATCTGTTCGAGAAGAAAGCGGCCTCGGGCTCGCGCTTCACGCTAGAAGATTCGGAGCGCATGCAGAACGACATCGTTGCCACGCCGGCCCAGCGGCTGCTCAAGCTGCTGGCTGGCCTGCGCAGCGACGATGCGCGCACGGCTGCCGGGCTGCGGCTGCTGCAAGGCTGGGACGGCACCATGGACCGCGACAGCGCCGCCGCTGCGCTGTACGAGGTGTGGAGCGCCAAGACGCTGCGCGCGGCAGTGCTCAAGGCCGGTGCGGGCGAAGCCGCGGCCTCGCTGGCTGCGCCGGGAGACAACACGCGCATGGTGCTGCTGCTGGAGAACCCTTTCGGATGGGTCAGCGATGCGCAGCGCGATGCGCTCCTGCTGGAAACCCTGCCGCCCGCGATGCAGGAACTCACGGCCAAGCTCGGGCCCGACATGTCGGCGTGGAAGTGGGGCGCGCTGCACCGCGCGGAGTTCCGCCATCCGCTCGGCGGCGTGGTCGACGCGGCCACGCGCAAGAAGCTGGAAGTCGGCGACTGGCCGATGTCGGGTTCGGCCTTCACGCCCATGGCGGCGAGCTACCGCGCGAATGACTACAAGCTCGCGTCGGGGGCTTCGTTCCGGATGGTGCTGGATGTGGGGAATTGGGATGCCTCGCGGGCGATCAATACGCCGGGGCAGTCGGGGGATTCCGACAGTCCGCACTATCGGGATCTGGCGCCGCTCTGGCTTGAGGGGAAGTATGTGCCGCTGGTGTACAGCCGCTCTGCGGTGGAGAGGGAGACTGTGGAGCGGATTCGGTTGGTGCCTTCTTTGCAGTGAGTTTTTTGGGGGTCGGGGGCCGGGATTCCGCCCGGCGGCGGCCTCACTTTCTTTTGCTTCGCCAAAAGAAAGTAAGCAAAGAAAAGGCGACCCCACTGTCTGCGACCCTTCGCTTCGCTACGGGCAACCTGCGGTGCTCGGGTTTCGCGGGGTCTCGCAGAACTCGCTTCGCTCAAACAGCTGCGAGCCCTGATCCGCGAAACCCTGCGCTCCTCGGCGCAGCCAGAGGGGGGGCAAACCGAACGGGCCTTTGCTTCGCTCGGCCACCAAGCCACCGAGGCGCTGCGCGCCTCGGCGGTTGGTATTGATTGTTGGAGTTGGGGCCGAGGGAAGCGAAGGCTGTCCGCTCCCACCCCTTCTGTATGCGCCGAGGAGCGCAGATGGAGGCGGGATCAGGGCCGCAGCTGTTTGAGCGAAGCGAGTTCTGCGGACCCCCGCCGGAATCGAGCACCGCAGGTTGCCCGCAGCGAAGCGAAGGGACGCAGACAGCAGGGGCGCCTTTTCTTTGCTTACTTTCTTTTGGCGAAGCAAAAGAAAGTGAGTCGCCCGCCGGGGCGAGACCCGGCCCCGGAACCCCAAAAAACCTACCAATCCTCCTTCACAGCAAGAACAACATCCCTCCCCGCAGCAGCCCGCCCCGCCAGCCACGCAGTCACCGTCCCCGCCGCAACCACGGCAGCGCAAAGCACCAGCAGCCGCCCCCAGGGCACCAGCAAATCCATCGTCCAGTGAAAGCTCTGCGGATTGACCACCTTCACCAGCACCACAGACACCGCGAGCCCGAGCAGGAGTCCCGCCACGGCGCCGATCGCGGTCCACGCCGCGCCTTCGCCCGCCACCACCCCCAGCACCTGCCGCCGCGTGAAGCCCAGGTGCGCGAGCAGCCCGAACTCCTTGCGCCGGGCCAGCACCTGCGCGCTGAAGCTCGCGGCAATGCCGAACAGGCCGATGGCAATGGCCACGGCCTGCAGCCAGTAGGTCACGGCAAAGCTGCGGTCGAAGATGCGCAGCGAGGTGGCGCGGATCTGTCCGACCGACGAGATCTCGACGTTCGTGGTCGAATCGGAACCGCCGCCGCGTGCCGCCAGATCGCGCACCGCCGCCTGCACCGCGCCCTCGGACGCGCCGGGCGCGAGCCACAGCGACACATCGCTCACGTTGCGTTCGCCCGTCAGGCGCTCGAAGTCGCGCGCGTCCATGGTGATGGCGCCGAACTGCCGCGCATAGTCGCGCCACACGCCGGCCACGAAGAACGCTGCCGGAGCGGAGCCCGCGGTGGCCAATGCCGGCGACAGCGGTGCGAAGAGCGAACCCGGCTTCGCGCCATACAGCTCGACCATCGGTTCGCTCACGTAGATGCCGACCTGGCCGGCGGGCACCGGCAGCGCGGGGCCCACCAGCGGCAGCGCCTGCGATGCGCCGCCTTCGAGGCTTCGCGCGATCAGCGTGACCGCGGGCTGCGCGGGGTCGAGCTGCAGCGAGCGGGTTCGCAGCGTGCCGATGCGCTCCACACCGGGCAGTTGCGCCAGCGCCTGCACGAAGGCCGGCGCAAAGGTGGCCGTGTCGCTGCTGCTCTGGGTGCCCGAATTGCCGGAGCGGCCGCTCGAGGTGGCGCGAACATAGAGGTCGGCCGGCAGCACCACGTCGAGCCAATGCGTGACCGAATCGCGAAAGCTCGCCACCATCACCGTGAGCGCCACCGCGAGGCTCAGGCTCGCGACCACGCCGCTCACCGCCACGGCCGCGGTGCCGCGCATGCGCCGCGCGCGCTCGATGGCCAGCATCGGCAGCACGCGCTGCGCGAATGCAGGCGCAATGCGGTCATACAGCAGTGCAATGAGCCAGGGCAGGGCGGTGATGCCGCCCACCAGCAGGCAGCCCACCGAGAGGTACGCCGCAACCGGAATGCCGCCGACAGCCGGCATGTTGGCCAGCGCCGCGCTGGCGGCAATGAGGCCGAGCGCCAGCCAGTGGCTGTGGCCCTGCACGGGCGCGGCGCCCAGGCCCTTGAGCGTCTGCGCTTCAGGCAGCGCCTGCGCCGCGCGTGCGGGCCACCAGCCGCCCACCAGCGCCGCAAGCACGCCGAGCCCGCCATACAGCAGCGCCGAGCCGCTGCTCCAGTGCAGCGTGGGCGCCACGCCCTCGAAGTACCCGCCACCCAGGTCGCCGCCGAGCACGCGCAATGCGAAGGCTGCGAGCGCCGTGCCCAGCGCGAGGCCGGCGCCGCTTCCGATCAGGCCCAGCACCAGCGATTCGATCAGCACCAGGCGCAGTCGCTCGCGCGGCGTCAGGCCCAGCACGCCGAGCAGCGCGAACTGCTGCGCGCGCTTGGCGACGCTGAGCGCCAGCACCGAGAACACCAGGAAGGCCCCGGTGAAAAGTGCGACCAGTGCGAGCACCGTCAGGTTGACGCGGTAGGCGCGCGAGAGATTGCTCACGCGCTCGGCCGCATCGCCGGGCTCGGCAAACTGAAGGCCGGCGGGCCAGCCCGGCGAACCCTGCAGCGATGCGGTGAAGGCCGCGCGATCGGTGCCGGGAGCAAGCTTCAGGTCGACGCGGCTGAGCTGGCCGAGCTTGTCGAACAGGTCCTGCGCAGCCGCGATGTCCAGCACCGCCAGCGCCGCGCCGCCGGCGGCGACGTGGCCCGCCACCTCGAGCCGCTGCCAGGCGCCGCTGCCACTGCGCAGCTGCACCGTCTCCACGCGGCCTGCCGCCGCTTCGGCCGGAAGCCCGAGCGCGCTGCGTGCCGCGGCGTTGAGAAACACATGGCCGGGCGCGAGCATCGCGAAGCGCGCGGCGTTCCTGCCGGGCTGCGGCATCAGGGCCGGTGCAATGGTGGGCAGCGCCAGCGCATCGATGCCGATCACGCGCATCGGCAGCTGGCGTTCGCCGGCCAGCGCCAGCCCCTGGAACTCGAGCACCGGACTCGCGAGCGCCACCTGCGGATGCTGCGCGAGCCGCGCGAACACCGCCTCGTCGAAGCTGCCCTGCACGGCGCGCACCTCGAGATCGGGCTGGCCGTTGACCGAGCGCACTGCGCTCGAGAATTCGTCGAGCGCCGAGGCATTGATCAGCTGCACCGAGAACGCGAGCGCCACGCCCAGCATCACGGCCAGCACGGCCGCGGCGTTGCGCCAGGGATGGTGGCGCAGTTCCTGCCATGAGAAGGTGGAGAGCAAGGCACGCATGCCGCGATTGTGGCCGGCGCGCGCGAAGTTCCGCGGCCGTGGCACCATGGCGCCTCTTCGATGCCTGGGGAATTCCACGATGCGGCTTTCTTGCCCCGCCCTGGCCCGCCGATGGACGGCGGCCTGGCTTGCTGCCCTGCTGCCGGTGGCCGCTGCCTTGGCACAGCCGCTGCCCATCACGCTGGCCAGCGATCCTGCCGCCATCGCGAAGATGGCGCTCGGCGCCGAAAGGGGGACGCTCGTGGTCGGCGTGCTGCGCGGCGACAAGACCGCCTATGGCGTGGCCCACAACCCCGAGCCGTCAGCCGCACCGCGCGCCATCGAGCCGAACAGCGCCGAGCAGCCGATGTTCGAGATCGGCTCCGTGACGAAGGTGTTCACGGGCCTGCTGCTGGCGCAGTCGGTGGAGCGCGGCGAAGTGAAGCTCGACGACACCGTGGGCCAGCTGCTGGCCGGCAAGCTGGCGTCGCCGCTCCCGCCCGCGGTGGCCTCCGTGACGCTGCGCCAACTGGTGACTCACACCGGCTGCATGCCCGTGATGGCCGATGGCGTGACCGGCGGGCCCGCGCTGGCCGCGCAATTCCGCGCCTTCGACAAGGCGGCGTTCTGGGCCGCGCTGTCGCGCATCCGGCTCACGGCGCCGGCGCCGCCGTGCGAAGCCGCATACAGCAATTTCGGGATGGCGCTGCTGGGACAGATCCTGGCCGAACGGCTCGGCACCACCTGGGGCGAACTGGTGCGCGCGCGCATCACCGAGCCGCTGGGCATGAACGACACGGTGATCCAGCTCGGCGACAAGGCCTCGCGCATGGCCCCGGCCTTTGCCGGCGACCGGCGCCAGCGGCTGCTCGACATGGCGGCCTATGCGCCGGCCAGCGCGCTGCGCTCCACGGCTGCCGACATGCTCACGCTGAGCCGCGCGATCCTGGCCGGCGCCAGCGGTCCGCTGGGCCCGGCGGCCGTGCGCATGCTCACGCCGCTCGCACGCTACGAAGGCGCCGAGATCGGCTATGCGGTGATGGTGCGCGGCCCCGAAGGCGGCCGGCGCACCTACTACCACGCCGGCGTGACCGAGGGCTACCGCACGCTGTGGCTGCTTGCGCCCGACACCGGGGAAGCGCTGGTCGTGCTCGGCAGCAACGCGCGCGCGCCGCTGCAGTCCGTGATGCTGGCCATCGGCAAGAGCCGCTACCCGGTGCCGGGCGTGGAGGTGCCGATCGATCCGCAGCGCCTTGCGGACTACGAAGGCGAGTTCCGCATCAACAAGGCCAAGACGCTGGGCTTTGCCGTGCGCAGCGGCCGCCTGCTGGTGCGCGAGACGGGCCGGGGCTACAACGCGCTCACGCCGATCGGCAGCGACCGCTTCGCGGTCACGGCGATCGGCGCCGAGCTCAGGTTCCGGCGCGGCGAGGGCCATGCGGTGGTCGGCGTAACGCTGGCGCAGGGCGGCAGCCGGCTGGATGCGCGAAGGGTGAGCGAGGCCGTGGCGGTTCCGCAGGATTGACCGGTCCTCCGGCGCTGAAGGTCAGAGCCGTTCCGACATTGCATTCAGATAGGCGCGCACGGCGGCGTTGCTGCTGAGGCCGATCGCGCGGTCATAGGCCTGGCGCGCCGCGGCGCGCGCACCGCCGGCCGCGAGCAGGTGGGCGCGGGCGGCCCAGAACGGCTGGTAGCTTTGCACCTCGGCCGCCGGAATGGCCTCCAGCGCGCGCAGGCCGACGTCGGGGCCGCGCGCATTGGCCAGCGCGCAGGCCAGGCTGACCTGGGCACCGATGCTGGGCCGCAGCGCCAGCAGCCCTTCGTAGAGCGACACCAGCACTTCGGGCGGCACCGGTGCGCCGACGCGGCGCTCGCAATGGGCCGACTGGATCGCCGCCTCAAGCTGGTAGGGGCCGAGCAATTTCATCTCCGAGGCCCGGCGCAGGCAGCGTTCGGCCTCCGCGAGCAGGTCGGGGTTCCAGCGCAAAGGGTCCTGCTGGTCGAGCGGCACGTAGGCGCCGGTTTCGCTGCGCCGGGCCGCGGCGCGGCTCTCGCAGAACAGCATCAGCGCGAGCAGGCCCAGCGGCTCGGGCTCGTCGGGCAGCAGGCTGCACAGGATGCGGCCGAGGTCGATGGCTTCGGCGGTGAGGCCGCGCGGCAGGGCGTCGGCGCCGTCGACATCGTCCCAGCCGGTGCCGTAGGCGGCGTAGATGCCGTCCAGCACGTCCTGCAGCCGCTGCGGAAGCTCGCGCGCCTGCGGGTACTCGAAGGGAATGCCCGTAGCCCGGATGCGCGCCTTGGCCCGTACCAGCCGCTGGCCCAGCGTGGAAGGCGCGGTGAGAAAGGCGCCGGCCATGCGGGCCGCGTCGAGCCCGAGCACGGCCTGCAGCATCAGCGGTGCGCGGGCCGCCGCGTCGATGGCGGGGTGCGCGCAGACGAACATCAGGCGCAGCCGCTCGTCAGGCACCGCCGCGCCCTCGGGCGCATCGTCCATCTCGCCGGCCAAAAGCAGCAGGGACTGGGTCGCCTCGTCCTGCACGCGGCTGTGGCGCCAGGCGTCGAGCTTGCGGTGCCGCGCCACGCTGAGCAGCCAGGCCTCGGGCTGCGCGGGAATGCCGTCGGCCGGCCAGCGCTCCAGCGCGCGCGCGAAGGCTTCGGCGAGCGCGTCTTCCGATGCCGCGATGTCGTGCGTGCGCGCGGACAGGATGGCCAGCAGGCGGCCGTACGACTCGCGCGCCGCACGTTCGGCGGCCTGGTGAGCCGCCGGGTCGTTCACGGTGTGGCCGCCGCGATGGCCGTGGCCGTGAAGACCGGCCGCACCTCCACGCCCCCGCTGGCCGCGCAGGGTGCGCGGGCCGCCCATTCGAGCGCGGCATCGAGGTCCGGCACGTCCACCACGAAGTAGCCGCCGAGCTGCTCCTTGGTGTCGGCGAAGGGGCCGTCCTGCACCTGCCGCTTGTCGCCGCGCACGCGCAGCGTGGTGCCGGTCATCGGCGGGAACAGGCCGTGCCCGCCGAGCGAAATGCCCGACTGGCGCACCGCATCGGCATACGCCACCCAACTGGCCCGGTAGGCCTGCGAGGACGCGTCGTTCCGTTGTTCGAATTCGGCCGCGGGCTGATAGAACATCAACATGTACTGCATGGTGTCTCTCCATCGTGGAAAAGAGGCTGAGCAGGATCGCTCACCACAATGACGGCCCGCTGCCGGTCATTTCGACACGGCTTCCGTGTCGAGCAGATGATTTTTTACGCTGTTGACGCGTGGCGCAATGGTTGGGCTACTTAATTCTTTAGGCTGCCTTGGCCTGGCCGGCGGGCGCGAACATGGCCTCCATTTCGCTTCGCAGCCTGTAGGCGGAGGTCGAGGTGTCGATGGCCACGTCGGCCCAGCAGAGGCTCTGGCCTTTCTTCACCGGGCGCAGCAGCTTGACGTTGTGTGCCAGCCCGAGCGGCAGGCCGCCCAGGCGCAGCGAGCGCTCGGCCGGCAGCAGCTTGCCCCAGACGGTGTAGCCGCCTTCGCCGTCGAGCATTTCGCCGGGCGCGAGGTCTCGCTTGGCCGTGGCCACCACGTCGGCGTTCCAGCAGGTCGCCACGCCGGTCGGCTCGCCGCGCAAGGCGACGCTGGCCACCGACATGCCGACCTCCAGGCCGATCAGGTGCCAGCGCTTGTAGAGCGTGAAGTAGCGCCCGCTCGGGTCGGTGTGGGCGTTGTATTCCTCGAAGCAGTTCCTGATGTAGTCGGTCTCGGCCTCGACCGTGACCCACACGCCCATGCGGATGTCGTAGGGGATCTTTCGCCCGTTGGCCTCGAGCGAGGAAATGACCTCGACCATGCCCTTGCGCTCGAGCACGCCGCCCTCGCTCTGCGGGCGCGTGACGAAGGGAATGTCCTCCACGCTCGCGGGCGGGTAGAGCAGGCCGTCCGAAGGCACGGTGAGTCCGGTGGCATTGGCCACCGACGAGCTTTCGATGGACGGCTTGGAGCCGTCGAGAAAGCTGTTGAACATCTTCGGATTGAGGCCGCCGCGCAGCGCCTGTTCGGGCGTGAGGCCGTAGTTGCCCCAGACGGTCTCGGGCGTCGATTCGGTGAAGTGCGGCAGCCACTTGTGGCCGCGTCCGGCTGCGACCACCGGAAAGCCGCAGGTGCGCGCCCAGTCGACCAGGTCGCAGATCAGCGCGGGCTGGTCGCCGAAGGCCAGCGAATAGACCACGCCGGCCTGCTGCGCGCGGCGTGCGAGCAGCGGGCCGCAGAAGGCATCGGCCTCGACCGTGACGTTGACCACGTGCTTGCCGTGCGCAAACGCGTCCAGGCAATGCTCGACGGCCGCCACCGGGTTGCCGGTGCACTCGACCACGATGTCGATGGCGGGCTCGCGCGTCACGGCCTGCCAGTCGTCGGTGATCCAGGTGCTGCCCGTCGTCAGGGCCTCCTGCACCGACCCCGCCGCGGCGCGCTCCGGGTTCCAGCCGACGCGCTCGAGGTTGGCGCGCGCCGCCGCGGGCGACAGGTCGGCAATCGCCACCAGCTGCACGCCGGGCGTGCGCGGAATCTGCGCGAGGTACATCGAGCCGAACTTGCCGGCGCCGATCAGGCCGATGCGGATGGGGCGGCCTTCGGCGGCGCGCTGCTGCAGGCGGGTGTGGAGGCTCATTGCTTCAGGCCTCCGCGGTGTCGAGGACTTCGAGCGAGGTCTTGAGCGCGCTTTCGGGCAGTCCGTTCTTCCACGGCACCTCGACCGGGTAGGGCTTCAGCAGGCAGTCGTCGGGCAGCAGCTCGATGGGCGTGAAGTTTCTGTGCGCGATGTACTCGGGCCGCTTGTGGCGGCGGATGTGGTTGCTGACCGCGCACAGGCTCAGGTACACCGCCACGCGGTTGAACGGCGAGAGGTTGCTGCCCGAGGCATGCACGAGGCAGCTGTGGAACAGGATCATCGAGCCGGCGGGGCCCTTGGGCGAGACGATGCCGCCGTGCCGGCCGCCGGCGCGGTCGACCAGCTGCCGGATCAGGTCGTTGTCCACCGTCCAGAGCGGATAGCTGGTGGTCGTGAGGTCGTGCCTTGCATCCACCACGCCCTTGCGGTGGCTGCCCGGAATGAACATCAGCGGGCCGTTGTGCTCGTTCACCTCGTCCAGGAAGATCGCGACGTTCATCGCGCGTTCGGTGGGCATCAGGTCGTCATTGAGCCAGGTGCCGTAGTCCTGGTGCCACTGCCACACGTCGCCCTCGAAGGCCATCTTGCCGTTGATCTTGAACTGGTGCATGTAGACCTCTTCGCCGAAGAGATCCATCACCGGTTCCACCATGCGCGGATGGCGCGCGAGCCGCGCGAAGGGTTCGCTGATCAGGTGCGCGGCAAAGTTGGTGCGCACCGCATCCGAGCCTTTCTCGCGCACGTTGAAGGCCTCGCGCCTGCTGTACAGGTCGGGCACCGCATCGGTCAGCGCCTTGGTTTCTTCGGGCGAGAAATGGCCGGGGAAGAACAGGTAGCCGTCGCGCTCGAATTGCGCGCGCTGCTCGGGGGTCAACTTCATGTCTTGTCTCCTTTGCGGGTGGGGATGGTGGACGCGGCGCGTGCGAGCTGCTGCGCGAGCCGCCGGCCCAGTGCCTCGCTGGCCCGGGCGACGTGTTCCTCGCTCAGCTGCGCGGCGCGCTGCGCATGGCCGGCCGCAATGGCGGCGGCGATGGCTTCGTGCTCGTCCCACAGCGTCTCGCGCTGCGGCTCGGCCTGCAGCACCGCGCCCATCGCGCGGCGCAGGTGGCGCCAGTGCTGGTCCGCGCTCTGGCCGATCAGCGGATTGCCCGAGGCTTCGTAGATGGCCTGATGGAAGGCCATGTCGGCGTCGATCATGGCTTCGACATTGCGCCCGCGCGCCGCACGGCGGCCGCGTTCCATCAGCCTGGGATCGATGCGAAAGCGCTGTGCGGCCGCGAGCCGCGCGGCCAGCACGTCGAGTGCGCCGCGCACCTGATAGACCTTGCGCATCCAGTCGGCGTCGAGCGGCGCCACCAGCACGCCGCGGCCGGGCGCGTCGTGCACGAAGCCGTCTTTCTTGAGCAGGCGCAGCGCCTGCAGCACGGGCTGGCGCGACACCGACAGGCGCTGCGCGATGTCTTCCTGCGTGATCCGCTCGCCGGGCGCCAGCGCGCCGCTGCTGATGGCGCCGAGCAGGACGCGATAGACCTGGTCGACGAGGTCGGGCGTGGCTTCGATGCTGACGAGCTGGGCGGGCATAAACGGCTTCTTTGAACTCTGTATACAGAGTACGGAGTTCGAGGCTGCGGCGCATCCCGGGTTTTTACCCATGGGGGCTGCAAAAGAACGTAACCCGCCGCTAAGCTCGGCCCATGCAACTCCCTACCTACGACGACGTCATCGCCGCGGCCGCGCGGCTCGAGGGCCATGCCCACCGCACGCCCGTGCTGCAATCGCAGACGGCCGACGAACGCTGGGGCGCCAGGTTCTTCTTCAAGTGCGAGAACTTCCAGCGCATGGGCGCATTCAAGTTCCGCGGTGCATTCAATGCGCTGTCGAAGTTCGACGCCGCGCAGCACAAGGGCGGCGTGATCGCGTTCTCCTCGGGCAACCATGCGCAGGCCGTTGCGCTGTCGGCCCGGCTCCTGTCGATGCCGGCCGTGATCGTCATGCCCAAGGACGCGCCGGCCGCCAAGGTCGCGGCCACCAAGGGCTATGGCGCCGAAGTGGTGATGTACGACCGCTTCACCGAAGACCGCGAGGCGCTCACGAAGCGGCTCGCACAGGAGCGCGGCATGACGATGATCCCGCCCTACGACCATCCCGACGTGCTCGCGGGGCAGGGCACGGCGGTGAAGGAACTGATCGAGGAAACCGGCCCGCTCGACCAGCTGTTCGTGTGCCTGGGCGGCGGCGGGCTGCTGTCGGGTTCGGCGCTGTCGGCGCGTGCGCTGGCGCCGGATTGCAAGGTCTACGGCGTGGAGCCCGAGGCGGGCAACGACGGCCAGCAGTCGCTGCGCGCCGGGAAGATCGTGCACATCGAAACGCCCAAGACCATTGCCGACGGCGCGCAGACGCAGCACCTGGGCGAATACACCTTCGGCATCATCCGGCGCGACGTGGACGACATCTTCACCGTGACCGACGAGCAGCTCGTCGACGCGATGCGCTTCTTTGCCGAGCGCATGAAGATCGTGGTGGAGCCGACCGGCTGCCTTGCCTTCGCGGGCGCCATTGCCGCGGGCAAGGCCATCGCGGGCCAACGCATCGGCATCGTGGTCAGCGGCGGCAACGTCGACCTCTCGCGCTACGCGGCACTGCTCGCCTAGGGCCTGTTAACAGGCCCTAGCTCGCTCAGGCGCGTATTCCCTCGGCCGTGAGGTGCAGCAGACGGTCCGCGCGGGCTGCCGCGCTCTCCGAATGCGTCACCAGCACCAGCGAGGCGCCGTGCTCGCGCGTCTGGCCGATCAGCAGTTCCATCACCTTCGAAGCGGTGCCCGGGTCGAGGTTGCCGGTGGGCTCGTCGGCCAGCAGCAGGGCGGGCCGGTGCACCAGCGCGCGCGCGATCGCGACGCGCTGCAGCTGGCCGCCCGAGAGCGTCTGCGGCAGGCGCGCGCCCATGCCGGGCAGGCCCACTGCGTCGAGCATGTGCGCGACGCGGCCTTCATCGCGCTTGCCGCCCAGCAGCATCAGCGGCAGCGAGACGTTCTGCGCCACGTCGAGGTGCGGCAGCACGTGGAAGGCCTGGAACACGAAGCCCACGTGGCGCCGGCGCCAGAGCGCGCAGGCTTCGCCGTCGAGCGCGCCGATGTCGGTGCCGTCGTGCGTGACCGTGCCTGCGTCCCAGTGGTCGAGCCCGGCCATGCAGTTGAGCAGCGTCGACTTGCCGACGCCCGATTCGCCCACGATCGCGACGAACTCGCCGGGTTCGACGCTGAGCGCCACGTTCTCGAACACGGGCACGTCGCCGTAGTGCTTGGCGAGCCCGGAAATGCGCAGCGTCATGCGGTGGTGCCTGCCATGCGTTGAACGGTCGTTTGCACGGCATCGGGCGCGTCGCAGGCGATGACGGTGCGCGCCGGCATGCTGCGCAGCCAGGTGATCTGCCGCTTGGCGAGCTGGCGCGTGGCCGCGATGCCGCGTTCGCGCAGCTCGTCCATGGCCTTGGCATCGGGCTGCGCGCCGCCGCAGGCGTCGAGCATTTCCCAGGCCTGCCGGTAGCCCACGCAGCGCATCGAGGGCAGCTCGGTCGACAGGTCGCCGCGTGCGCGCAGCGCCCTGACCTCGTCGAGGAAGCCGGCGGCCAGCATGGCGTCGAAGCGCTCGGCAATGCGCGCATGCAGCCACGCGCGGTCCTCGGGTTCGAGTGAAAAGAGAACGCCGCCATCCACTGCCTTCGCGGCCTTGTTGTCGCTCGCATGGAAGCTCGACAGCGGCTGGCCGCTGCTCTCCCATACCTCGAGCGCGCGCTGGATGCGCTGGCTGTCCTGCGGCGCGAGGCGCGCGGCCGTCGCAGGGTCGACCTTGGCGAGCCGTGCATGCATCGCGGGCCAGCCCAGCGCGGCGGCTTCGGCGTCGATGCGCGCGCGCACGGCGGCATCGGCCGCGGGCATGGCGTCGATGCCGTCGAACAGTGCCTTGAAATACAGCATGGTGCCGCCCACCAGCAGCGGCAGTGCGCCGCGGGCGCGGATCTCGCCGATCAGCCGCGTCGCATCGGCCACGAAGGCGGCCGCGCTGTAGCTTTCGCGCGGGTCGAGGATGTCGATCAGGTGATGCGGCACGGCGGCCTGCTCGGCCGGGCTCGGCTTGGCGGTGCCGATGTCCATGCCGCGGTAGACCAGCGCGGAATCGACGCTGACGATCTCGATCGGGCGCACCCGCGCCAGCGCGAGCGCCACCGCCGTCTTGCCGGAGGCGGTCGGCCCCGCGAGCGCGATGTATGTGGGGTTTTCAGGAAGGCCGGAGGCGGCAGCGGAGGGCGGCATAAGCGCCCGAGGGTAACAACAAAATCGGAAGCCTCAGATCGCCTGCGCGCTGGCGCTGGCCTTGGCGCGCGCTTCCTGCGGCAGGGCCGGCGAATCGGTGCGCGGAGCGGTCGGCGCGGCCGGCAGTGATGGCGTGCCGCGCAGCACGGGCGTGCCTTCCCCTTGCCGCGAAGCCAGGGTGGTCTCGGGCTTCATGCGGAACAGCTGCGACAGCGCCGAGCGGTACTGCGCCTCGCCGATCGAATTGGTGTTGTGGTGCGATCCACCCTCCACCAGCACGAAGAGCTTGGGCACGGTGGCCGCGTTGTAGAGCTTGCGGCCCAGCGTGGGATTGATCAGGCTGTCGGCGGTGCCATGCACCACCAGCAGCGGCGCGCCGATGTCCTTGACGCGGTTGATCGCCTCGAAGCGCTGCGTGATGAACGGGCCGAACGGCAGCCAGCCCCACTTGAAGCCGCTCACCACGTCGGCAATGGAGGTGAAGGTGCTTTCGACGATGGTGCCGCTCTCGTCGTTGACGCTGGCGGCCAGGTCGATGCCGATGGCGCCCCCGAGCGAGTGGCCGAAGATGTAGCGGTGCTGCCGCGGATGGCGGGCCGCGAGCCAGGTCCAGGCGGCGCGGGCGTCCTCGCGCGCTGATTCTTCCGACGGCAGGCCCTTGGAGCTCTTGCCGAAACCCCGGTAGTCGATGGCCAGCACCGAGAAGCCGAGCTCGTGCATGCGCTGGATGCGCGGCGCCGATCCGGCCACGTTGTAGCGGGCGCCGTGCAGGTACAGCATGACCGGCCGGTCGGTGGTTTCTGGCTCGCCGCCGAGCCAGAGGCCGTGAAGGCGGGCGGATTCGCCGGTGATGGAGGACTGGAAGTCGATCCAGACGTCCTGCATGCCCTCGGTCATGGTGGCGGTGTTGCCCCAGCTGCGGTCGCTGGGTTGGAAGATCCACTCGCGTTGCTGTTCGTCGAATGTGGAACAGCCGGCGGCCAGAAGGGCGCACAGCGAAAGAACGGAGGCAAGGAGGGACCAGCGTTTCATGGACTAGAGGGACAGCGAAGCCGGCGGAAAGTTCATGCTCGAGCATGGAGCGCGCCGACACTGCGCCCCAGCACTTCCCCCCAAGTGCCCTCGAGTGGCACTTTGTTCTACATACGCAACGCCCGTGCCCACTTTCCGGATGACGGCCAAAAACCCCGGAAAAACCCTCAAAATGCCCTGATTTGCTATCTGCCGCGCATAAAAAGCGCGTCCAGCTCCCGGATCGACAGCTGCCGCCAGGTCGGGCGGCCATGGTTGCACTGGTCCGAACGCTCGGTGGCTTCCATTTGACGTAATAAAGCGTTCATTTCGTCGATCGTGAGCTTGCGGTTGGCCCGAACCGCACCATGGCAGGCCATGGTCGAGAGCAATTCGTTCTGCGCCCGCTGCACCACGGTGCTGGCGTCGTGCTGCGCCAATTCGGCCAGCACGCTGCGCGCGAGCTCCACCGGATCGCCATCGGCCAGGGTACCCGGCACCGCGCGCACCGCAAGGGTGCGCGGCGAGAACGGCGTGATTTCCAGCCCCAAAGTCGGCAGCACCGCGGCGCAGGCCTCGGCGGTGGCCACTTCCTGGGGCGTGGCCGCGAACGTGGCCGGGATCAGCAACGGCTGGCTCGTGATGGCGGCGCCGTCGAGCTGGGTCTTGAGGCGCTCGTAGACGATGCGTTCGTGGGCCGCGTGCATGTCGACCACGATCAGGCCCTGGCTGTTCTCGGCCAGGATGTAGATGCCCTGCAGCTGCGCCAGCGCGCGGCCCAGCGGCCAGGCCTGCTCGTTGGTGGACAGGGCGCTCGGGGCCGTCGATTCGGCCGGCTGCCCCATGGCAGGGGCCCGGAACGCCGCAGCGGCGGCGGGCCATGGTGAAGAACCGCCGGTTTCGGAGTCGGGCTCCGATCCGCCGGTCCGCTGGGGCCACATGGCCTCGAAATCGCCGGCGCCGCGCTCCGCCGCGACGAAATTGATGCCCGGCTGGGCCCAGGTCGCACCCGAAGCGGGCAAGTTCGGCTTGAAAAAGGGCTGCGGTGCTGCCGGCGCGACGGCATCGCCCGCGCGCGGTGCCGCAAGCGCGTTCTCGATCGCATGGCGCACCGCCTGGTGCACCTCGCGGCCATCGCGAAAACGCACCTCGATCTTGGTCGGATGCACGTTCACGTCGACGCGCGACGGGTCGATGTCGAGGTACAGCGCATACACGGGCTGGCGCTGGCCGTGCAGCACGTCTTCATAGGCGCTGCGAACGGCATGCGAGAGCACCTTGTCGCGCACGAAACGGCCGTTGACGTAGAAGAACTGCTGGTCGGCACGCGAGCGCGCCGCATCCGGAATCCCGGCACGCCCGGCCACGCGCACCGCGCCGCCCAAGTGCTCGACGGCCACGCTCTGCGCCACGAAGTCGTCGCTGAGCGCATCGGCCAGGCGCTGCTCGCGCCGCTCGGCGGCGCGCCACTGCTCCATCAGCTTGCCGTCGTGCCACACCGAAAAGCCGACTTCGGGCCGCGCCAGCGCATGGCGGCGCACGGCCTCGATGCAGTGGGCCAGCTCGGTGGCGTCGGTCTTCAGGAACTTGCGCCGCGCCGGCGTCGCAAAGAACAGTTCACGCACCTCGACCGTGGTGCCGACCGCGCGGGCCACCGGCCGCAGTTCGCCGGTGCGGCCGTCGAGCGCGAAGGCACCATCGGCGCCCGCAAAGCGCGAAAGAATGCTGAGCTCCGCAATGGCGTTGATGGCCGCGAGCGCCTCGCCGCGAAAGCCCATGGTGCCCACGGTCTCGAGATCGTTCAGGCTCGCGATCTTGCTGGTGGCATGGCGGCGCAGCGCCACCGTGAGTTCTTCGCGCGGAATGCCCTGGCCGTCGTCCTCCACCGAGATCAGCCGCACGCCGCCCGAAGCCAGCCGCACCGTGACCTGGCGCGCACCGGCGTCCAGGGCGTTGTCGAGCAGCTCGCGCACCACGGAGGCCGGGCGTTCGACCACTTCGCCCGCGGCGATCTGGCTGATCAGCTCGTCGGGAAGTTCGCGGATCGGGCGGCGTTCGGGGGACGGAATGGAAGAGGGAAGGGCACTCACGCGAGCATTCTAGAAGCCGGCTGGCGCCGCGGCGCCGCCCTCCCCGGAGAGGCCTTTCAGCCCGGCATCAGCGTGTTCGACGGCAGCGTTTCGTCCAGCAGCTTGCGCGCCGTCTCCACGCCCGCCACCGGCAGCAGCTTCGGGTCGAGCAGGCCCACCTGCACCAGCACGCTGGCCTGGTCCCAGTAGATGTGCTCGTGGTAGAGCCTGTCGCCGCGGAACTTGACCACCGCCAGCAGCGGAATCTCCACGCGCCGGCCGGTCGGCGCCACGCCCGGCAGCATCCACGGAATCTCGGTGGTGTGCGTGAAGCTGAAGAGCAGCTCGTCCACCACCTGCGTGGCGCCCTCCGTGCGCGAGATCGACACGAGCGTGGTGTCGGGCGGATTGCTGTTGACGAAGTGGTTGCTGTAGAAGCTGTGCAGCGCCTGGTAGCCCACGCCGCCGGTCATGGTGGGAATGTGGTTGACGTAAGGCTCGGCCACCATGGTGGACATGGTGTCGTCCACGTTGCGGG